>JAFOHG010000107.1 GCA_017421915.1 Cellulosilyticum sp. | reverse complement strand
GATGAAGTTAAGGCATATGCAGGAAGGTCTGGGTGTGATATGCCAGATGCCACTTGTCCAAAATGTGGGCATCCTTTAAATAAAGAAGGACATGATATTCCATTCGAAACTTTCCTTGGATTCAAGGGTGATAAGGAGCCAGATATTGACCTTAACTTCTCTGGAGATTACCAAGCGAAATCCCATAAATATGTAGAGGTACTCTTTGGAGAAGGAAAGGCATTTCGTGCAGGAACCATTGGTACACTAGCAGAAAAGACAGCTTTTGCTTATGTTTATAAGTATTATGAAGAGCGTGGTGTGCATAAAAGACGTGCAGAAATGAAACGTATTGCGGAAGGATGTACAGGCGTTAAACGTACAACAGGACAACATCCAGGTGGGATTATTGTTGTGCCTCATGATCGAGAGATTTATGAATTTACAGCTATTCAACATCCAGCTAATGATATGACAACGCCTATTGTCACCACACATTTTGAATATCACTCCATTGACCATAACTTACTTAAACTAGATATTCTAGGACACGATGATCCGACCATTATCAGAAGGTTAGAAGATATTACAGGTATTGATGCAAAAACCATTAAATTAGATGATAAAGATGTAATGAGTTTATTCCATAATACTAAGGCATTAGGCATTAAGCCTGAAGATATTGGTGGCATTAAGTTAGGATGTTTGGGCGTTCCGGAGTTTGGAACAGAGTTTGTTATTCAAATGGTACTAGATGCCAAACCTCAAAGTTTTTCAGACCTTGTTCGTATTTCCGGATTATCCCATGGAACGGATGTATGGTTAGGCAATGCACAGACTTTAATTGAAGAGGGAAGAGGAACCATTTCCACTGTTATTTGTACACGTGATGATATTATGACCTATTTAATTAATCAAGGTATGGAAAAAGGGCTTTCATTTACCATTATGGAAAGTGTACGTAAAGGAAAAGGACTTAAACCTGAATGGGAAGAAGCGATGTTAGAAAATGGTGTACCCGAGTGGTATATTTGGTCATGTAAAAAGATTAAATATATGTTCCCTAAGGCCCATGCAGCAGCTTACGTTATGATGGCTTGGCGTATTGCTTGGTTTAAAATTCATTATCCACTAGCCTATTATACAGCTTACTTTAGTATTAGAGCATCTGCATTCAACTATGAACTCATGTGTCAAGGAAAAGAGCGACTAGAGTATCATATGAAAGAATTGATGATGAAAGGGAAAGAAAATCAATCAGCTAAAGAGCAAGATGTTTTAAAGGACATGCGTATTGTCCAGGAAATGTATGCAAGAGGCATTGATTTTATGCCGATTGATTTAGAAAAGGCAGAGGCAAAACGTTTTCAAATTATTGATAACAAAATTATGCCATCTCTTAGTGCAATAGATGGTCTGGGAGATAAAGCTGCTGAAGGAATTGTAGAAGCGGTTAAAGATGGTCCATTTATGTCTAAGGAAGACTTTAGAAACCGATCTAAAGTGAGTAAGACTGTAACGGATAAAATGTCTGAACTAGGCATTTTAGGAGACTTAACAGAGTCTAACCAATTAGATTTATTAAGTGTGTTTAATTTTTAGCAAAGAAGGCTATCTTGCGATGGC
Source organism: Cellulosilyticum sp. (assembly GCA_017421915.1). GTDB lineage: Bacteria > Bacillota > Clostridia > Lachnospirales > Cellulosilyticaceae > Cellulosilyticum. The sequence continues at coordinate 31,186 of JAFOHG010000107.1, read as the reverse complement.
CTTCTTTTTAAATGACTATAAGATAAAAGGAAGATAAAGACAATGCAAACATTTAAACAATATCCATTTAGTGAGCCAATTTTAAAGGCTTTAGAAAAGCTTGGTTATGAAAAGCCAACCAACGTTCAACAAGCAGTATTAGAGCGTTTTAATGAAAATCAAGATTTAATTGTACAAGCTCAAACAGGTAGTGGAAAGACGATGGCATTTGCCCTTCCAATTTGTGAAGAAGTGGATTGGGAAGGACGCTATCCACAGGCCCTTATTTTAACACCAACCAGAGAGCTAGCCTTACAAATCCAAGAGGTGTTCTTTAAGGTAGGACGATTTAAAAGAATTAAAGCAGTTGGGGTTTATGGGAAAGCACCTTTTGGCGTACAACAAAAAGAATTAAAACAAAAAACACATGTAGTCGTAGCAACACCAGGAAGGTTATTAGACCATTTGGAAAAAGGTACAATTCAAATGAAAGACATACAGTGTTTAGTGATAGATGAAGCCGATGAAATGCTTAAGATGGGATTTATAGAAGATGTAAGACGCATTATAGAAGCCTTACCAAAGCATCGTACTTTACTTTTTTCGGCTACTATGCCAAAGGCTATTTGTAAGCTTACAGAAGAAATGATGAAAGCACCTATCCCTATTCAAATCACACCAAAGCAAGTAACCAGCAAACAGGTAGAGGCACGATGTTATGAAGTAAAAACAGAAGATAAGTTACTTTCTTTAATGCAACTAACCAAAAGTGAAAACCCAGAATGCTGTATGATTTTTTGCAATCGAAAGCTAGAAGTAGAACGTGTATATAAAGCGCTTTATGAAGAAGGATATAATTGTGCGATGTTACATGGTGGGATGGAGCAAAGAGACCGTTTTCGTGTAATGGAAGATTTTAGAAGAGGACATTATCGTTATTTAGTGTGTACAGATGTGGCAGCAAGAGGGATTGATGTAAAACATGTGACCTATGTAGTCAGTTATGATGTACCAGAAGACAAAGAGCAGTATGTTCACCGTATTGGAAGAACAGGTAGAGGGAAACAAATAGGAAAAGCAGCCATGCTGATTACAAAGGAAGAACAGAAATTTACAAAGGCAATAGAAGATTATATTGGTAAGCCACTTGTAATAGAGGAAATGATAGATGAAGTAGAAGTAAAGGAAGTAGAAGAGGCGTTTAAAGAAAAAATGGCTCAGCCTATTGCTCTGCAGAAAAATGAAGTAGAAGCAATTCATCAAGATATTTTAAAATTACACATTAACGCAGGTAAAAAAACAAAGATGCGTCCAGTAGACATTGTAGGCACCTTATGCAATTTACCGGGAGTGTGTGCAGAAGATATAGGGATTATTCAAATTCAAGATATCTCTACTTATGTAGAAATTTTAAATGGAAAAGGTGAAAAGGTTTATAAACAATTACAAAATACACCAATCAAAGGGCGTATGAGAAGAGTAAGTAAGGTAGCTCGTAGAGATTAGAGAAGCCTTAATAGGGCGTGTGAATAGGAGAGAAGCTTATTTAAATAAAATAAATAGGCTTCTTTTTTGATTTGTAAAAAAGTATAGAAGTGAGTATAATTATATAGAGAAAAAAAGGCAACTAGGGGGCTAATAATGAGTGATAATGTAGAAAAATTTGTAAGCGATATGAAGAAAGTCATTGAGTTTGAAAAGATATATGGAAAATTAGAATATACAGAGCAGACGAATACTGGGAAAATGGTTTTAAATGCGGTAGAAAAAGGATTAATCAAAAGTTCTCTTGATTTAGTATACATTTGTAATGAACTACCAGAACTAACTTTTGATATTTGTACATATTTTGATATCTATTTATTTAATAAGAAGAAAAGCAGTGGCATGCGAAGATTACGTCAAATAGTCACAAAGGAAGAAAAGGAACAAAGAACTAAAGGATAAAGGGGAAGAAAATAGATTAATGAGGAGATACTATAAAAAATAAGTAGTGAATGGGGAGTGTGATACGGATGGTTATTGAAAAGCTAAAGAAGATTATACAAGAGAGTCATAATATCGTGTTCTTCGGTGGTGCAGGATGTAGTTGTGAAAGTGGAATACCTGATTTTCGTAGCTCTAATGGACTTTATAGTAAGAAATTAAATCGTAATTTTACGCCAGAGCAGGCAGTTTCTCATACATTTTTTATGAAATATCCAGAAGAATTTTATGACTTCTATAAGAAACATTTAATTTATCCAAATGCAAAGCCTAATGATTGTCATATTGCGCTTGCAAAACTTGAAGAAATGGGCAAGCTAAAGGCAGTAGTAACACAAAATATTGATGGGCTTCATCAAGCAGCAGGAAGTAAGAAGGTCTATGAGCTTCATGGTTCGGTCTTAAGGAATTATTGTATGAAATGTCATGCCTTTTATGATGCGGATTATGTGATGGAAGCAGATGACGTGCCTAAGTGTGAAAAGTGTGGAGGAACGGTTAAACCAGATGTGGTTCTTTATGAAGAAGGATTAGATGATCAAGTTATTTCAGGAGCTATCCATGCTATTGCACAGGCAGATACTTTAATTATTGGTGGTACTTCACTTGTGGTTTATCCAGCAGCAGGATTAATTGATTATTTTAAAGGTAAGCAACTGATATTAATTAATAAAAGTACTACATCAGCTGACCAACGAGCCAACTTAGTGATTAATGAGGATATTGCCTGGGTAATGAAAGAAGTAATGACTCAATTAGAGCAGGATAATTTGAATAAAAAATAGTAAAGACTAAGCAAAAAGTAAGGACTAGGAAGAAGTGATTTTCTAGCCCTTACTTAATTTATTCGTGTTTAGAAATGATAACTTGTGTAGGAGGTACTTTTACTTCTCCCTCTTTATGCATTTTTTTATAAATGCCTTTGGCTTTTATTTTATCGTGTGCTTCAATAGTACAGATAACTTGACCAGATTGATTACAGAAATTAAATAACATAATGTTCGCTCCTTTTTGATATGATTGCAAACATGTTTACATCTATAACTATAAGAAATAATCAATTTAAAAACAAGGTGTTAGGCGTACCCCTTACCCTATTAAACGTTGGTTTTATAGATTAACTTTTTAATAACAGATAGAAAATAAGATTAAAAGAAGTTAATGAATTGGAATAATGTGCCGAAATATAAGATAAGGATTAATAGAGGAGTGCTATTAGTAGATATTCCATTTAATATTAAGGAGGAGTCAAATGAGAAAGGGAAAAAATTTAGTTGCTATTGGTCTATGTCTAGCAATGTGCTATGTTCCAATGCAAGCAGCAGGCTATTATAGAACTAAAAAAGTACAGTATGGGGGCGTTAATCTATATTATAATGGAGCGTATCAAAATACGGCAGCGCAGACAGTTATTATTGATGGGACAACCTATTTACCAGTAAAGGCATTTGGGAATATGCTTGGTTTAAATATAGATTGGAATCAAGCATCTCAAACCGTTATGATTAATGGAACCACTACTCCAGTTTTAAGTGCACAGGCAGAATTACAAGCCAAAAACTATGAAATTGCAACACTAAGAAAAGAACTAGAAAAATTAAAAAATGAAGGTGTTGTTTCAAGCACAACAAGTACAAGTACTTCAACTAAATATGATACAACTTCAGGAACCAATATAAGTAGTAGCGAGGTATCAGATACAAGAAGATCATTAAATAATGAATATAGTGATTACTTTGATGATATTGACTTCGATTTTTCACTTTCATTAAGTTCAAATAAATTAAAAGTAACTATAACAATAGACAGTTCATCTGATTATCGTAAGTTTAATCAATTAAGTCGCTCACGTGTGAAAAACTTTATTGAGGATGTATGTAAATATATTAGAGACCGTCATGATGATATTGTAATTTCGGGTGCTATTGAATATACAAATTCAAGTCGTGATTTATATAGATTTAACTATTCAAAGAGCGATTACTTAAGTTATTCAGATTATAACTATGATTACGACTATGACTATGATGATGAAGAAGACTTAGAAGATATTGTAGATGATACAACAAGTGTCCAAATTAAGGGCTATAGTGGTAACATTAATGTAAGAAAGAGCAGCGTATCTCTTAGCAATAGTCGTGAGTATGTAAACTTTAATTTATATCTTGATATTACAGATGACATGAAATCTGCTTGGAATAGTAATAAGGGAACTAACAATGATACAACCCTAAGAAGCTATTTAAAAGATATTGCTAGAAGATTAAATACTGCAACAGATTATGAAGTGGATGGTACACTTATTAATTATTCAACAGGTAATACCATTGGTTATTATGACTATGAAGATAATGAGATTTATCTTTATAGTATATCTTAATTAAGTAATATAGGAAAAAAATAGCGCATTTACTAGGGTTTATAGTAAATGCGCTATTTTTTTGTGAATAGTAAATGGCCATATAAAAGGTGAATTTGCATAAAATAAAACCCCTTGAAACATAAGAGAATCAAGGGGGTTCTTATAAAGCTGTTAACGGGAATCGAACCCGTGGCCTCCGCCTTACCAAGGCGACGCTCTACCGACTGAGCCATAACAGCTTATGTTGAGTGATTACTCCATTATAATAGCATGAAGACTGACGTTTGTCAATATTTACCCATAGGTTATTTCGAAAAGTAGACATCGATATATTTTTAGAAAGAAATTCAATAGGAAAAATATATAAATAAGACGAAATGTATCAATAAAACATTAGAAAACAAATAAATAATAAAATTAAATTTAATATTGCAATTATTCAGTAAATTATGTATAATAAAAACAGATAAAGACATAATATGTAATTTTGAAGTAGCATAAAAAAGAGGCACATCAGTACAGTAGAGATAAAGAAGAGTGAGGTGGTGCCTGATGTTAGATATAGCCTATCATCTTATGGAGTTTTTATTATGTATTATTGAAAGTTTAATCTTATATATTTTTTTGGTACGATCTTGTAGTACACTGCGTATTAAAAATAGTATGGTACGAGCCTCTATTTTAATTGGATTAATGATTATGATCTTTATAAAGAATATGTTTTCAATGTCTACTTATGGTGGAATAGGTTATTCCATGTTTTTTGTAGCTTTATATATGGTTTTACAGTTTAAAATGGAAAAGTGGAAATATATTTTTTATACAGCTATCTATGTAGTTATTTGTACCATATGTGATTTTACAGTAAGTGAGCTATACTGTAGCATTTATTCAGAGGCAACGTTTACTTATTTACAACGTTTTCATGCCTTAAGGTATAATGTAGCATTGGTGAGTAAATTATGTAGTTTTAGTATTTTTTTAATCCTTTCTGCTAAAGAAAAAGAAACACAAAAGATTCCGTTTACAAAGCAAAATATATATATATTAGTGGTGACGATTATTATAACTTTCATTAGTTTATATAGTTTAGAATCGTTGGTACATTTTAGTATAGAGTGGACGACTGATCCTAAAATAGATATTTTAGTCTGTACACTATCTATTACGATATTTTCTACGGATATGATTGTTTATTGGGCAATTAAGCGATTAAATGAGAGTGCTCGAAAAGAAGGGGAGTATTTACTCATTCAATGTCAAAATGAGCTACTAGTTAAGTCAGCAGAAGAAAATAAGGTTTTAGAAGATGAGTGGCATCGCATAAGGCATGATTTTAATAATCATATTAGTTGTATTGATATGCTATTGCAGCTGGATAATGTAGATAAAGCTAGAGATTATATTCAAAAATTAACACAAAGTAGTCAACCACAAACAGTTAGTGTACATATTGGAAATGACATTGCAGATGCTATAGTGAATCAAAAGATGTTTCGAGCTAAAAAGGATAGCATCAAAATGGAGGTAGAAGGTACCTTACCTGTTCAATTAAAAATAGAAGATGTGGATTTATGTGCTATTTTGAGTAATAGTTTAGATAATGCCATAGAAGCAGCTTGTCAAGTTGAGGATATACAGCAGCGTAAAATTAGACTAGAAATTATAGAACAAGGACATCAAGTATGGATTAAGGTAATAAATTCTGTAAAGAGTAATACTTTATATAAGGGTGAGCTGAAGACAACAAAAAAAGACAAAGAAAGGCACGGTATTGGTATGCGTAGCATGCAAGTGTCCACGGAGCGTTATAAGGGAAAACTTCAGTGGAGTTGTGATGGTAGCATCTTTACATTAAAGATTATGTTCCCACTCTAATATTCATTTGAATATGAGTTAATATAAATTTGTACAAACAAAATGTCTAAAAGGGGGAAGACGTGTTTACTATAGCACAATATTTAACAAGTCAGCTTATAAAAAATCAAATTATTGAACAGGAAGACCAAGAAGTCTATTCATATGGATTACAATTAGTCTTATCTTCAATGTTTATTACAGTTTTTATTGTCATTATAGGTTTTGTTTTAAATAAAGGGATAGAAGCTATTGTTTTTTTAATGGCTTTAGCCGGTTTAAGACATTACGCAGGTGGCTACCATGCAAATGCCTATGAAAAGTGTTTTTTATTATCTTGTAGTTGCTTTATTGCTACAGTAGGTATGATTTGGATTCAAAATCAATATCAGCTGAGCTATAGCCTCATAGTGATTAGTCTGGTAGCAATGCTTTATCTATTTAAAGTGGGGAGTTTAAATAGTATAAAGAATCCAAAGACAGATGAAGAGATGGCTTATAGAAGTAAACGCACACGTTTACTAGCGGTACTTTATAGTTTGATAAGTTGTTTTTTGTTAGCTAGTGGGAAATATGTGAATATAGGAACGATTATTGTTTGTACCCAAGTATATACAGCTTTAGCTGTGTGGATTATAGAATATGAAAAGGGGAAAAGAAAATGAAAAAAACAATTTTAAAAGCAGTAGCTAAAAGTGCAGAAAAAGCAGTCAAAGAAGCATGTGGTTCAAAATCAATATATTTATACTATGAACCAGAAATGCCAGCTTGCTTAAAAGCTAAAAAAACTAAATAGTATGGACTTAAAAAAGAGGGCCTTTGGGGCCTTCTTTTTTTGACCTAATATGGTAATTTAAGTTATAATGGATATACTAAAATTATTCATTTTAATAAAAGAGGACAACTATGAAAGAACTTAGTGTATTTGATATTATTGGGCCCAATATGATAGGGCCATCTAGCGCTCATACAACAGGTGCTTTAAAAATAGCAAAAGTAGCTTATCAGTTAGCACCAAAGAAGCTAGACAAGGTGACTTTTATATTGTATGGTTCATTTGCTAAAACATATAAAAATCATGGAACAGATCGTGCACTTGTAGCAGGATTATTAGGAATGAATCAAGAGGATGAGCGAATTAAAGATGCATTTATCTGTGCTAGGGAAAAAGGGTTAAATTATGAGTTTAGGACAAGTGATAGTGCGCATATTAAACATCCTAATACAGTAGATATTATCATGCAGGATACAGAAGGAAATACAATTAGTATTACAGGTTCTTCTATAGGGGCAGGTGCTATTAACATTGATAAAGTTAATGGAATGGAAGTATTCTTTAATGGAGAATATCATACTTTACTAGTAAGGCATCAAGATCAACCAGGGCTTGTAGCACATATTACAAATTGTTTAAACAACTGGAAAATCAATATTGCTTATATGCGTGTTTATCGTGAACATAACGGGAAAATGGCATCAACTATTGTAGAAGTTGATGAGGCAATTTGTAGTCAAGTATTAGATGCTATTTCCAATCATATAGCTGTACAATATGCTAGAATTATTCATTAATGAGGACGGGGATATGAACTTTATAGATAGTAAAGAATTATTAGAGCTTTGTCATAAAAATAATTGCTCTATTTCAGAAGTTATGATACAAAGAGAAATGCAACTTTTTAAATGTAGTAGAGAAGAAATTATGGAACGTATGGCACATGCTTATGATATTATGAAGCGTGCGGCAGAGCGTGCGCTAAGAGAAAATCTTGTTTCTATGGATGGACTTGGCGGAGGTGAAAGTAAACGCCTCTTTTTAAATGCAGGCAAGCATTCTGTATGCGGAGAAATGATGAGTAAAGCAATGAGCTATGCAGTAGGGGTGTTAGAAGTCAATTGCGCTATGGGACTAATTGTAGCTGCACCTACAGCAGGTTCATCTGGTGTTATACCAGGGGTATTTCTAGCAATGCAAGAGCATTTTGAATTGACAGATGAACAAATGGTAAAAGCATTGTTTAATGCAGGTGCAATTGGATATTTAATGACCTGTAACACAAGTCTTTTAGGTGCAGAAAGTGGCTATCAAATGGAAGTGGGAATAGCATCTGCTATGGCGGCAGCAGCTGTTTGCGAGATGATGGGCGCTTCACCAGAAGTTTCTCTTGATGCAGCAGCAACAGCCATTACGAATATGTTAGGGTTAGGTTGCAATCCAGTGGCAGGCGTAGAGGAAACACCTTGTCAAAAACGAAATGTAATGGGCGTTTCAAATGCACTTATTAGTGCAGAGATGACTTTATGTGGCTTAAAACAAATGATACCGTTTGATGAAACCCTTGATACCATATATCGTTTGAGTAGAATCATGCCAGAGGAACTAGGATAAACAGCATTAGGAGATGTGACAAAATCACTAATGACTTGTCAGATTGTGTAAAGGAATATTAAAAGAATGACTGGCAAATTCTAATACACATTAATATGATATATATAGGCACATTGTGCCAAAGCATAAGAAGACGACGGAGGAAGATATATGTTAGACATTGCTATTATTGGTGCAGGTCCAGCCGGATTATCTGCAGCGATTACAGGTAAGATTCGTAATAAAAAAGTTAAGGTATTTGGGAATCCAATGAGTACCAGTTATATATATAAGGCAGAACGCATAGATAATTACATCGGAATGCTTGGCGTGACAGGGAAAGAAATGATGGAACAATTTACAGGTCATGCAAGAGAAATAGGTGTAGAAATTCAAACAGCAAAAGTGATTGAAATTTTTCCAATGGGAAAAAGTTATATGCTGAATGTAGAAAATGAATTTATTGAAGCAAAAACAGTTATTTTAGCCAGTGGTATTGCGAAAACATCTATTTTACCAGGAGAAAATGAGTTTTTAGGACGTGGTGTAAGCTATTGTGCAACTTGTGATGGGCCACTTTATAGAGGAAAAGCAGTTGTTGTCATTGGAGATAGTACGCATGCAGAAGAAGATGCAAATTATTTAGCAGAAGTGTGTGAAAAGGTATATTATATTCCGCTTTATAAAGAGATTGATCATTTAGATGAACGTATTGAGATTGTACGTAGTAAACCAAAGAAAATTATTGGTGAAAATGTTGTAGCAGGTTTGGAGTTAGCAGAATCTAGTTTGGAAGTTAGTGGCGTTTTTATTATTAAAGAGAGCATTCCGACTTCTAAGCTTTTAGCAGGGCTAGAAGTTGATGGTGCAGCTGTTAAAGTAAATCGTATGATGGAAACTAATTTACCAGGTGTTTATGCAGCAGGTGATTGTACAGGTAAGCCTTTTCAAGTGGCTAAAGCAGTAGGAGAAGGTAGTACAGCTGTATTACAGGCAGTATCTTATTTAAATGCTTTAAATAGAGAAGAAAAATTAAATTTATAAAATGCAATAAAAAACCTAGTCTTTTTTCAGTAAGACTAGGTTTTTTATATACGCATGTGTTCTAAATATGATATTTTGTCCATACATTAATGTAGGGAGGTGATTTTAAATGGAGAAATGGTTGCTAGTAGGTAGCTGTCTTGTAGCCCTTGTGATGATTGGATGGAATATAAAGACCTTAAGTACACTATGTTCTAGCGAAATTAAAATAATAGGAAGTGTACTTTTAAGTTTTACATCATTAAGATATTTAACATTAATACTCTATGCATATAGCATGGATTTAAAGCTTTTAGTGTCTATTCGATATTTTTATTATGCAAGTAGTATTGGGATTACAATGCTAACAGCAATAGCTGTATGGTATGTTATTCCAGTCATTCAAGAACAGATTCAACTTAAATCTTATTTATTAGCATTTTTGCCTTGGGATGTATTTTATATTTATCTCATTTTAAAACAACCGACCAAACTGGTTGCAAGTAGTAGTTATGGTTATGAGCTGTTATTACTTCCGCCGTTTACACGTTATTTAAGTATTGCACAAGGAAGCTTTATTTTGATCATGCTTATTTTATGTTTAATAGGGATTATAAAGTATAAACATTTACAAATTAGAGTACAACTTTTTGTGATTATTTTAGCACAAATTTTATTAACAATAGATGGGATTGCATCTGGTAACGAAACGGTAAGAATCTTTAAATTATTTACAGTAACAGAAGCTTTTGCACTATGGACTATTTTTTACGCATTTACTCATGCTATAAAAAGAAGTAAAGGGAATGTAAATCGTTCATTACATATGGAATAAAAATAAAAAACGCTTCTCATTATAATAAAGAAGCGTTTTTTATTTAAAGTAAAGTCTCGTATTTTCTAATTAAACAAACACCTACAACATCTGGTCCTGTATAAACACCAATTGTTGTTCCAATGAAACAGAAGTCAGCAAGTGTAGATACACCAAGCTCGGCTTCAAGACCAGCTTTAGCTACAGTTGCGTATTCAATATTGTCAGCATGAGCAATTAAGTATTGATACTTGTCTGCTTCATCACCAACATATTCTTTAGAGATTTCAAGTATTTTAGCAAGTGCTTTTTTTGTGCCACGTACTTTTCCATTAGGGAAGAGTAGGCCGTCTTGTAAATAAATAAGTGGTTTAACGTTGAGCATTGTACCCAGTAAGGCAGAAGCTTTACCAATACGTCCACCATGTTCAAGATAATCTAATGTTTCTACAAAGAAAAAGATACGAGCAGTTTCCTTAAGTTTTGGAATAACGTTTAAAATGGTTTCGAAATCTAGACCATTTTGAATCATACGTCCAATTTCCAAAACAAGAACACCCTGACCACCTGTTGCATTTAAAGAATTAATAATTTCAATTTGCGCATTAGGATAATTTTCTAAAATAAGTTCACGAGCGTTAACTGCTGCATTATATGAGCCACTAAAATGACTTGATAATGTTACACAGATGACACTTTTACCAGCCTCAATATGAGGTTTAAAATGTTCATAATAATCATTTATAGATGGTAAAGATGTTTTAGGGAAAATCTTTTCAGCTCTTAATCTTTGATAAAAATCAGAAATAGATAGCTCTATTATTTCTTTATAATAATGTTCGTAATCAAATGAAACATAATATGGAATGATTTCAATATGATACTGGTCCAAACAAGATGAAGGTAGGTCACAAGAACTATCACTTAAAAGTACGATTTCAGACATCATTTCACCTCCTCTAATTAGGATAATCTCTCAATAATTCTAATATGAATAGCTACTATGTGTCAAATTAATCTTAGAGATTTGATGAAAAGTAGGAAAGTTGCATGTTTGAGTAACAAATTGCATATAGTTATGGTAGGTTTACATTAATGGAGGTCATAATGCTTTCTTCAAGCCTAGAAAAGTATTTAGTCTGTATTTACAAACACTTAGAAGATAATAATGAGTTTAAGATTAGTGAATTAGCAAGAGAAATGAATCAACCTCTTCAAAAGACGATTCAAGCTTTGCAGCGTATGCATTATCAAAAACAAATCATTTATTCAACCTATCAGCCACTAAAAATGACCGAACAAGGAAGGAAGATGGCACAATATTTAATTGCAAGAGATGCACTTATTGATGAATTTTTAAAGTTACTCCATATTGAAGAAAATGCTGTAGCTGAAAAGGAAGCGATGGCCCAATATCTTTCACATGACAGCTTGACTAAAATAGAACGATTTGTTTTATTTAATAGAAAATATCCAGAGATTGCAGAGCGATTTGAATTATTACTTAAAATCAATGAAGATGAAACATTACTACCGCCAGTACCGTATAATGAGAAATAGAAAGATTGCCGCAACACTTAATGAAAAGGTTAAGCGTTTATGCGGCAGTTTTTTCTTTTGTATAAGCCTTGTAAGAAAAATGACGGAAAAAGCGTGTGCTTGATAAAAAAGTGTGTTAAAATGATTTAAACCAACAAAAAAAGGAAATCATCTAAAATAAAAACAGGGGAAGAATTATGAAGACTACAGATAATAAACAAAGCCTCATGAAAGGGGCGATGATTTTAAGTATTGGAGTATTAGCCAGTCGAATTATCGGAATGCTTTATCGTATACCGATTCGTAATATTTTAGGAGATGAAGGACAGTCTTTATATGGTGTTGCTTATGGTATTTATGTTGTTATTTTAACACTAACAGCTATGGCAATCCCTGGAGCACTGTCAAAATTAATAGCAGAAAGGCGAGCTGCAGGAGCATATAGAGAAGCACAAAGAGTTTTTCATCTTGCGATGCTTTATTCAATAGGATTTGCATGTATTATGGCTGTTAGTTTATGGTTAGGTGCAGATTTTATTTCAGATAATTTCTATAAGTCACAAGATGTAGCGTTGCCGATTCGAGCCCTTGCACCTACAGTTGTGATTGCAACAAGTTTAGGAGTCTTGCGTGGTTATTTCCAAGGAAGAGGAGATATGACACCTACAGCTTCTTCTCAAATCATTGAACAGATTTTTAATGTTATTTTTAGTGTTATTTTAGCATCATATTTTATGAAGATAACCAATAAGAATTTAGAATGGGGAGCAACAGGAAGTGCACTGGGTACAGGAGTTGGAGCAGTTGCAGGTTTCGTAGTACTAATTACTTTATTTATTAAGAAACGTCCACAAGCACAAGCTGAACTTAAAGAAAGTAAAGCTTATGATGATCAATCTACTTGGATGATTTTAAAACAGATTTTAAATATGATGATTCCGGTTATTGTCAGTGCATCTGTGTTCTCCATTATGACATCTATTGACCAATCTATGATTTCTAATATTTTACCTAAGAATATTGAATATCTTAGAGATCATCAAATGTTATCATCAGTTCCAGTTATAGATGCAGGGATTTATTCTACAGAAAGTATTGTAAGTCAATTAAGTGGACAACTTTCTTTTCAATATATGACCTTTATGAATATTCCTGTAAGTTTAATTTTACAACTTGGACTTGCTAGTGTACCCGCTATTGCAGCAGGGATGGCAGCTAAACAGATTGAAGATGTACGTCATAAAACAAAGATGATTTTCAAAGTAGGTATGTTAATTGCTGCGCCGTCTGCCATTGGATTTTTAGTCTTTGCAGGGCCTATTTTAACTTTGGTAGTAGGTGATGCTAGTGGGTCTGAACTTTTATCAACAGGTGCTATTGCTATTTTAGCTATTTCAATAGCACAGCTTAGTGCAGGCATACTACAAGGTATGAGTAAGCAGAAAATACCAACGATTAATGCCATTATTGCTTGTGCTATTAAGATAGTAATTAATTTGGTTGCTCTAAGATTTCCAACACTTAATATTTACGGATTTGTACATAGTACAACAATTTGTTATGTTATCTATGCAGTGTTGAATATGTATTATTTACAAAAGTATTTAAGTATACGTATGAGTTGGAAAGAAATACTCATTCGTCCTACTACATGTGCAGTGATTATGGGAATTGTGAGCTTAGCTATTTATAAAGGATTTTTATGGATAGGACTTTCTACAAAACTATCTATTGTAGTGGTGCTACCAATTGCAGCAATTATTTATTTTGTTGTGGGAATTGGAACACATACGATTACTAAGAATGATCTTTCATATATTCCCGGAGGGCGTAAGCTCATTAAGTTATTAAAGATTTAAAGAAAAATACTTCCTTTATGTATAAATGTGTATAAAAAATTTAAAATTTAGACATAATTAATATGAATTTAATTTTATGGATAAAGGAAGACGCTTATGTTAAGTAAAAGACAATATTTTTATACACTATTGGCAGCGGTGATTGTATTTGCTGTAGTTTTTCTTGTAACTTATTTTTATAATAAAGCCAATGGATGGCAAGGACAGGTAGCAGATGAGTCAGTAGTACTTTCAGAAGTAGAATCAGTAGAAAAATGGAAAGATGAAATCTATATATTACCACAGACAAAGATTATATTAAAAAATCAGGATATCAAAAGTAAATCTTTAAGTGAGACTAAAATAGATGCAAAGAGTCTTTTAGGTCTTACAAAAGAAGAAGTAGAGGACCGATTTAAGGATTATACAATTGAAACGTTTAATGAAAAAGAAGTAACATTGGTAAAATCTATTCAGGAGCAACCTACAGATACTCATGTAAAAGTAGAGAAACCTGTATATGTTTTAGGTGTTGATGATCATTATGTTTGTATTAAAGAGAAAGATACAACAAAGCGTCCTGTGAAAATAGATTATGAAATAAGCCATTTTTCGAAGTATATTTATAGTTTATTGCTAAATGAAGAAATTGAAATTACTAGTGCACAAAAGGAAGCGCTTTTATTAAATCCAAGTACGCTTCAAAGAATATTACAAGGATATGTTGGAGAATAAGGCTGCCAGAAATATTTTGGCAGTCTTATTGCATGTTATTTAAAAGATAGCATGTTATCTAAAAGATAAGAGGAGGGCATCATGAGAGATGTAATCATTGTAGGAGGCGGGGCCTCTGGACTTGTAGCAGCTATTGTAGCAGCTCGAAAAGGAACACAAGTATGTATTATAGAACGATCCAATCGTGTTGGAAAAAAGATTTTAGTAACAGGAAATGGGCGTTGTAATATGACCAATACTCAAATCACACCTAAACAATATCATTCCTATGACTCAGTAGATATAAAGTCGGTATTAGAGCGTTTTGGATATGAAGAAACTAAAAACTTTTTTATGGAATTAGGGATTATGCCGCTCATAGAAGGAAAAAAGGTTTATCCATTATCTGAGCAAGCCACAAGCGTATTAGATGTACTACGTATGGAAATAGAACGTTTAGGTGTAGAAGTAATTACAGATACTAAAATTACAGAAATTAAGCCTAAAAAGGAAGGATGGCAACTTTTTTCAGAAGAAGGACAAACTTTTGAAGCACATAAAGTGATTATGGCAACAGGTGGAATGACTAATACGAGCTTAGGATGTGATGGATTAGGTTATGAAATTTTAAAAAAGTTAGGACATACTTTAAAAACACCATTTCCTATATTAGTACATCTTCTTTCATCATCACCTTATTGTAAGATGATGAAAGGAACAAAAGTTAAAGCAAATGTTAAAATTTTTGTAGAAGGTAAATTAGGAAGAGAGGAATATGGAGAAGTTCTTTTTACTGAAGATGGTCTTTCAGGGCCGCCTATTTTTCAAATTAGTAGAGTAGCCTCATTGGCAGCACTAAATAAGCAAGATACAGAACTTACATTAGACTTATTTCCTAATTTATCTGAAGATGAAATGATTAGTTTACTGTATGAGCGTATTACTGCACATCCAGAACGTACAATTGAGCAACTTTTAATTGGTATGTTGCATAAACGTGTCATTATGCCTGTATTAAAAGCTGCTCATATAGAGAGTATTCATCGCTTATTAGAACAATTGGAATATGATGAGGTAATGCGTTTAGTGCAGGTACTAAAAGCGTTCAATTTTAGCATACAGGGAACGAGAGGCTATAAATTTGCACAAGTAACTGCAGGGGGGATTCGTGCAACAGAAATAGATTTTCAGACAATGGCGTCTCTAAAAGCAAAGAATTTATATATTACAGGAGAAGTCATGGATGTAGATGGAGATTGTGGAGGTTATAACTTGCAATGGGCTTGGGCAACAGGATTTATTGCAGGTGAGAGTGTAAGTAGAAATGAGGATAACAAATGATTAGAGTTCAAGATATTAAATTAAGTTTAGAGGAAGATCAAGCAGTTTTACCAAATAAAATAGCTAAAAAGCTTAAAATTAAGCCATCTGATATTATCAGATATACGATTTTTAAAGAAGCCATAGATGCACGTAAAAAAGAAGATATCAAATTAGTTTATACAGTAGATGTAGAAACTAAAAAGGATGACTTTTTATTAGAACGCTATCCAACTTTAAAGAGAGCAGATCCAGCATATGTTTGTCCAGCAAAGGGTGATAAATTAATGGAACATCCACCAGTGGTAGTAGGAAGCGGACCATGTGGTTTATTTGCAGCACTTATTTTAGCACAACAAGGATTTAAGCCGATTGTAGTAGAACGTGGTAAATGTGTAGAAGAACGTGTAAAAGATGTAGAGACATTTTGGAAAGATGGTACCTTTAATCCAAAGAGTAATGTACAATTTGGAGAAGGAGGGGCTGGAACTTTTTCAGATGGTAAGTTAACAACACAAATTAAAAATAAGCGTTGTCATAAAGTTTTAGAAGAGATGGTTTTAGCAGGTGCACCAGAGGAAATTCTTTATAAGAATAAACCTCATGTAGGAACAGATATTTTAAGGGATGTTGTAAGAAATATTAGAAAACAGATTATTGCATTAGGTGGAGCCTTTCGTTTTGAAACACAATTAACAGGTTTAGATATTGAAGATAACCAACTTAAAGCAGTTATTTTAAATGGACAAGAACGTCTTGAAACAGGACACTGTATTTTAGCCATTGGTCATAGTGCAAGAGATACATTTGAAATGCTTTATAAAGCAGGGATTCATATGGAGCAAAAGCCTTTTTCAATGGGCATGCGAGTAGAGCATTTACAAGAATGGATTAATGAAGCACAATTTGGAGAAAAATTTGCACATCATCCAAAATTAGGTGCAGCTGAATATAAATCTGTACATCACTGTGAAAATGGACGTACTGTTTATAGTTTCTGTATGTGTCCAGGTGGCTATGTTATTGCTTCAGCTTCGGAAGAAGGTAGAGTTGTAACAAATGGAATGAGTGAACATGCACGTGATGGTGTCAATGCTAATAGTGCGATTTTAGTTAATGTAGGGCCAGAAGACTTTGAAAGTAGTCATCCATTAGCAGGTATGTATTTACAAAGACAATTTGAAGAAACAGCATTTAAATTAGGTGGAAGTAATTATAAAGCACCTGTACAAAGATTAGGGGATTTCTTAGTTAATAAGACATCGCAAGCATTTGGGATTGTGAAGCCAACTTATACACCAGGTGTGACACTTAGCAACTTAAAAGCAGCTTTACCTGAATTTATGGGAGAGGCAATTGATGAAGCTATGGTGGCCTTTGGCAAGAAAATGAAGCACTTTGATCATCCTGATGCACTATTTACAGGTTTTGAAACAAGAAGTTCTTCTCCTATAAGAATGCCGAGAACAGAATTGTATCAAAGTAATATTAAGGGAATTTATCCAGCAGGTGAAGGTGCAGGATATGCAGGAGGTATTAGTTCAGCTGCAGTAGATGGTATTCAAATTGCAGAAGTTATTGTAAAAGAGTACAAAGGAATCAAATAAAATCAGAAAACAATTTTACAATTCGAACATTATGTTGTATAATAAGAAAAAAGTTCAGGAATATATGACTTTACATGAGGAATAAGGAGTAGATTATGCGACAAGATGTACAACAAATATTATTTTCAGAATCACAAATAAATGAGTGTATTACTAAGTTAGGAAATCAAATTACCAAAGATTATAAAGGAAAACCTCTTGTTGTAGTAGGTATTTTAAAAGGGTCTAATATTTTTACAAGTGATTTAGTAAGAAAAATTGATTTACCATTAAGAATGGATTTTATGGCAGTTTCTAGCTATGGAAATGCAACAGAATCAACAGGTGTAGTTAAAATTTTAAAAGATCTTGATAGAGGTATTGAAGGAGAACATGTTCTAATCGTAGAAGATATTGTAGATAGTGGTTTAACACTAAAGTATCTTAAAGATATTTTATTAACACGTAATCCAGCAAGTGTAAAAATTTGTACATTATTAGATAAGCCAGCTAGAAGAAAAGAAGCCATTACACCAGATTATATGGGATTTGAAGTACCAGATGAGTTTATTGTAGGTTATGGTATTGATTATGCTGAACATTATCGTAATTTACCTTTTATAGGGATTTTAAAACGTGAAGTTTATGAAAAATAAAGCATGATTTAAGAGGCTGTGATAATAAAAGCAGCCTCTTTTTTATAAAATGGGGTGTAGATAAATGGGTAAACAAAATAAAGCATATTTCAAAAAGGGATTTAAATTAGGTATTCCTATAGGGATTGGTTATTTTTCAGTTTCTTTTGCTTTTGGAATGCTAGCAGTATCAAGTGGATTGTCACCTGTTTTAGCTTTAGTGATTTCAATGACTAATGTAACATCAGCAGGACAATTTGCAGGAATGCAGGTTATGGTACTAGGAGGTACTTACATAGAAATGGCGCTCACTATGTTAATTATTAATGCACGTTACTTTTTAATGTCGCTTTCTTTATCACAAAAGGTAAGTAAAAAATTAACCAGTTTACAAAGAGCCTTAATGAGCTTTATGGTAACAGATGAAATATTTGCAGTGGCCTCTATGGAAGTAGGTGCGGTTACAGGATGGTATTGGTTAGGATTAAGTATTATGCCTTATTTAGGATGGAGTGGTGGAACACTTGCAGGTGCTTTAGCAGCAGGCATACTTCCTAAGAGTCTACAAGATGCCCTTGGCATTGCATTATACGGTATGTTTATTGCGATTATTATACCAGCGGCTAAGCATTCTAAGCCAATTGTTATGACTTTAATTATTGCCATAGGTATAAGTTGTGTATTAGAGTATATTCCAGTATTTAGTCATATTTCTTCTGGATTTGCAGTGATTATTGTAACTTTAATTGCAGCAGGGATTATGGCTTATATTGCACCCATTGAAGAAAAAGGTGAGGAGGAAGAATCATGTATATCATGCTAAGCATACTTGTTATGGCATTAGTGACTTATCTTATTCGTGTATTACCATTAACTTTTTTTAAAAAGAAAGTACAATCTCGTTTTATTCGTTCCTTTTTATATTATGTGCCTTATGCTGTTTTAGGAGGTATGACTTTTCCACATATTTTTTACAGTACAGAAAATACTTTATATGCAGCTATTGGAACTGTAGTGGCTGTTCTTTTAGCTTATTTTGAAAAAGGATTAACGACTGTAGCACTAGCTAGTGTAATGGCTGTTTATTTATGTCATATTTTGCTATAATGCAGATAAGGAGATATAGTGGGGGTAAAGGACATAGGTCATGAATAAGGAGTTAATATGAAGTATAAGCAAATGGTTAAAGCTACTTTTATAGAAAGGCCTAATCGCTTTGTAGCATATTGTGAAGTAGAAGGTGAGCGGTATAAAGTACATGTTAAAAATACGGGGCGTTGTAAAGAACTTTTACAGCCTGGAGTAACAGTTTATTTAGAGAAATCAACTAATCCTAATCGTCAAACACCTTATTCTTTAATTGCTGTTGAGAAAGGAAGTTTGCTTATTAATATGGATTCGCAAGCACCTAATGTGGTTGTTGAAGAGGGACTAAAATTAGGACGTATTCAATTACCTCATTTAGATGACCCCTTGACAGTGATTAAGAGAGAAAAAAATTATGGGCATTCACGATTTGACTTTTATTGTGAGACGCAAAATGATAAGATATTTATAGAAGTGAAAGGTGTTACGCTAGAGGAAGAAGGTATTGTAAGATTTCCAGATGCACCAACTGAGCGAGGCGTTAAACATTTAGAAGAATTAATTTTAGCGCATCAAGAAGGTTATAGGGCATATGTTATTTTTGTAGTGCAGATGGAAGAGGCTACTTATTTTTCTCCGCATGAAGAAAGACATCCTGCCTTTGCTAAAACATTACGAAAAGCAGTGACATGTGGTGTAGAAGTCTTAGCTTATACTTGTAAGGTGACACCAGAGTGTTTAGAAATTATGAAACCTTTAGAAGTAAGGCTGTAAAAAGTACTTTTTAAGAGGGATAGGGATAAAAATGATAAAACTTGTGGTTTTTGATTTAGATGGAACGTTGTTAAATTCAATTACAGATTTGGGGAATGCGTGTAATGTGGCATTGAAGCAATTTGGTTATCCATTACATGATGAGCAGGCATATAAAAAATTTGTAGGAAATGGGATTTATAAGTTAGTAGAGCGTAGTTTACCTAAAGAGGCACGAAATCAAGAGAATGTGTTAAAAGTAAAAGCTATTTTTGATGCATACTATAAAGCGCATAGTTTAGATGAAACAAGGCCTTATCCGGGTATTGAATTACTTCTTATGAAGCTAAAAGAGAAGGGGATTCATCGTGGTGTCGTAACGAATAAAGCACATGAGTATGCCGTAGAATTAACTCAAAAATTCTTTGCAGCTACCATTGAAAAGACATTGGGCCAAAGAGAAGGCATTCCAACTAAGCCACATCCACAAGGGGTTCAAGAAATGATGGCTTACTTTCAAGTAGAACCTAGTGAATGTCTTTATATAGGGGATTCAAATGTAGATATTCAGACTGCAAAAGCAGCAGGTGTTACTTCTATAGGGGTATTATGGGGATTTAGAGAAGCTAAAGAATTAGAGAATGAAGGGGCTAACTATTTAGCGGAAAATGTAAAAGACTTAGAAAAGATTATTTTAGAATAATAAAACGTCCTAGGAATAGTAGAAGCTACTCCTAGGACGTTTTATTATTTCAAAATAAATTATTTCATTTCTACAGTATAACGTTCACCAAGTTCTTGGCGTTTAGCAATATAAAGTGCTTGACGCTTAGCAAGTAAAAGTTGCTCTTTAACTTGAGCTTTAACTGATTCATAAGGCATTGTACCAGCTGGTGTTAAATTTTCAAGTTGAATGAGGTGGTAACCAAATTGAGTTTTTACAGGTTCAGAAATGGCACCAGGAGTCATTGAAAAAGTAGCTTGTTCAAATTCAGGAACCATTTGACCACGTGTAAATGAACCTAAAGCGCCACCTTGGCTGCTTGATGGGCAACTAGAATATTTTTTTGCAGCTTCTTTAAAATCTAAACCATTTTTGATTTCTTCTGCAATTTTTTCAGCTTCTTCTAAAGATTCTACTAAAATATGGTTTGCAGTTGCTTTTTCTGGAGCAGTGAAAGAAGAAGTATGTTGCTCATAGTAATCTTTAACTTCTGCTTCTTCAGCACTAATACCATCTAATAATTTTTTCATGGCATATTGTTTAAGTAAAGATTTTTCCATTTCAGCTAAAGCTGATTTAAAAGCTTCTTCTTCTTGAAGACCTTGACTTAATGCATCTGAATAAAGTAATTCTTGCATAACAAGTTCATCTAATAATTGTTTTTGACCTTCTTCACCTTGGAATGCAGCAGCATTTTGTCCAATGCTTTGAAGTAAGTGGAACATATCTGATTGTGTAATGTTTCTACCGTCTACAACAGCTAAAATTTTGTTTTCCATAATAAACTCCTTTATAAAAAAATAAAACCTTAAGGCTCTTCTCATTATCCTATCATGATTTCCAATTATTGAAAAGGGTTTGTACGTTTTGCGAATTCATGATTAAACTTCAAGAGAAGAAAGAACCTTACCTTCTAAATCTTTAATAGAAAGAATACCATCCTCATAAGTGGCATAAGTATGTGGACGACCTTCTTTAGGAAAGGTAATAGAACCAGGATTACAAGCAATGATATCACCTTGCTTTTCAAGAAGCCAAAGGTGTGTGTGACCAGATAAAAAGATAGATTTACCAGGTGATTTTGGAAAATGCTCAGATGTATAGAGATGACCATGTGTTGCAAAGAAGCTTACTTTACCATCTACAATGAGACTATAGTCGCTTAAACATGGAAAACTTAGAAGCATTTGATCTACTTCAGCTTCACAATTGCCACGGCAAGCAATAATTTGGTTAGCCATAGGATTAAGGAGCGCTACGACTTCGCTTGGATTATAGCCTTCAGGAATCGTATTACGAGGCCCGTGATAAAGAATATCTCCTAAAATCACTAAGTAGTCATAGGAACCTGACTTAAATTGCTCTAAAGCTTTTGCTAAATAAAACGCAGAACCATGAATATCTGAAATAATAAAATAGCGCATAATAAACCTCCTAACTTTAATAGTAAAGATTATTATAGTGAGATTTAAGAAGGATTGCAATAGGGATAAATGACGTATAAAAAAGAATATTAATAATAGTTGTAATATTATGTAGGAAAAGCACTTATACTTTATAACATTAATATGATAATAATAGCTAGAAGTGATACTTGGAAAAGCAGAAAGTTTAAGGGGGAAGGTGAAAAGAGTGGAAAATCGTATTCAAGTTTCTCATGTTAGTAAACGTTTTTATACAGATGATGGTGAACTACTGGTATTGGATGACTTAAATATGGAACTCAAAAAAGGAGAAATTTTAGGAATTTTAGGACCATCTGGAAGTGGTAAATCAACGATATTAAATATCCTTGCAGGTATTTTAAAGCAAACATCTGGTGAGGTAATGTTGGATGGACAAATTGGCTATATGTTTCAGCGAGATCATTTATTAGAATGGCGAACTATTATGGATAATGTTTTAATTGGGCTAGAAATTCAAAAGAAATTAACGCCTCAAGCAAAAGGAAGGGTAGAAATGTTACTTAAAACTTATGGGCTATGGGATTTTAAAGAGAGATTTCCAAGAGAACTTTCTGGAGGAATGAGACAAAGAGCAGCACTTATTAGAACACTTGCTACAAATCCAGATATCTTACTATTAGATGAACCTTTTTCTGCATTAGACTATCAAACAAGATTAATGGTAAGTGATGATATTTATCAAATTCTTAAAAAAGAGGGAAAAGAAGCTATTCTGGTAACACATGATATTGCAGAAGCGATATCTATGTGTGATCGTATTTATGTATTATCTAGTAGACCCGCCACGATAAAAAGCACGTATTTAATAGAGCTTTCAGTGGAGGGAAAAAAGACTCCTTTATTAAGTCGTAAATCACCTGAGTTTAGTAAATATTTCGATGTTTTGTGGAAGGAGCTAGAAGAAAATGGATAAGCCAAAATATAGTCCAGAATATGCAAAATACCTTGCAAATAAAAAAAAGAAAAAACATTTTATTTTTGCATGGCAAGTAGGCATTTTAGTAGCGTTTATTGCTTTATGGGAGATTTTAGCTAGGTTAGGTATTTTAAATACTTTTTTATTTAGTAGCCCCCTAGCCATTTGGAAGTTGTTTTTAACTTATTTAAAGGATGGAAGTTTATTTGGGCATATTGGTATTTCTGTTTGGGAAACCATTTTAGGATTTGGGATTGGAACCGTACTAGGTATTTTAATAGCTATTATACTATGGTGGTCCGATACAGTAGCAAAGATTTTATCTCCTACCCTAGTTGTTTTAAATGCGCTACCTAAAACAGCTTTAGCACCTATTATTATTGTATGGGCGGGAGCAGGTATAGGAGGCATTGTTGTAACAGCTATTACAATATCTATTGTGACCACTATCTTATCAGCCTATAATTACTTTTCGTTAATGGATGAAGAAAAGATTAAAATGCTAAAAAGTTTTGGGGCATCCAAGTGGCAAATTCTTACAAGACTTATTTTACCTGCTAATATAGGAAATATGGTTAATATTGTCAAGATTAATATTGGTTTGGCCTGGGTAGGCGTTATAGTAGGTGAATTTTTAGTATCTCGATATGGATTAGGTTATTTAATCGTTTATGGTGGGCAGGTGTTTAGACTAGACTTAGTAATGATGGGCGTTGTAGTATTAGCGATATGTGCTTTTGCAATGTATGCTGTAGTAAATTTAGTAGAGAAACAGATTACGAAGAAAAAAGGCACTAAATAGCTAGACTGCGCATATCCTATTATGAGAATGTAAATAAATTCCATTTGAGGTGAAGCATTATGAAGAAGATTAAACTACGTTTCATTTTGCTACTTGTAATAGGCTTAGTATGTATGCTAACAGGTTGCGGACAAGAAAAGATGAGTAAAATAACAATAGCAGAAGTAACGCATTCTGTTTTTTATGCACCACAATATGTAGCTATTGAAGCAGGCTTCTTTGAGGAAGAGGGCATCAATGTAGATCTATTACTCACACAAGGTGCAGATAAGACAATGGCAGCATTGTTATCAAATGAAGCACAGATTGGATTTATGGGGCCAGAGTCTTCGATTTATGTATATAATCAAGGTAGTAAAGACTATGCTATTAATTTTGCTCAAGTTACAAAACGTGATGGAACCTTTTTAGTAGGTCGTGAACCAATAGAAAACTTTACCTTTGATGATTTAAAAGGGAAGGAATTGATTGGGGGACGTAAGGGCGGCATGCCGGAAATGACATTAGAATATGTATTAAAGCAAAATGGATTAACATTAGGTAAAAATGTAGCAAAAGGTGAGACTTTTGTGAGGACAGATATTCAATTTTCGGCTATGGGTGGTGCCTTTATAGGGGGAGAGGGTGACTTTGTTACCTTATTTGAACCAACAGCTACTCAAGTAGAAGCATCAGGAGATGGCTATGTTATAGCTTCTATGGGACAGCTTTCAGGAGAAATTCCTTATACGGCTTACTCTTGTTTGGCAAGTTATATGGAGCAAAATCCAGATTTAGTACAGCGTTTTACAAATGCCATTTATAAAGGGCAACAATATGTGGCAAATCATTCAGCTGAGGAGATTGCAGATATAATTGCGCCACAGTTTAATGAAATTGAACGTAGTGATTTAGTAAAAGTTGTTCAGCGTTATAAGGATAACGATACATGGTGCACAGACCCAATTTTAAAAGAAGAAAGTTTGAATCATTTAATGGATGTTATGGAACTTGCAGGAGAACTTAATGAAAGACCAGCTTATACAGAAATTGTAAATACAACATTTGCTGAGCAAGCGGTGAAATAAGGGGGATTTAAATCCTCCTTATTTTTATATAATGGCTTAAGATGTAAGTAAGGACTAAATTGTTAAAGATAGCCCATTATAAAAGCAGTATGATTAAAATATTGTGCTATAATAAGACTATCTTAGAGAGTGGAAAGCAAAGAGGAGAGATTAAAAATGGCTAATTTAAAGACAAATGTGATGCGTTTATTAGAGCAAGCAAAGATTCCATATGAGATGACCACATATGAAGTAAAAGATGGGAAAATAGATGGACAAGCAGTTGCAACTAAAATTGGAAAACCTGAACATCAAGTTTTTAAAACCTTAGTAGCAGTAGGGAAATCAAAAGCAAATTATGTCTTTGTAATCCCAGTAAATTTGGAATTAGATTTAAAAAAAGCAGGACAAGTAGCAGGAGAAAAGAGTATAGAAATGCTTCATGTAAAAGACTTGCAAAAAGTAACTGGTTATATTAGAGGAGGATGTAGCCCTATTGGTATGAAGAAAGCTTTTCCTACTTTTATTCATGAGAGTGCAAAAGATTTAGAAGAGATAACAGTTAGTGGAGGAAAAATAGGGGTACAAGTTACGCTAGTCCCAGAGGCACTTAGTCAATATATCAATGCAAGTTTTGAAGATTTAACGAAGGCATAGTAAATCTTAAGATTATAAGACAATAAAAATACGGATTAGCCTAATGGATAGGATGGTCCGTATTTTATTGTCTATATAGTGGAAGTATACTATGGGTTATTTCAAATAGAATGCATTGTATTAGTTTGAAACAGATTTCATCCAGTTTAATAGCTGAGGAAGCTGATTAACTGCTTCTTCATAGCCTTGATTATAGAGTTTGGCAAGTTTAGCTGGATCTTTTTCACATCGGTCTACTTCAAGAGGTTGATTAGGTCTAAAAATAAAAACCTTTCCCTCTTGTTCCTGTTTTTTTAAATAATCTAAGGTGCGATTATACATTTGAGCACGTTGTCCAATAGCTTTCGCTAATTGGGGGTAACGTTTCAGGCTATGTTTAGCAAAAATATCCATCTTTTTGGAATAGGTTTTACGATAATTGGCATTACGCGTTAGAATAACCACATTATAGGTGAATCCATCTTTTTCAGCCTGATCAATAGGGATAGAGTTACTAATACCACCGTCTAAATAAGGGGTACCATTTAAATAGACCATTTTAGACATAAAAGGTAAGCTACTAGAAGCTTTCAGTATTTCATCACTATCCTCTAATGAAGGTGAAAGTTTGGGTTCCATAAATTCACATTGACCAGTAAAGCAATTAGTGACACCAACTTTAAAGGTAGCAGGATTATTTTTAAAGGCTTTAAAGTCAAATGGATCTAAGTGGACGGGAAGTTCGTTAAAAAGAAAGTGCATACCAAAATACGCGCCTTCTGTAAATAAATTACGCCAATTAATAAAACGCTTATCAGTAATCCACTCAGTATACAGTCGTTTATTGCGTAAATTTTGTTTAGATAAATAAGAGCAAAGTGTATTGGCACCTGCTGATACACCAATAGCATAAGGAAAATCAATATTATGCTCTAGAAACACTTCTAGAATACCAGCAGTATAAGCACCACGCATACCACCACCCTCAGCTATTAAACCTATTTTTGAGGTCATTGTGTATTCCTCCTTTATATAGATTTCACATTTATAAATTTGAGTTATTCATCATTTTTAGTAATGTGAAATCATTGAGACAAACCAAATTAAATGGATGAATAACTCAAGCTTATAATTGGTTTCTCTATAATGTGACAATAAAAAGTAAAATTTTAATAATTATATCATATTATAATATAAAATTTTAAGTCACACAAATCAATAAACGAATAAGTTTATGCTTTTGAATGGGATTTGTGCCATTTGAAAGCTAGATAACCTACAAGTACCAGTGCAATAAGTATAAGAACGATATGACTATAAGTATTTAAGATTCCTTCAATAAGTTGCCAGTTATGTCCAAGATAAAAACCTAAGCTCATCAAAACAAGGTTCCAGATTGCAATACCAGTAGATGAATATAAGAAAAAGGCAGACAGTGGCATTTTATTAACACCGGCAAAAAGAGAGATGTAAGTTCTAGTAAGCGGAATGATACGAGAGAAAAGAACAGCCCAACGTCCATATTTTTCAAACCAATGGTTAAAAATAGTTAAAGCCTTTTCCAGTTGGCTACTTCTTTCACTGAGTTTTCTCAAAAGTGGTGTACCACCATATAAACCAATTAAATAACAAACAAGAGAACCTGTAAGTCCAGCTACAATGCTTACTAAAAAAGCAGGTAAAAATTCAAGAGCAGTTTGTGGAATACTCATACCGACAAAAGGGAGTACAATTTCACTAGGGATAGGAAAACAAGCATATTCTAAACCAATGACAAGAAAAACACCAGTATAACCAAGTTGTCCAATTAAAGACATCATAAAAACAAGAAAGTGACTTAATGAGGGCATGATAACACTCCTTTACATATAATAAGATAATGCTAGAAAATAAATAGGGTTTAATATCTAGTAAAGATAAAAAAGC
Organism: Cellulosilyticum sp.; assembly: GCA_017421915.1. GTDB lineage: Bacteria > Bacillota > Clostridia > Lachnospirales > Cellulosilyticaceae > Cellulosilyticum. The sequence continues at coordinate 3,810 of JAFOHG010000107.1, read as the reverse complement.
TATCTGTACATCTTATCCACTCATGTCCAGAGTTATACATAAAAGAATAGAAAAACTCTTTTAGAAAAGATAGTAGGCTTAGTAAAATGATGAAAAATAAAAAGTGGGCATAGATCCACTTTTTATTTTAAGAAAATAATTACTATAATTTTAAAAGAAGGATGTTATTTGAGTGACTACAAAGCAAAGGAAAAATCCCAATAAAGTAGGAATTAGAAAAGCTATAGTAGTCCATTTTATGCTTTTGGTTTCTTTATAAATAGTAAGTAGTGTAGTAGAACAAGGCCAGTGGAAGAGTAAGAAAATTAAAGTACATAAGGCGGTAACGGGTGTCCAGTCACTATTTAAAAGAATCATTTTTATTTCATGAGATTGAAGTAGGGGCATGATGGTATTAGAAGACATATAAATCATCATAATGATAGGAAAAATAATTTCGTTAGCAGGAATACCTAATATAAAAGCAGTTAGAATAATGCCATTTAAGCCAAAAAGACGGGCAAATGGGTCAAGAAAATCAGTCATCTCATAAAGTAAAGTATGCTCGCCAAGTGTAATATGGGCTAAAAGCCAAATGACTAGACCAGCTGGGGCCGCCACACAGACTGAACGTCTTAAAACATAAAGTGTGCGATCTAGTAAGGAACGGATTAAAGTTTGGATAATTTGAGGTTTTCGGTAAGGGGGAAGTTCTAGTGTAAAAGAAGAGGGAAGACCTTTAAGGAATGTTTGAGATAAGAGCCATGAAGTGAAAAAGGTAAGAAAAATGCTGAGTAAAATAGCTAATAGTAGTAAAAGTGTAGCTATTAGAGAAGATGGTACATAAAAGAAATTGGTTATAAAAAACATATTAATAAGAAGAATTAATGTAGGAAAGCGACCATTACAAGGCATAAGACTATTGGTAAGTAAAGCAATAAGACGTTCTCGTGGAGAATCAATAATTCGACAACCTTCAATGCCTACAGCATTACATCCTAATCCCATACACATCGTTAAAGCTTGCTTACCACAGGCATGACATTGTTTAAAGCAATGGTCTAAATTAAATGCGATACGTGGCAAATAACCTACATCTTCAAGCAAGGTAAAGAGTGGAAAAAAGATAGCCATAGGAGGAAGCATAACAGCAACTACCCAAGTTAAGATACGATACACACCTTCAATAAGCAATGAAATGAGTGTGGAAGGTATACCAAGATTAAGTAGAAGAGAAGAAAGAAAAGTTTCAAGTCTAGAAAATAAATTAAAAAGCAAATCAGAAGGATAATTAGCCCCTACTATAGTGAGCCACAGAATAAAAGCTAACAGTAAAGCCATAATAGGAAAACGTGTATATTTTCCTATAAAGAGTCTATCGATTTTTCGGTCTTGTTGATCCATAGAAGCGTCTTTAGGTGTAATGACTTGACGAGCAATCCATTCAGCTTGTTGTATATAATGCGTTACAATAAGATCTTGGAGGCAAGTGGCATCTATACGATGATTAGATAAAATATTATGTGACTTTTGTAAAGCCTCTAGAAAAGATAGAGAAGTATTAGGATTAAGGTCGCAATACTGCTTCACATAAGATAAAAAAATTTCCTCATTTTGCAGAAGTTTAAGAGCAAAAAAATGAGGACATGCACAAGAACAAGGTATAGTTTGAAGAAATTCTATTAAAGGAAGGCAAGCTTCTTCAAGTATAGGATTAAAGGTAGATTTATAAGTAGATAGATGTGTTTTAAAATGTGTAAGACGCATGACTTCTAATAAGAGTTGCTCTAGTCCGGTAGAAGATTTGGCGCATACAGGAATAACAGGGATGCCCAAAAGGCGGGCAAGATGTGTCGTATCAATATGAATTTTTTTCTTATGGGCTTCATCTATAAGATTAACACATAAGATAACATGCTTAGTAAGTTCTAGAATTTGAAGTGCAAGATTAAGATTTCTTTCTAAGCAAGTTGCATCACAAACAACAATAACAGCATCGGGTTGTTTAAAACAAATAAAATCTCTTGTTACCTCCTCTTCTTTAGAGTGTGTAGCAAGAGAATAAATACCAGGTAGGTCAATTAGGGTATAGGATTGGTTTTCATACATATAATGACCTTTTGCAAAAGTAACCGTTTTTCCAGGCCAATTTCCAGTATGTTGTTTAAGACCAGTTAATTGATTAAAAATAGTACTTTTGCCCACGTTAGGATTGCCTACTAATGCAATAGTATAGTCAGCAGAGGCAGTTTCTAAATAAGAGGAATAGGATTGCATAAAAACTCCTTCCATAAGGTATTTTTAAGAGTACCTTATTTAAACTTTGTGGTTACTATAATAGTATTCACATCTTCTAAACGTAATGCAATAATTGTATTTCTTATTTTATAAGCAATGGGATCACCGCCTGGACCTTTTTGTACACATTCAATAGAAGTTCCAGCAACAATTCCTAAATCTTGAAGACGACGTCTAATATTTCCAGTAGAAAGTAACATAGATACTTGAGCTTTTTGGCCTTCGTGTAATTGGGTGAGTGGTATATTTTGAGACATTTATTTCTCCTCTAATCTATATAAAATATTATAATTTATATATAGTAAAAAAATGTAAAAATGTGATTTATTAATAGCAAAATAAAAATGAATTATAAAATAAAAAAATGTAAAAAAATAGAACTTATTTGGAGAAAGTTAATATATTATTAGGGAGTTTAGTCAGCACAAAAAGATTAGCTCATGAACAATAATAATTAGGAGGCAAACGTATGATTAGTAATAGGAATACCTCAAGACGTCCTATCAACTTAAGAGATATGAATGATTCTAATATGAAAATGGAATTAAATGAGTTCGTGGGGCTGAAGACACCTTGCGATGAAAAAATAGATTGTAATATGGAAAATATGCCAATTGCCATGGCTTATGTACCTTGGCAACAGTGGAGAATGATTTATGAACCTAAAGAGGCATTAAAGCGTGGTACTATTTTTAAGGAATTAGATTTACCATTTGAAGCATCAAAGGGGTGTAAATAGTGATGAAAAAGGAGCAATATGAATTATTAGATTTAATTCGTGTATTAGGGTTTAATGTGTATGATACAGTGCTTTTTTTAGATACACACCCTTGTGATAAGCAAGCTTTAGAAAATTATAAAAAATATAAGCAACTCTTAGATAAAGCAATGAAAGAATATGCAGCTTATTTTGGTCCATTAACGATTAATGATGTAGAAGTAGAAAATAGCTGGGCTTGGGGAGAACAACCATGGCCATGGGAAAGAGAGGCAAATTAATATGTGGATGTATGAAAAGAGATTACAGTATCCTGTAAAGATTACAAAGACAAATCCTGAAATGGCACAACTTATTATTAGTCAATTTGGCGGGCCAGATGGGGAACTTGCAGCCTCTCAGCGTTATTTATCTCAACGTTATAGCGTAGGAAATCGTAAAGTAGCAGGATTACTTACAGATATAGGTACAGAAGAAATGGCACATATGGAAATGATTTGTGCGATTATTCATCAATTAACTAGAGATTTGACACCAGAACAAATTGAATGTAGTTCATTTGCAACTTATTATGTGGATCATACAACAGGACTTTATCCAGTAGCAGCATCTGGCACACCTTTTACAGCAACTTATTTTCAATCTAAAGGTGATATTATTACTGATTTACATGAAGATATGGCAGCAGAACAAAAGGCAAGAACAACTTATGATAATTTATTAAGGCTTATTAAAGATCCAGAGGTTTGTGACCCACTTAGATTCTTACGTGAAAGAGAGCTTGTACATTATCAACGTTTTGGAGAAGGACTTCG
>JAFOHG010000106.1 GCA_017421915.1 Cellulosilyticum sp. | reverse complement strand
CAGTTTGTTCCCCACGCGTTATAGATTGTAATTTAAACATCTCATATGTATGCTTTACAATAAACTTAGCTACAAAAAGTGAAATAGGTGTAAGTAAAACAACTACTAATGTGATTTTTACGTTTACAACTAGCATAAACCCTAATGTGCCGGCTATAGTTAATATACCTGTAAAAAGCTGTGTAAACCCCATTAAAAGTCCATCTGCAAATTGGTCTACATCTGCAATCACGCGACTTACTACCTCACCATAAGCATGTTCATCTATATATTTTAAAGGTAAAACCTTTATCTTTTGAAAAGCTTCATTTCTAACATCTCGAATCACATTATAGGTAATTTTATTATTGCAGATATTTTGAAGCCATTGCATAAGTGCTGTAATACCTATGACCCCTATCATTAGCTTTAAATTACTCCAAATACTTGCAAAATCAACTTGATTAGAGCCTATAATAAAATCTACCGTATCTCCAATTAAAATAGGAATATATAATGTAGAAATGACCGTTACTGTTGCTAATAAAATAGATACAATGACATATCCCCAATATCTTCTAATATATCTTAAAACCTTAATAACCGTTTCCTTTTGTTTAACCTCTTTCTTTACCAATTTACTCATTTTCTTTCACCTCCTTACGAAATTGTGAATCATAAATCTCTTTATAAACTTTACAACTTTCAAGAAGTGCTTTATGCGTCCCCTTGCCCACTAGCTCGCCCTCATCTAATACTAAAATTTTGTCTGCATGCATAATAGATGCTGCACGCTGAGATACAATAAAGACTGTTGGTTTTGCTTCCATCTCGTAAATAGCTTTTCTAAGAGCTGCATCTGTAGCAAAATCTAATGCTGATGCACTATCATCTAGTATTAAAATATCAGGCTTACATACTAATGCTCTTGCAATCGTTAGACGTTGTTTTTGCCCACCTGATAAATTTTTTCCAGCTTGCTCAATCCAATAATCTAATTGTCCCTCTTTTGCTTTAACAAAAGAGGCTGCCTGAGCAATCTCTAGAGCTTGCCAAATTTCTTCATCTGTTGCTGTTTGATTTCCTAATTTTAAATTTTCTCTAATACTCCCTTTAAAAATCTCTGCTTTTTGCATAACCATTCCAACATTTTCTCTTAATGCTTTTAATGAGTAGTCCTTTACATCTTTTCCTGCTATTTTTACTTGACCGCTTGTTACTTCATAATAACGAGGCATTAAATTTACAATAGAAGTTTTACCTGAACCTGTCCCCCCTATAATCCCTACTACTTCACCTTTTGCGACTTTAAAATCTATATGGGCTAAAGCTTGCTGCCCAGCATTTTTATATGTAAAACTTACATCATTAAATTCTATGTACGATTTATGATCTTGCCCTATAAAGTCTTCTATTGTTCCACTGTCTAAACAAGACGATACTTCAAATATACTTTGAACACGATTACCGCAAGCCACAGCTTTTGTCATCGTTACAATAAGATTCGCCAGTTTAATAAGCTCCACTAAAATCTGTAACATATAGTTGACTAATGCCACAACCATACCTTGTGTTAAAAAACCACTTTCTACGCGTAAGGCACCAATCCACACAATCACTACTAAAGAGCCATTAACAATGATATAGGTTAATGGATTAGTAAGACCTGCAATACGTCCTACTAACTTCTGCATATTAGTTAACGTTTCATTTTTTTCCTCAAATACTTCTTTTTCTTGCTCCTCCATATTCAATGCACGTATCACTCTTACACCTGTTAAATGCTCTCTTGTTTTGCCTAATACTTCATCTAAAGCGGCCTGTACCTTTTTATAAAGTGGAATATTCACTAGCATAACTCCAAATACCACAATCGATAAAAGTGGAATCGCCACAACAAATACTAGGGCTGCCTTAACATCTACAGTAAATGCCATAATCATAGCTCCAAACACAATAAAAGGAGACCTTAAAAATAATCGAAGTGTCATATTAACACCTGATTGAACTTGGTTAATATCACTCGTCATTCTTGTAATGAGTGTATTATTCCCGATTATATCCATTTCTGTAAAAGATAAATTTTGAATATGCTTAAATAGTGCTTGCCTAAGCTTTGTTGCAAATCCTGTTGCTGCTTTTGCTGCAAAATACTGAGCTGTAACTGATGAAGCTAGTCCCACAATAGCTAGTAAAACTAAAACACTTCCCATTTTTAAAATGTATGGCATATCTTGACCTACAATCCCTTTGTCAATTATTGCTGCCATAACTAAAGGTACAAAAAGCTCAAACGTCGCCTCTAACATCTTAAATAGCGGTGCTAGTATACTTTCTTTTTTATAATTCTTCAAATATACTAATAAATTTTCCATACACTTCTCCTTTCTGATCTATATT
>JAFOHG010000105.1 GCA_017421915.1 Cellulosilyticum sp. | reverse complement strand
AGGTGGCAAAGGATGCAGATTGAGCGGGTAGACTTCCTAGAGGATTACATTATAAAGTTGGAATTATCTAGTAACCAAGAAGCTTATTTTGATTTAAAGCCTTTACTTAAAACCGCACGATTTAAACATATAGTAACTGAGGAGTTTTTTAAAAGAGGAAAGTTGCTAGATCATTGTTGCATTTATTGGGATGATGTTACAGAGATTCAGGATTATGAATTATTAGGGGAAGATTTTATAAGAAGGAATTTATAAAGTAGGGGTAGTATAAGTAAACATTTAGAGAGTAGAAATATAGAGAAGTAGGTATAGAAAAATTTAATATAGAGGTATAGAAAGAGTAAAAAGAAGAGAACGATAATGAAATATAAATAAAGAGATAGGGAATAAGGGGGAGTAAAAATGAGACATTTCAAACACCGTACGAAACTTATGATATTATTTTTTATAACAGGAATTATTCCGATGGTTGTAATTAATATGTTAGGATTGAGAAACACAGTGTCTGGTATGAAAAGTGTAGAACATAATATACTAGTCAATAAGTTAGAGGGAGACATATTAGCAGCTCAGGTTTATATTGAGCAGTATTTTGGTGAGTTAAAGGAGAAAGATGGAAAAATCGTAGATAAAGATGGACGACCAATTAATCATAGATATGAAATTATTGACAAACTTTCAGAAGATTTAGGAATAGTAACCACCATTTTTGCTAAAGAAGAAGATAAATATAAACGCATTATGACAAGTATTATAGATAAGACTGGTAATCGTGTAGAAGGAACTTTATTGGAAAATGAGGAAATTGTAAGTAGTGTATCTGGGGGAAAAAGGTATATCGGAGATACAAGTATTCTAGGAGATCCTTATTTAACAGTATATGAGCCTTTAACAGATAGTAACGGTGACAGTTTTGGTCTGTTATTTGTAGGTGTATCTAAAGCAGAATCAGAACAAATGATTGCAAGTAGTATTTTAAGTAAGCAGATTGAAGCAATGATTACTATTATGATTGGAATTATACTGGGGCTAACCATTATGTTGATTGCTGCAAATAGTATTGTTAGACCATTAAATAAGATTGTAAATCAAGCAAATGTTATAGCTACATATAATCTAAAGGAAAGTATACCTGAAGCTTTAATAAATAGAAAAGATGAAATTGGAACATTAGCAAAAGCATTAAACTCAATAGAGAATAATCTAAGAAGGATGATACAAGACATAGGGAATATTTCTAATAGTGTAACGAATACTTCTAAAGAATTAGCAGCAACCTGTAAGGACACAAGTTCGGCTACAGAAGAAATGGCAGAAACAATTCAAGAGGTGGCACAAGGAGCTACAGACCAGGCGATTAGCACTGCTGAATGTATGCATCGATTAGACATATTAGGACAGTTGATTGACTCAAATCAAGAGCAAATGAATCAGCTTAATATAGCTTCTAAAGAGGTAATAGAGGCAACAAAAGTTGGACAAGGGGTATTAAACGATTTATCAGATAAAATTAAAGAGAGTAATATAGCTACAATTGAAGCATATGAAAATATGAGACAGACAAATGAAAGTGCTATTCAAATAAATGCAGTAAGTAGTATGATTGCTTCTGTAGCAGAACAAACAAATTTACTTGCACTTAATGCCTCAATTGAAGCAGCTAGAGCAGGAGAATATGGAGCAGGATTTGCAGTAGTAGCAGATGAAATTAGGAAACTAGCAGAGCAGTCTGCACAATCTACTCAACAAATAGATGAACAAATTAAGAGGTTACAAAAAGATTCAGCTAATGCTGTAGAGGTTATTGAAAAAGTAAAAGAAATGTTAAAACAACAAACGGAAGACGTTATTTTAACAGAAGGAAAATATAATGAAATTGCCGGGGCAATAGAAACTACTATACAGATTATGGATGAGCTTAATCAATCTGGTTTGCAAATGGAAAGTGAGAAAGAGGAAGTTAGTAGCTATGTAGAAACGCTTTCAGCAGTAGCAGAAGAGAATGCAGCTGCCACACAAGAATCATCTGCATGTATAGAAGAACAGAGTGCATCTATTCATGATATGCAAGGTTCTAGTGCAGCTTTAGCTAAGATGGCAAATCATTTACATAGTTTAATTATGGAGTTTGAAATATAAATATACAAAAAAGTGCTGATATATATTAGCACTTTTTTGTATATTTAATGACAAAAGTTACATATGAAGACATTTCAATAGATGGAAAAAAGACTATGATAAGATATGAGCTAGTAGATATAGAAGGAGAAAACAAAATGAAAGTTTATGGTATGAATTAGCAACAGGGAATATATCTAGTATGATTTAAGGCTATTATGATTAAGAAAAGCTTTATATGTGAAGACAAACATAGTAAAATGACCTAGGATATTAAAATGACCCAGAGCATTTAGAGAAAGTGAGGACATAATGATGGGTAATACTATAACTATATTAGAATACTTAGGGGTTTTTGCCTTTGCTATATCAGGAGCTAATATTGCAATACATGAAAAGTTAGATTTATTAGGAATCTACATACTTGCTACAGTTACAGCAATGGGTGGCGGAATCATTCGAGATATTGTAGTTAACGAGGGGATTCCAGCATTTTTTAATAACCAAATAGCCATTTTGATTATTTTATTGTCAGCTACATTAGCTATTATTCTAAAGGGAAAATGGAAGTATAAAAATACATTTGCTTTTATTGATGCGGTAGGATTGGCTGCTTTTGTAGTTTCAGCGGGACTAAAAGGGTTAGAAAAAGAATATAGTTTAACACTATTTTTATTTGTAACTTCAATCACAGGAGTAGGTGGCGGCATGCTAAGAGATATTATAGTAGGCAGAAAACCAGATGTTTTCTGTAAGGAAATTTACTGTGTGGCAGGTATTATAGGTGCATTAGTGCTCTGGTGTTTATTTGACCATATACCAAATCAGGCAGCGGCAGGAATTGCAGTTATTGTGATTATTATCACCCGAATGATTTGTTACTTAAAGAATATCAATTTGCCTACTATTACGACAGAAGAAATACAAGTCAATAATAAAGAAATATAAGGTGAAAACCTAAGCTGTGTAAAAGCTGATGACTTCTGTAACAATAGTTACAGGGTTATCAGCTTTTTTAATGGTTATAATATAAGAAAAGGAGCGAAGAAAATGTTAACAAGTCTAGCGTATATTTTTTTATTAGGATTAATATTAGGTTTTATAGCTCAAAAGATGAGCTTACCGAGTTTGATAGGAATGATTATAGCTGGGATTATATTAGGACCATATGGCTTTAAGTTACTAGATACGTCTATATTAGACATATCCGCAGCACTTAGACAGCTAGCATTGGTTATTATTTTGACAAGGGCGGGCTTATCACTTAATATAGCAGATTTAAAGCAGGTAGGAAGACCAGCTATTTTAATGTGTTTTGTACCTGCCTGTTTAGAGATATTAGGGGTTATTTTGATTGCTCCAAAGCTTTTTAATGTGAGTATATTAGAAGCAGCTATTATGGGAAGTGTATTAGCAGCAGTATCACCGGCCGTTATTGTACCAAGAATGATTCAACTTATTGATGAAGGATATGGAACGGAGAATAGTATTCCTCAAATGATTTTAGCAGGGGCATCAGTAGATGATGTATTTGTGATTGTATTATTTACTGCATTTACAGGATTGGCTAGTGGAGAGCGTGTTTCAGGGCTTAGTTTTATTCAAATTCCAATTTCAATTATAGTAGGTGTACTAGTTGGAGTAGCAGTAGGCATTCTATTAGTAAAATTCTTTAAAAGATATCACATAAGAGATTCTATAAAGATTTTAATCTTACTAAGTGTGTCTTTTTTACTATTAGAATGTGAAACAAGGCTAAAAGGTATTATCCCTATGTCGGGACTTTTAGCAATTATGAGTATGGGAATTGTAATGAAGCAGATTTATGGAGAATTAGCAGCAAGAATCTCAATAAGATATAATAAACTATGGGTTGCAGCTGAAGTTATTTTATTTGTATTAGTCGGTGCAACAGTTAATTTAAAGTATGTATTAGTAGCAGGTATTTTAGCAGCAACTATTGTGGTTGTAGCAATGATTTTTAGAATGATAGGTGTTTTAATATGTATGTTAGGAACACCACTTAATCAAAAAGAAAGGCTTTATTGTATGGTTGCCTATACACCAAAAGCAACGGTACAGGCAGCTATTGGCGGAATGCCTTTAGCAATGGGATTAGCTTGTGGAGAAAAAGTATTAATGCTTGCAGTATTATCCATATTAATTACAGCTCCTTTTGGGGCAATTTGTATGGATAGAAGTTATAAAAGATTGCTGAGAAAATAATATATTGACTATAATGTATGTTATGATAGGAAAAAAGTAATTGTAAAAATGAGGATAGATTAGATGATACAGATAGGAAAATTGAATACTTTAGTAGTAACTAAAGAAGCAGAACAAGGCGTTTATTTAAATGAGAAGCACCCAAGTGAGAGAGAAATTTTACTCCCTAAGGGACAAGTACCTGAAGCGTTAAAAATAGGGGACTCTATAGAAGTTTTTGTTTATAGAGATTCAAGAGATAGAAAGATTGCCACAACCAATCGACCAAGGTTTATGCTAGGGGAACTAGCACCACTTAAAGTAGTTAGTGTGAATCGCATTGGAGCATTTTTGGATTGGGGTCTAGAAAGAGATTTATTTTTACCTTTTAAGCAACAGGTAGGTCGTATTCATAAAGGTGAAGTGCATTTAGTGGGGATGTATGTAGATAAGAGTGACCGCCTTTGTGCAACTATGAAAGTATATGATTTACTACAAAGTGGTGCATCATATAAGGTCAATGATATAGTAAGTGGAACAATCTATAATTTTAAAGAAGCTTATGGTGCCTTTGTAGCAGTAGAGAATAAATATCATGGTTTAATTCCACTTAAGGAGCTTTATGGAAATTATAAAATAGGTGATACTTTAGAATTAAGAGTTAAAAATGTAAGGCCAGATGGTAAATTAGAATTAAGCATGAGAAAAACAACCCACTTACAAATGGAAGATGATGCAAGAAAAATTATGGACGTGCTAGAAGAAAATAATGGTGAAATGGGACTTCATGATAAGAGTTCACCAGAGGAAATTAATCAAATATTAGGGATGAGTAAAGCAGCCTTTAAGAGAGCAATAGGAAGGCTAATGAAAGAAGGTGCCATTGAAATAACCAATCAGGGGATTAAACGTAACTGGTAAATAGATTATTTTAGGAATAATATATGATATAAGAAGAATAGATAGGAGATGCTACATAAAGTTACATGTAACATCTCTTATTTTTTATAAATTTTTAGTTTTAAGTTGAAACTTTATAGGGAACTAAGAGGTCTAATAGGTAAAAGAAGTAAATAAGTAACTATAAGTATAAAAAAATTAAAATAAAAGTTTATATTTATGTTGAAACTTTTAAGGTTATTGAGATGTCTAATAGGTAGAAGAAGTCAATAAATGGAGAAAAAGATGTAAAATGCAAAAGGAAATTATTGATTACATAGAAGAAAATAAAGAAAAACATTATCGCATTGCATATAGTTATGTTAAAAATCAAGAAGATGCATTAGATATCATTCAGGATACAATTGTTAAAGCATTAAAATATGAAAGCAGCCTAAAAAATAGGGAATATCTAGGAACATGGTTTTGCCGTATTTTAATCAATACTTGTAAAACGCATTTAAATAAAAAGAATAAAGTGATTTACCTAAATGAAATGGAAGATACTCCAATGCCTACATTTGACCAAGACCAGCATTTAGATATAGAAGAAGCAATGAAACATCTTGCACCACATGAGCAAGAAGTTATATTACTTAGATTTTATCAAGGATTAGAATTACAGGAGGTGGCAGATGTTACTGAGAAAAATATCAGTACAGTAAAATCTACGTTATACCGAACAATGAAAAAATTAAAGAAATTATTAGAAGGTTAATAGAGGAGTTAACAAAATGAAAAATAGCAATGAGCAGATAGAGTCGCAGATTAAAGAATATATGGAACAAATAGAAATACCAGATACATTAGATGAATGTGTAAAAAAAAGCATAGAAATTGGAAAATTAAAGAATAAGAGGGTAATAAACATGACAAGATGGATGAGAAATATGACAACAAGCGTAGCAGTATTAGGATTAGCATTCGTAGGAACAGCAAATTTAAGCCCTACATTTGCAAAAAGTATGAGTGAAATACCAGTACTAAGTGGATTAGTGAAAGTTGTTACTTTTGGACAATATGATTATGCAGATGAAAATTATGAAGCAAATATTAAAGCACCTTTAATAGATGGAATGAAAAATGAAGCATTACAAGCTCATCTTAATCAAAAATATCTACAAGAAAACAAAAAATTATATGAAGCATTTAAAACAGAAATAGCAGGAATGAAAGAATTAGGAAAAGAAGGTCACTTAGGCACAGAAGCAGGATTTGAAATTAAGACAGATAATGGGGAGGTTTTATCAATAGCACGTTATGTTGAAAATACAGCAGCTTCTGCTTCAACTCAAGTATACTATGACACAATAGATAAGAAAAATGAAGTATTAATTACACTTCCAAGTTTATTTAAAGATGGACAATATGTAGAAGTTATTTCAGAGTATATTAAAAATGAAATGAAAAAAGAAATGAAAGAAGATGAAAATAAAGTATATTGGGTAGAAGATAGTGAAGAAGGTGTAGAAGGCTTTAAACAAATTGGTAATGAGCAATCATTTTATATTAATGAAAATGGAAAATTAGTGATTGCTTTTGAAGAGTATGAAGTAGCACCAGGGTATATGGGAAATGTAGAATTTGAAATACCAACAGAAGTAATTCAAGAATCATTAGTAAGTAATGCGTATATTAAATAAAGAAAAAGCTTATAAAACAAATTATTAAGAAGTAGTGAAATTGAGAGAAGCTGTATGACATCTATCTAAAAGATAAATGTTATACAGCTTCCTTTATGCCAGTTGGTAAAAGAGATTTGAGCACCTGAAACCTGAGCAATTTGCTTCACAATAAATAAACCTAATCCATGGTCTATGCCAGTAGGCATTTGAGATGTAGTATTAAGCTTTTCTAAAGTGGATTGGTCAAAACCAGTCCCTGTATCTTTAATTTCTAAAGTATAGTGTTCGTTTTCTAAATTAAGCGTAATGAAAATCTCAGTACCATCTGGATTATGTTTAATACAGTTATTTATGATATTATGAAGTGCACGTTTAAATAGCGTCATATCTCCATTGATTCTAAAATCTTGACAAGAATCAGAGATATTAAGTTCTAATGCATATTGGTCAAAATCTAAGGTATTTAAGTAGTCTACCACCGTTTCTCTTAAAAGTTTGGAAAGGTAAAAAGGTTTAATATTAAGAGGTTGCATTTCATATTCTAATCGAACAGTTAAATTAAGGTCATCCACTAGGCTTTTAATACGTTCACTTTGAACACGAATGATACCAAATTGTTTT
>JAFOHG010000104.1 GCA_017421915.1 Cellulosilyticum sp. | reverse complement strand
TTTTCAATATCTAGAAAAAATCGATTTTTATCCATCTTATCTACTCTCCCCATTTACAATAGATTGTCCTTTTTCCAGCACTTCCTTAAGTCTATTTAATTCAACTTCTACTTTCTCTTTTCCTAAATCAGTAATTAAATAATTTTTCTTTTTCTTAGTGCTTTCTTCTCCATATAACGCAATCCAGCCTTTATTTACTAAAGTATTTAAGGCCCCATATAATGTACCTGCACCTAAAGTAAGCCTTCCCTCTGTCTCTACTTCTACAAACTGCATAATCCCATATCCATGATTAGGCTTATAAAGTGCCAATAATATATAAAGTGTTACTTCTGTTAAAGCACCACCCTTTACATGATCTTTCATATTTTTCTTCCTTTATTACGTTTAGTGATATATCTGTTACTGTAACAAATATATCACTAAACGTAGTATGTGTCCATACTATATCTTGACCTTTTTAAACTATTCTTGTACTTTGTTTCACCATATAGGTAAAAATCAAAACCATCTGTCTAACGGGTGGTTTGCACTAGCCCTATAAGAGCATATTAATGGCATGATGTCTAAAGACATACGGAGTTGGTCTGCCAACTTTTAATCTTCCCATAAATAACCTGCCTACCATATTTAGGGGCAAAAACTATATGATATTTACAATTTCAAGTTGTATGTGCTAAACTATTTTTGCCCATTTCTCATGAACAGGCATTTTTAAAAATTTTTCTCTATAAAATAATAGATTGTCTCATTTGTTCAACATCTTCTGGAGTTAAAATAATATCTCCAGCTTTAGCATTGTCTGTAATTTGTTCTACTTTTCTTGCACCACATAATACATTTACAAGTGGGTTTTGTGCAGCTACCCAAGCAATTGCTAAATTACCATATGTACAATTGTATTTATCACATAGGTTCTTCCATGAGTCTACCCCATCTACAATCTTAGGTAAATTCTCTGGTTTATACCACTTCTTACCTTCTCTAGAACTTCCTGGCTCTGGTATAAAGTCCTTTCTAATTTTACCTGTTAATAGACCTTGTTCAAGTGGTGAATAAGCTTGGAAAGTCACTCCATGTTGAGTGCTGCATGGTAAAATTTCTTTCTCTACACGTTTATCAATTAAACTGTACTTTTCTTGAATGATGTCAAGTTCACCATATTTAATATACTCCTCAATATGCCAAGAAGACATATTAGAACCACCGATGGCACGGATTTTACCTTGTTTCTTTAATGTCATTAGTGCTTCCATTGTCTCTTCTACTGGTACTAAGAAAGGCTCAACAGCTTGCCAGTGAGTATATAGAATATCGATATAGTCTGTATTTAAACGTCTTAAACTTTGTTCAACTGAGTCGATAATAGCCCCTTTAGAAAGATTTTTATAAACATCTTTACCGTCTCTAGAAAAATAATAACTTCCTTCTGTTCGATCAAACATTAAACCACATTTCGTTGATAAAATCACCTTATTTCTACGGTCTGCAATAGCTTTTCCTACTACCTCTTCGCTATGTCCCATACCATATACAGGTGCTGTATCTACAAAATTAATACCTAAATCTAAAGCTGCATGAATCGTTTTAATAGATTCCATATCATCATTATCACCCCACCATGAGCCACCACCAATAGCCCATGTACCTAATGCAATTTTTGATACTTCTATATCTGATTTTCCAATTTTCATGTATTTCATAATATCCTCCTTACTCTTATATTAAGCCTCTAACCTATATTTTTGTTAGCGAATTGTTTTGCTTAATACAAAATCCTTTTATTATTTAATCTCTTTTATTATATACCGATTTTTTTCAAAACAAAATAGAGGAAAGTCTTCTTACCCTCCTCTATTTTTGTTTAATTTTATATTAAGTTTAAAGAACGATTTCCTAGGAAATATACGCTTTAGTCGCCCATCCAATCGTACCGTTTGATAATTTTACTTTATACCAGTCACCCATGCTACTTAATAAAGTAAGCTTTGTCCCAGCACTTACAGTTGCAATGACTTCTCTGTCTGTCTTTGCACCACTTCTAATATTTAATGAACTTGCTGTGACGCTTCCCGTTCTTGGAAATGTTGCTACTGATGCTGTAGTTGATGAATCTGCTACTACGCTACTACCTGTTGAAATATAACTTTTCACTACCCATCCTATTTTTCCATTAGCTAACTTAACTTTATACCAGTCACCCATCTCTCCTAATACAGTTAAATTCGTACCATTTGTAATAGTTGCAATCACTTCTCTATCTGTTCTTGCTCCTGCTCTTACATTAAGTGTTGTTGCTGTTACTTTTCCTGATACAGGATAAGTTTTTGAAGTATTACTTGAAGTATTACTCGAAGTTGATGATTGAGAAGATGATTCGTTAGATATAGTAATATAACTACTATTTACCCAACCTATTTTTCCATCTGCTAATTTTACTTTATACCAATCATTTAATACACTTAATATCGTTACTTTGTCACCTAATCTAACTTGTGCCACCACTTCACGACTTGTACTTGCACCTGCTCTAACATTTAAAGTTTCGGCTTTAACCGTTCCTATTTTACCTACATTGGCTTGTAACTGAGTTGCAGAGCTATTATTTATTGTACTGCTACTTGGTGTACTATTATTTGATGTACTACCTCCTGAAGTAGTTCCACCTATTGTACTATTGCTAGGTGAATCAAACCAGTTTTCTGTATTATTGCCACTTTCAGAAGTGATTCCATTTGAGATATTACTACTTCCAGTTGTAGCCCCACTTATCGACTGATTATTTCCAGAAGTTGTTCCATTTATTATAGAACCACTTCCTATATTGGTTTGATTTTTATAGAAATGAGCAATTTGTGTCTTACAATCTTTTCTGTTATTTAGTAAATCTTTTAAGCTAAAATACATACTACCTTTTACATTAGCATATTTTTGATTGACTTGAAGCTGTTTACCCATTTCACTTGCTACATCATCTGTATAAATGCCTTGTCCAATATAAAGTTTTACATTTGTGCCTGCAACTTCATTAGACCACCATTTTACAAGTGTTTCATAGTCAGCCTTACTATGTCCAATTTTCCAATAAATCTGTGGTACTATGTAGTCAATCCACTCATTCTTAATCCAAGTTCTTGTATCTGCAAAGACTGCATAATATGCTTCACGTCCTGATGTATTAGAACCTGTTGCATCAGAAGATTTATTCTTCCAAATTCCAGGAGGACTAATTCCAAACTTGACACTTTTACCATAAGTAGCATTTGCTGTCTTAATCGTACTTCCTACACGTTTAACCATATCATTAATAGCTTCACGTCTTGCATTGGCTACACTACCATCTTTTGTTTCACCTGCTGGAAGTGGATAATAAGATGGATAAAAATAATCATCAAAATGAATACCATCTACATTATAATTCGTAACAATTTCTTTTACTGTATCTACAATATGTTGTTTTACCCCTTCTACTTCTGGATTATAATAAATGGCATTATTATAATTAAATGTCCAAGTAGGATTGAGTCTTGCTGGATGTGTTGCACATAAATTATTTAAGTCTGTCCCAGATGTAGTAACACGATATGGATTGAGCCAAGCATGCAGTTCCATACCTCTTTCATGAGCTGCCTTAATCATAAAGGCTAATGGATCATATCCTGGATTTTTACCTTGTGTTCCTGTTAAAACATCTGACCAAGGATTAATGCTTGATGCATAGAGTGCATCTGCTTTAGGCCTTACTTGTACAATAACAGTATTCATTCCTATTGCTTTTAACGCATCTAGTTTCTGAATAAATTCACTTTGCTGAGCTGCAATATTATTTTTAGTACTTGGATAATCTAAGTTATAAACTGTAGAAATCCATACTGCTCTCATATTATCATCATAAGTCTTAGCTTGGGTTGGTACCACTATAAAACTTAAAATGCAAATAAGTAACATAGCAACTATTTTCTTCATTTCTTTTCCTCCTTCTCTTTTTAGTCTAATAACTAGCTCTATATACCCTTATGATTATATGTTTTCTGGCTAATTTTGTAAATAAATATCACCTATTTGACACACAATTGCAATATTTTCGTGTGTCTTTTACGTTTCATGACAACAATTAACACCTCAATTACAATATCCTGAAGCAAGTTTTGGAGATATTACACCAGCGTCATCGCTTATTAAAAACTATAATAATATCCCTAATCATGTATTTAAGGTAAGTGCAAGAAAAATAATTAAGCATAAAAAATCCTCCCCATAAGCACTTTCTCCTATAGGGAGGATTTTCTATATTTATTTCGCAATGTCTGTTCTAAACTGCATTCCATCAAATTGAATTTTCTTTACTTCTTCATAGACTTCTTTTCTTGCCACCTCTAATGAATCTGCAAGTCTTGTAATAGCAAGTACACGTCCACCATCTGTTTGTACTGTATTATTAATACGTTTTGTTCCTGCATGACAAAGAATAGTTTCTTCTTCTAAAGTATCTAAACCTGTAATGATATCTCCTTTATGAGAAGACTCTGGATAACCTTGACTTGCAAGGACTAAAGTTACACTTTGTCTTTCATCCCATGTAATTGGTGTTGTATTAAGATTACCCTCAATACATGCATTCATAATTTGAACTAAATCTGTTTGAAGTCTTGGAAGGACACTTTGTGTTTCTGGGTCTCCAAAACGTACATTAAACTCTAAAACCTTAGGCTCACTTCCTTCAATCATTAAACCAATGAAAAGTACACCTTTAAACTGCAAGTTTTCTTTTTTAAACCCTTTAATAATTGGCTCAAGAATTTGAGTTTCAATATTTTTCTTAACTTCTGATGTAATAATAGGATTTGGTGAAAATCCGCCCATTCCACCTGTATTAAGACCTTCGTCGCCATCTAAAGCACGTTTGTAGTCTCTTGCTGTTTCCATTGGTACGATTGTATCTCCATCCACAAAGCATAACAAAGAAGCTTCTATTCCTGTTAGGAATTCTTCAAGAACAATCATTTCTCCTGCTTCACCAAATTTTCCACTAAAGATATCACGGATGCCTTCTTCTGCTGCCTCATAAGTTTCACAAATGAGTACCCCTTTACCTGCTGCAAGCCCATCTGCCTTCACTACTACAGGAAGAGAAAAGTTTTTAGACTCAGCTACGCATTCTTCTACTGCATCTCTTGTAAAACTAGCATAGCGCGCTGTAGGAATATTATTTCTCATTAAAAATTGTTTTGTAAAATGTTTACTTCCTTCAAATTGTGCACATTCTTTATTAGGCCCAAATATTTTAAGTCCTCTTTCTTGGAATACATCTACAATTCCCATCACAAGTGGTACTTCTGGCCCTACTACCGTTAAATCAATGCTTTCTTTTTGAGCAAAATTAGCAAGCTCTTCTAAAGCTTCTACTTTAATGGGTACATTAATATATTTCTCATCTGTACCGCCATTTCCTGGTGCTACATAAATAGTTGCATCCTCATGAAAACGTCTAATAGTATTTGCAATTGCAGACTCACGTCCACCATTTCCGATTACTAAAATTTTCATCGTCTAATTGCTCCCCTCTAACATTTTAATAGCTTCTACTAAAATTTTGTGCTCAATCTGTTCTAGAATTCTAGACTGTAAGCTCTCTGGTGTATCATCAGGTTCTATATTCACTTTTCTTTGAATAATAATCTCTCCTGTATCCACCCCTTCATTTACAAAGTGAACAGTTGCTCCACTTTCTTTTTCACCTGCTGCTAGAACAGCCTTATGTACATGAAGTCCATAAAAACCTTTTCCTCCAAACTTTGGCAACAGAGAAGGATGGATATTAATAATTCTATTTCTATATGCTTGAATTAAGCTAGGCGCTAAGATTTTCAAATAACCTGCAAGAACGATTAAATCAACTTTTTCCTCTTGAAGCTTCGCAAAAAGCCTTTCATCATAGTTCTCTTCTTTTGGATTAATAAAATAATCAGGAATATGATGCGCTCTAGCACGCTCTAGCCCATAAGCTGTTTCTTTATTTGAAATAACACATACTATTTTACTTTGTAGTACGCCTGCTTCTACAGCATCAATGACACTTTGTAAATTAGTGCCTCCTCCTGAAACAAGAACTGCTATTCTTAATCCTGACATAAGATAACTCCTTTATCGCCTTTCACGATTTCACCTACTATGCTAGCTTTTTCGCCTGCTGCATGAAGCGCATTTACTACTTTATCAGCATCTTCTGGTGCAACTACAATAATCATACCAATTCCCATATTAAATGTATTGTAAAGTTCTTCAGTGCCAAGACCTGAAGTTTCTTCTAAGAAGCTATAAATAGCTGGTTTTTCAATTGCTTTAAGGTTCATTTTTGCACTGACACCTTCTGGAAGTGTACGTGGAATATTCTCAATAAAACCACCACCTGTAATATGTGCAATACCTTTTAATGTTGCTGCTTCTTTAGCTGCTTTTACTGCTTTAACATAAAGTTTAGTTGGTTTAAGAAGAGCCTCACCGTATGTTTCACCAAGTTTTTCATCATATTGATCTAAGCTAACACCTGATACTTCTACAAGTTTTCTAACTAAAGAAAATCCATTACTATGTACACCTGTTGATGGAAGACCAATAATCACATCGCCTTCTTCTATGCTCTTACCATCAATCATTTTTTTACGATCTACTACACCTACTGCAAAACCTGCTACATCATACTCGCCATCTGGATAAAAACCTGGCATTTCTGCTGTTTCTCCACCAACAAGAGCACATAAGCTTTCACGACATCCATCACTAATCCCTTTAACAATATCAGCAATATGTTCTGGTGCGATATGACCTGTTGCTATATAGTCTAAGAAAAAGAGAGGTTCTGCCCCACCACAGATAATGTCATTTACACACATTGCTACTGCATCAATACCTATTGTATCGTGTTTGTTCATATCAAAAGCTAATTTGAGTTTTGTTCCTACACCATCTGTTCCTGAAACAAGTACTGGTTCTTCCATATCTTTAAAAGCAGCTAATGAAAATGCGCCCCCAAAGCTTCCAATATCAGTAAGAACACCTTGTGTAAAAGTAGATTGTACATGTTTTTTCATTTGAGCAACTGCTTCATATCCGCGGTGTACATCTACACCTGCATCTTTATAGGTAATTTTAGCCATCTCTTCTTCCTCCATTTTTATATTTTATTTTGTTTATATATGCTTACAATTAAAGTATAAGATTATGCTATAAATGGGAAAGTGGATACATTGCATTTTGTATGCCTACCACCTTCCCAAATCATTTTTCTTACACTCTCTCTATTTTTTATAGATCATCCTCATTAATTGGTACTTCCATTGGATACTTACCATCGAAACAAGCACAACAGAATTGATCTTTATAGCCACAAGCTTCTCTTAATTCTTCTAATCCTAAGTATGTAAGTGAATCTGCACCTAAATATTCACAAATTTCATCTACGCTTTTTTGTGCACCTATCAAATATTTACGATATGGTGTATCAATTCCAAAGTAACAACTATATTGTACTGGTGGTGATGTAATACATACATGAACTTCTTTAGCTCCAGCTTTTCTAATTTGTTCTACAATACGCTTAGAAGTTGTGCCTCTAACAATAGAATCATCTATCATAATGACACGTTTTCCCTCAAGATTTTTCTTAAGTGGAGAAAGCTTAATACGCACTGCATTTTCTCTCATTTCTTGAGTAGGTTGAATAAAAGTACGACCAATATATCGATTTTTAACTAATCCTTCACCATATGGAATACCTGACTCTTTTGCATAACCAATAGCCGCTGGAATGCCTGAATCTGGTACCGGCATTACCATATCCGCTTCAATTTTTCTTTGTCTAGCTAGTAAGCGTCCTGTATTTACTCTAAAATCATATACATTATCACCATCTAAAACACTATCTGGTCTTGCAAAGTAAATATGCTCAAATACACAAAGATGTTTTTGACACATATTAGCTGGCTCTATACTTTTTAATCCTTCTGAATTAATAATAACAATTTCACCTGGTTCTACATCTCTAATGAATTCTGCATCCATTACATCAAGTGCACAACTTTCAGAAGCTAAAATATAACCATCACTAATTTTACCAATGCAAAGTGGTCTAAGGCCATGTGGATCACGAATACCAATTAAGCTATCTCCTGTTGTAATAACAAGGGCATAAGCACCTTTAAGTAAACTCATTGTATTTCTAATCCCATTTTCAATTCCTTTACCACTATAACGTGCAATAAGATTTAAAATAGATTCTGAGTCTGTTGTAGAATGAAAAATAACACCATTATCTTCTAAAATTTCACGGATATTTTCTGCATTAACAAGATTTCCATTATGTGCAAGACCAATATCCCCTTTTTTGTATTTTGCAACCAATGGCTGTGCATTACGTACGTCTTTATCACCTGCTGTTGAATATCTCACATGACCTATAGCAATATTTCCTTGAAGTTCATTGAGAGCCTGTTCATTAAATACATCCGCTACTAAGCCCATGCCTTTTCTTATTTCAATATCTCCATCTTGATTAACAGCAATCCCAGCACTTTCTTGCCCTCTATGTTGAAGGGCGAATAAGCCATAGTACGCATGTCTTGCTGCATTTTTTTCATCTCTATAAACACCTATTACGCCGCATTCTTCATGTAATGAATCTTCTTGTAAAAATTTCATTTGGCACACTCCTATTTTGTTACTCTTGCGAGCATTTCTTGATATACTTCCTCTACACCACCAAGGTCTCTTCTAAAACGATCTTTATCAAGCTTTTTATTTGTTTCTGCATCCCAGAAACGGCATGTATCAGGTGAAATTTCATCTGCTAAAATAATTCTGCCATCAAAGCGACCAAGCTCAATTTTAAAGTCGATTAATTTAACACCAATTTTAGCAAAGTATTCTTTTAGTAACTCGTTAATTTTAAATGTCATAGCAGTCATTGTATCTAATTCTTCTCTTGTTGCTACGCCAAGTGCTAAGATTTGATAATCATTAATCATTGGGTCACCAAGTGCATCATCTTTTAAGCAAAATTCAATTGTAGGATTTTGAAGTACTGTACCTTCTTCTACACCAAAACGTTTTGAGAATGAACCAGCTGCAACATTTCTTACAATCACTTCAAGCGGTACAATTTCAACTGCTTTTACAACTGTTTCTCTATCATTAAGTTCTTCAACATAATGTGTTTCAATCCCATGTTCTGCAAGCATACGGCACATGATATTACTCATACGGTTATTAACAACACCTTTACCAACGATTGTACCTTTTTTCTCCCCATTAAATGCTGTTGCATCATCTTTATAGCTTACGATATAGTATTTTGGATCTTCTGTTGCGAATACTTTTTTTGCTTTTCCTTCATATAATTGTTCTCTTTTTTCCATTTTAAATGCCTCCAATTTGATAGCTTTTCTATCATTTATCATTTAATTTATTTTATTTTAATTTAACACTCATATAAAATACTGCTTTAAAACTATTCACTTCAACTATTCACTTCTAACTTAGAAGCGTGCCATTACAGCTGCATCTTTAGCCGCTACTTTTTCTGCCATTGCTTTTTTATGTGCCTTAAGTCGTTCTTTAAGGTTTACATCACTAAGCGCTAACATTTGTACTGCTAAGATTCCTGCATTTTCAGCTCCATCAATAGCTACTGTTGCTACTGGAATTCCAGGTGGCATCTGTACAATTGATAATAGTGAATCTAATCCATCTAAAGTACTTGATTTGATTGGAAGACCAATAACTGGAATCGTTGTATATGCTGCAAGTACGCCGCCAAGATGAGCTGCTTTACCTGCTGCTGCTACAATAACACCAATGCCATTTTCTTCAGCAGTTTTAGCAAACTCTTCTGCAGCTTGTGGTGTACGGTGAGCTGAAATCACACGTACAACCACTTCTACACCAAAATCCTGAACTGTTTTAATCCCTTTTTCTACTACTGGAAGATCCGAATCACTTCCCATTACAAAAGCTACTTTCATAAGAACCTCCACATTTTTTATTTAAAGTAGTTAACTCCTGATTCAAAGAGTTTTTGATCTTTGTGACCTGGAATATTTTTATGAACAAACTCACCAATACGTTCACTATGTCCCATCTTACCAATGATACGTCCATCAAGTGAAACAATACCTTCGATATTTTCCATACTACCATTCACGTTAACATTACCATCTGCACTTGCAAAACCTGTTTCATCTACATATTGGCTAAATACTTGACCATTAGCAATCAGTTCATTTAATACAGCTGTTGGTGCTACAAATCTTCCTTCACCATGAGAAAGTGGAATTTCATACATTTCACCAAGATTTACACCATTAAGCCATGGTGATGCAACACTTGTAATCTTTGTTTTAGCCATAACTGAAATATGTTTACCAATTGTATTGTAAGTAAGTGTTGGACAGTTTGCATCCATCTCACGAATTTCACCATATGGAAGAAGACCTAATTTTACAAGTACTTGGAACCCATTACAAATACCAAGCATTAAACCATCTTCTTTATAAAGGTGTTCATGGATTGCTTCTTTTAGCTTTTCATTTCTAAAAGTTGATGCAATAAATTTACCACTTCCATCTGGTTCATCTCCTGCTGAAAAACCACCTGGGAAAGCTATAATCTGCGCATTTTTAATGCCTTTATATAATCTGTTAATAGATTCTTCTATATCTGCATTTGTACGATTTAGGAATAAAACTTCATTTACTTTAGCCCCTGCTCTTTCAAAAGCACGTCTTGTATCTTTTTCACAGTTTGTACCTGGGAATACAGGAATAAGTACTTCTGGCTTTGCAATTTTATTTTGAGCAACATAGATTTTTCTCTCACCTTTAAAGGTTGCATCTTGTGCTTTTTCTTTTGCATCCACTTTTTGAATAAAGACTGATTGAGTTGGCATAAGTAAACTTGAAATCACTTCCTGAAGTTCTACTTCAACCCCATTAATACTTAATACCTTATCACTTACAGTTTCACCAATCACTTCAAAAATGCTATCATCTAATGTAGATGCTACTTCAGGAGATACCTCTAATACTAAACTTCCGTACTGAGCCATAAATGGTGCTACTTCATTTCTTAAAGTAACTTTAACTCCAATTTCATTACCAATAGCCATTTGTGCAAGTGCTGTTACCATACCGCCCTTACCAATTGCATAACTACTTTGAACCTTTCCTTCTTGAACAAGTTCATAAATTGCACTATATGCTTTGTGCATTTGAGCAAAGTCTGGCATAAACTCTTCATCAATCGGAATTTGAACTGTAACAAGCTTATTACCTACTGCTTTTAAGCTACCACTTACACACTCTTTTGCATCTCCTACATTACATGTAAACGAAATAAGTGTTGGTGGCACACTTATATTTTCGAATGTACCTGACATACTATCTTTACCACCAATAGCTGCAATACCTAACTCTTTTTGAGCTTTTAAAGCACCTAAAAGAGCTGCTACTGGTTTTCCCCAACTTGTATCAGTTGTTAAACGTTCAAAGTATTCTTGGAATGAAAGATAAGTTTTACGGTAATCTGCTCCAAGTGCTACAACCTTAGCTAAACTTTCTACAACTGCATAAATAGCACCATGGAATGGAGATTGTTCTGATAAATAAGGATCAAATCCATGTGTCATATAAGTTGCAGCAGTTGTTTCCCCTTCTAAAACCGGTATTTTAGCAACCATACCATTTTCTTTGGTTAACTGATTTTTACCACCATATGGCATAAGCACTGTACCTGCACCAATTGTACTATCAAATTGCATACCTAAACCTTTTTGAATGCCTACGTTTAAATCTTTTAAAGTCTCTAAAATTGCTTCTTTTGATAGTTTTGTAACTTCTACTTCTACCTTTGGTGCGGTTACCTTGGCAGTTCTTTGTTGTGTCACTCCTGCACTGTCTAAGAAGCTTCTATCGATATGTACTATTTCTTTGCCTCTCCATGTCATTATAAGCTGTTTATTTTCAGTAACTTCTGCTACACATACAGCATCTAGGTTCTCTTCATGAGCAAGCTTAATAACTTTATCTAAATCTTTACGATCAATTGCAATCGCCATACGCTCTTGTGATTCAGAAATAGCAAGCTCTGTTCCATCAAGTCCCATATATTTAACTGGAACAAGGTCTAAGTTAATACGAAGTCCTTCTGCAATCTCACCAATTGCTACGCATACCCCACCTGCACCAAAATCATTACAACGTTTAATACATTTAGAGAATTCACCATTTCTAAATAATCTTTGAAGCTTTCTTTCTACAACTGGATTACCTTTTTGTACTTCAGAACCACATGTATGTAAAGACTCTTCTGTATGTTCTTTTGAAGAACCTGTTGCACCACCACAACCATCACGGCCTGTTGCACCACCTAATAAAACAATCACATCTCCTGGTATTGGTTCTTCATGTTTAACATGAGCACGTTTAACAGCACCTACTACAGCACCTACCTCTAAACGTTTCGCTTTATAGCCTTCATGGTAATATTCTTTAACTTCTCCTGTTGCAAGACCAATTTGGTTTCCATAAGAGCTATATCCATTTGCAGCTGTCTTTGTAATGACACGTTGTGGTAGTTTACCTGCTATTGTATTTTCAAGTGCTTCATTAGGATCAGCTGCACCTGTTACACGCATAGCTTGATACACATAACTACGACCTGAAAGTGGATCACGAATTGCACCACCAAGACAAGTTGCTGCACCACCAAATGGTTCAATTTCTGTAGGGTGATTATGTGTTTCATTTTTGAAAAGTACAAGATATTCTTCTTCTTGATCCCCTACCTTAATATTTTCTTTAATTGTACATGCATTAATTTCTGCTGTTTCAAATAATTCTTTAAGCTTATCATGTTTCTTTAGATATTTAACAATAATTGTTGCCATATCCATTAAAGTTACTTTTTTAGCTTTCTTAGTATGTACTTCTTCACGCATTGCATAGTATTCATCAAGCGCTTCTTTAATAGGATGAGCAAACTGACCATCTTCTATTTCAATCTGTGTAAGCTCTGTCATAAAAGTTGTATGACGGCAGTGATCTGACCAGTAAGTATCCACTACTTTTAATTCTGTAAAGCTTGGATTACGATTAATTCCTTTAAAATAATCTTGGAAATAAACAAGATCTTCAAGACTCATAGCAAGGCCTTGTTCTTTTCTAAAGTCTTCTAAGCAAACTTGATCTAAATCAATAAAACCTTCTAAAACCTTAACATCCTCTGGTACTGGATAAACCACTTCCAAAGTGTCTTTTTTATCAAGGGAAACCTCTTCAGCTTCTACTGGATTAATAACACTTGCTTTGATTTTTTCTTTTTCACTTTCAGTAAACTCACCACTAAGTACATAAACCTTTGCAGTTTGGACAACTGGTTTAAGATTACTATCTAAAATTCTTAAACATTGTTCACATGAATCTGCTCGTTGGTCATATTGTCCTCTTAAATAACTTACTGCAAAAACAAACTCGCCATTAAACTTCATTTCTTCTTCCACTAAAACATCTGATTGTGGCTCAGAAAAAATAGTAGTTAAAGCTTTCTTATAAGCTTCTTCTGAAATATGTTCTATATCATATCTATTCAGTATTCTTACACTTTCTACAGATTTAATATGTAAGAAGTCTTTTAATTCACTTTCCATACGTTTTGCTTCTACATTAAATCCATCTTTTTTCTCTACATATACTCTGAAAACACTCATTGTGGTTCCCCTTTCAAAAAGAATTACCTGAATTAATTAATAAAAGATTATCATAATTAACTTTTTCAGTCAATACCATTTTCGAACATTCATTTAATTTTATTTTTTATAGTTCGGTATTTTAATTATTCAAAAGGGATTTTAAGTTAAAAACTTAGCATTCTTACAGTTATTACCTTATCTTTCATTTTATTTTCACCTTAGTTTCTGAACATTTTTGTATTATTACCTTAAATAAGACTTGCTTTATTCGATTTATAATATAGTTTCATTTACTATTGCTACAAATTCCTATTAAAAAGCAAAAAAAAATAAAGCAAATTGACCATCTTTAATCTCAATGATCATATGCTCTATTTTATTTATCCAACATTAACTTCATTTTTTTTAAAACACGTTTCTCAATACGTGATACTTGAACTTGCGAAATTTTAAGAGCCTCTGCAATCTCTGTTTGTGTCCTATCCTCAAAATATCGCATTGTAATTAATTCTCTTTCTATAGGCAGCAATCTTTCAATAATCTCTGTTAATAACATCTTATCAATTAAACTATTTTGAACGACAGGTGCCTCATCAATCTTTTCACTTAATGTAACTGGTTTTCCATCACCTTGATAAATAATAGCATTAAGTGACTCCACTTCTGCGCTAGACTCTAAGGCATACGCCACTTCTTCTACTTCCATCTCTAAGCCAGCTGCAATTTCACTAATAGTTGGTTCTCTATTTAACTCCTTTACTAATTCTTCTTTTAAAATTCTCGCCTTATAAGCTGTTTCTTTTAACGACCTACTAACCTTTAGCATGCCATCATCTCTTAAGAAACGCTTAATTTCACCCACAATCATCGGAACAGCATAAGTAGAAAATTTAACATTAAAATTCAAATCAAATTTGTCAATGCTCTTTAGAAGACCAATACTTCCAATTTGAAATAGATCTTCTAATTCATAACCTCGTCCCACAAATCTTCTAACAAGGCTCCAAACAAGTCCCATATTTTCATTGACCAATTGATTTTTTGCTTTTTCATCGCCCTCTTGAGCACGAAGAATTAATTCTAAGGTATGATCCATATTATCCCACCTTTTTCTCTAAAAAAAGTAAACGAATATCATTTACTTTTCAAGAGACTTTTTCATTTTTACTGTTGTACCTAATCCAGGGTGTGAACATACCTCAACTTCATCCATCATTTCCTGCATGACTGTAAAGCCTAGTCCTGCACGTTCTTCTTCAAGCGAAGTCGTATATAATGGTTGCATCGCTTCTTCTACACTTTTTATGCCTTTTCCCTCATCTATGATAGTAATATCTATTACTTTATCCTGATAGCCACATTTTATAGCAACTATTCCATCCTCTTTATCTTCATAACCATGAATAATTGCATTAGTAACCGCCTCAGATACAGCCATCTTTATATCATATAGCTCCTCTACTGTAGGATCTAGCTGTGTAATAAATGCACTAATTGCTACACGTGCAAAGGCTTCATTCACAGATTGGCTTAAAAATTGTATCTGCATTTCATTTCTCTTTGGCACCTTTCTTCCCCCTTGCATCTATTTAAGCTAATTCTTTTAATGCCTCCTGCTTATTGGAATAGGCTTTCATTAACTTACAAACATTACTCATTTTTAATATTCTTTCTATATCTTTTGGGACGTTATATAAACCTATTCTCCCTCCACCAATAGCAGCTAATCTATATCTTCCCATTAACATTCCTATTCCTGAACTATCCATGAATGTTACTTTCTCAAAATCAAATAATAAATTTTTAGCTCTCTTTTTTTGATAATTTCTATCAACTGCCTGCCTTATTGCCACGCATGTATGATGATCAATTTCCCCCATTAATGCTACTACTAAAGTAGAATCTAGCATATAAAATTCCATTTGCAACTTCCTCTCTCCTCCTCTTATTTAAAAATAACATATACTTAGGATAGACTCTTTTCCAGTAATTGTCAATCTTTTTGAATTATTTACGCTTAATAAATTTATTTGATTTTTCATCTATTTTCTGCATTTAACTTATCTATCCATTCTTGTGCTTTATAAGATTCTCGTGTATCTGGATAGTCTGCAATGAGCTTATTGTAGTATTTTTTTGCCTCTTCAATATTGCCTGTCATGTCATATAAATCTGCTAAATGATATAAACTTTTTCTTGCTGTCCACTCTCCTGGTTCATACTGTAAAAGTGTTTCAAATGCATCTGTTGCTTGTGCATACTCTTCATTATTATAAAAGTTAATTCCTTCGTTATATAAACTATCAATTGCTCTAGCATAAGCTATTTCTTTTAACTCATCTATCTGCTCTTGCTCTTGCGGTTCTAAATGAGTCGTTACCATAGTATATAGCGTTTTTGCTGCTTCCTTATATTCTCCTTCATCTACTAAGTTCTTTGCTATTTCTAATCCTTCTTTTTGTTTATAACCAGTAACTTCTTCTTTATAAGATGTTACTTTTGTTTGTAATGACTTATTCTGGTTTTCTAAATCAGCTACCTTAACTTTATACTCTTCTGCTAAAATCTGAACCTGTGTCGATAAACTTTCCTTTGAATCTTGTAATTGTATAATTTGATTCTGATATCCTTCTATTTTATTTGGCAATACTAAACAAACTCCTACTATTCCTGTTGCAAGTGCACCTGTTAAAAAATATACAATAGATTTAATATGACTACTTTTTGTATCCATTATTTTATTAAAGCTAGGTTGTAGCTTAGCATCATGTGTATAGTCTATTTCATAAGGTTCTTTACTTTGAGTATCTTTTTGACTTAGTTTATTAAAATAGGATAAAGCAACTCTATGACTCTTATCTATAACTAATACCTTCTTTATTTGTTCATTTGCCTTATAATACTGCTTTTCTTCTATATAAATTAAACTTAGAAGTACTTTGGCCTGTACAAATTGTGGATGCACGCTAACTGCTTTTTTTAAACGAATCATAGCCATATCTCTATCTCCTTGATGTAAGTAACCTAATGCCTGATTATAAAGTATACTAGATTCTTTATAGGTCACTAAACACTGTTGGTCTTTCCTGATTTGTTCTATATAATAGCTTGCTATATTATCCTCGTTTTTTAATGACTTACTTATAATCCATTCCTTTAACGCCTCTGCGGTTTGTCCAACTTCTAAATAAACTAAACCTAATAAGTTTCTCGCATCTATATTATACTTATAGAGCATAGTAGCTTTTTGCAAATAAGCCTTGGCTAAAGATAACTCCCTTCTTTGAGCTGCCTTTAGCCCATGATTATAATAGGCACTACTCTTCTCCCAAATCTTACGTATTTTGTCTACTCTTTTCAAACATCTATTACAATATATACCTGATTTAATTGAGTTTTGGCAATAAGGACATACATACTGCATATTCTATAACCCCTTGTTCATCTAATCTATTTTTCTATCTGCTTGATCCTGTATTTCTTTAATCAATTCAATCACATCTCGCATATCCTCTGTAGCAATCTGATTTTCTATTTGATCTATTTCTAAAACGGGTCTAAATTTCTCTAACTCTTCTTCAAAATTAAGCATTTTTAAGCCTCTCTTGATTTAATTATTTTAATTTTTTATATTATTACACTTTTATACTACATCTATACCTAAAAATTGGCAATAGAAAATCATAGCTAACTTGACATCCTTCTCAAAAATATGTACGCTAATATTTAAATAGAATACTATTATGTATCCCGATAAAAGAAGAGGTGCTACATGTCACAAAAAGAAGATATATGTTCTTGTACAATTATTCATGAAGACCTTGTACAAGCAGTTGCTAATCAAATGCTTTCTCAAGAAGTTACATCTAATCTTGCAGAGTTATTTAAAATTTTTGGAGATGCAACGCGTATCAAATTACTTCACGCCTTAAAATGTTCAGAAATGTGTGTATGTGACCTAGCGGCTTGTCTTGGCATGACACAGTCTGCTATTTCTCACCAATTACGTATTTTAAAAGCCTATAATCTTGTTAAATCACGTAAACAAGGTAAAGTTGTTTATTATACTCTAGCTGATTCACATGTTACTGCACTTCTTGATACAGGGCTGGATCATATCAATGAATAAAAAAAAGCAACGTTTCTGTAAACCGTTGCTTTTTTAATTGCTCTTTTTATTTTCTAGCTCTAACCTCATTCTTTCCATTATAACCCTTACTTCTTTTTTCAGTTATTATAGATTTTCTTCGTTTCTTTCTGTGCTCTGCCAAATCAATTACTTTAGATTGTTGGTTACCTCTATACTCTATTTCCTTTTTTACTATTCTTTCTGCTTTTTGGTTTGAAACATGTCTTTTGCATTGCTCTTCTCTTGGTTCATATTTAATTTTCTTATTTAAATTAGCTTCTTCCTGGTGGCCATTTTCTTTGAAATCTAGCATAGATTTTATAATAACTATTAAAAAAAGCATAATTATTACAGTTAATGCTACAGTCGTATACATGTTTCTAACCTCCTTATTTTATAAACTTAGATTGTTGTATTTACCTACTTTTTTGTTCAGTTATTTTTCCCCTCTTTTAAATTTATTCCCTCCTACTTATGCTTATTCGTTTTTACCAATATTTTTTTGTATATTTTATTTATATATTTTTATAAATTATAGGCTTTTATCAAGCAAGTTGCCCTTTATTTTTCTATTTTATCATAATCCTTTGTAAAAATCACTAAATTTTATATATTTTCAGAATAATTATTTATTAATTAAAAAAGTTATAGTATCTAGCCACTCCCACAATACTATAACTTTCTAAGCTTTAAATTATTCCATTAGTTTTCAAGATACTCTACAAGTATCTTAAATGACTCATTATCATTTTCTTTTTTATAAGCTTTATGAATATCTCTTTTAGATTGCTCTAAATCATTTAAATGATAGTAAACAATTCCTCTTTCTGCTAGTGCATTAGTATCACTTTTTCTCATATTTAAGTATGTATTATAATATTTTAAACTTTCCTCATAATTGCCTAATAAACCCCAAATGAGCCCCATGCAATAAGTTGCTCCTTCATTATCTTCTTCAATCTCTAATACACGCTTATAAATCTTTAGGGCTTCATCATACATTTTTAAACTTAAGAATATACTTCCCTTACATTCATAACCAATGGCTAAATCAGGTTCTATCTCAATTGCTTTATTAAAGCATCTTACAGCCCTACCATATAAATCCTTTTGTAGAAATTCATCTGCTTTTGCAAAATACATTTCATATTCTGGGAAGTTTAAAACGGAAATTCCTTCTATATCTTTTTCTTTAAAAACAAAATTCATCTGATCATCTTGATAATTATGTATGTACATGGCAATATCACGAATAATAGTTTCATCATTTTCAAAATAAATACCTTCTTCCATAGGCTTAGCATCTAATAATCTAAATTCTACAGGTAGAAGTAATGCTTCTTTGGCTGGTGCTTTAATACTGTAACTAAAAATGGTACGTTCACTTTCTAGTGAGAGATACTTAATGGCCTCTCTATACAAAGTTGCTTTCTTGTACCAACCAATAACCTTATTTTCACCTTGTTTATTATATGCTGTCCAAACTACTGTAACATCTTCCACTACCTCATCCGTTTCGCTTACACCTTCAAACTGTTCAATCGCTATCTTATCTAAACCTTTTCCATAACCATAGTAATAACCATTTACATG
>JAFOHG010000012.1 GCA_017421915.1 Cellulosilyticum sp. | reverse complement strand
GTCCTGGTGGCATTCCCGGCCCTGGTCCTCCCGGTCCTCCTCCCATTCCTGGTGGCATTCCTGGCCCTGGTCCTCCCGGTCCTCCTCCCATTCCTGGTGGCATTCCTGGTCCTGGTCCTCCCGGTCCTCCTCCCATTCCTGGTGGCATTCCTGGTCCCGGTCCTCCCAAATTCTCTCCTTGATTCTTATTAGGAACAAAACTTGGTGGATTTTGATTTGGTATACGATAAGCTGCATTCCTCTTTACTCTATCTATCATATTATAATCCTCTATCTAGATGATTGACTCTATTAATATGATATTTACATTCTTTTGATTTAATTCCACTTTTATACGAATCCGCAAAAATAATATTATTGAAATAAAGTTGTTGATAAATAACGTTCTCCAGTATCAGGTAATAATACTACAATTACCTTCCCTGCATTTTCTTCTAACTTAGCATAATCTGTAGCTGCTGCAAGTCCTGCTCCAGATGAAATACCTACAAGAACCCCTTCTGTCTTAGCTAACTTTCTAGCCGCTTCAAAAGCAGCTTCACTTGTAATCGGTTTAATTTCATCAACAACTTCACGTTTAAATACTTGAGGTACAAAACCTGCACCAATCCCCTGAATTTTATGTGGGCCTGACTTTCCACCTGAAAGTACTGGTGAATCAGATGGTTCAACAGCTATTATCTCTATAGTTGACTTCTTTTGTTTTAAAACTTCTCCTACACCAGATATTGTTCCACCTGTTCCTACTCCTGCAATAAATACATCCACTTTTCCCTCTGTATCTTCCCATACTTCCAATGCCGTTGTCTCACGATGTGCCTGTGGATTTGCTGGATTATTAAATTGTTGTGGGATAAAACTAGGTGCATAAGTTACTGCTAATTCTTCAGCTTTTTCAATAGCACCTTTCATGCCCTTCGTACCTTCTGTCAAAACAAGCTCGGCCCCTAATGCTTTTAAAATATTCCTTCTTTCAATACTCATTGTATCTGGCATCGTTAAAATTAATCTATAACCTTTGGCTGCACAAATATAAGCAAGTGCAATACCTGTATTTCCACTTGTTGGTTCAATAATAGTGGTACCTTCCTTGATAACCCCTTGTTTTTCAGCTTCTGTAATCATATAATAACCAATACGATCTTTAGCACTACTTCCTGGATTAAAAGACTCTAGTTTTACAAGTAAACGTGCTTTTAATCCTTCACTTTCAGCATAGCGTGATACCTCTAATAATGGTGTATGACCAATTAAATCTGTAATACTTTTTGCAATCTTTGACATAATAATCCCCTCCTATAATCTATTAACCTATTAAATGTAATACATTTCTCCACTACTTGATAATAATTTTTGATAATCCTTCGTTAAATCTTCTAATGTGATTTCATCTATTACTTGATTAATACTTTCTGTAATTTTATCCCATACTCTTTTTTGTAAGCAAACCTGCATATTTTGATAAATTACTGGTCCTTCACTCTTCCTGACTTCTTCTTCTACGATAAGAATTTCTCCCTCAATAGCACGTATCACCTCTCCTACTGTAATTTCACAAGCAGGCCTTGCTAAAATATATCCTCCTTGTGCCCCTTTAATACTTTTTACAATATTCGCTCTCTTCAAAAGAGCAAATACTTGCTCTAGGTAATTTACAGATAAATTCTGACGCTTTGCTATCATTACAAGTGGGACTTGATTTCCTGATGAATGAATAGTTAAATCTACTAACGTACGAAGGCCATATCTTGATTTAGTTGATATCTTCATAGTGTCTCCTTTAATTCCTACTATTTCTATATGTTTTATAGTATATTAATTCAAAACTTATTTGTCAATATTTTTATTAAATTTTAAGAATATTTTAATAATATTTGCCAAATAAAAAAATGAGCTTAAAGCCCATTCATTTTGCAAATCCTTCTCCTATGACTTCATGCATATTTTGCACTGTCATAAAAGCCTTTTTATCTATTTTCAGAATTTCTTTCTTTAAATCTACAAATTCTTTACGATTCATTACAGTAGTAATAACTATTTTTTCTTCTCCACTATAACCTCCTTCTGCTTTATAAAGAGTGGTACCTCTATCAATCTGATTTAGTATATATTGATTAATCTGCTTTGCCTTTTCCCCAGTAGATGGAATTATAATAACATATTTTTGCACATTGATTCCTTCGATGATATAATCTATCAAATTCGCTACAATAATAACACCTAGTGCAGCATACAAACCTTTTTCTAGACCAAAAATTCCTATAGCAAATAAAACAACTGTCATATCTGCAATTAGTAATGCCGTACCAATATTTAATCCACTATATTTTGTAATAACCTTTGCAATAATATCCGTTCCTCCAGATGAAGCATCTAGATTAAAAACAATTGCTTGCCCTATTGCAATAAATAATGCACCAAATAATAATAATATAAGTTGGTCTTCACTTATAGGTTGCCAGTTAGGCCAAATGTACTCCATCATTGTCATAATACTCGAAACTGATATACTACAAATTAAACTTCGCGCACCAAAGCTTTTCCCTAATAAAATAAATCCAATCATAAACATAATCATATCTAGCCCAAACATAATCACTCCAATAGGAATTGCTGGAAGTAGTGATTTAAATACAATAGATAATCCACTTACTCCTCCTGCAGCTAAATCTGATGGTGCCCAAAAAAAGTACAATCCTACTGCAATTAACAAGGCACCTATAAAAATGCCACCATATATTTTTACTTGTTCTTTCATTTCTATCACCCTCTTATATTCAATACTCTTTACCATTTATATACATTTACTAGTATCATTGGCAAAATAAAAGGGAGTTATTCACCTTCTAAGGTGAAGCGCTCCCTTGATTTATATTACTTCTTAGTAAAATTCGTTAATTCATTAAATACTTTTATAACTTTTTCTTTATTAACTGCAAATTCAATTTTACCATTATATCTTAATATATAATAATTAATATCATATGGAATAAGCTCTATTTCACATATTGATCCATTT
Organism: Cellulosilyticum sp.; assembly: GCA_017421915.1. Classification (GTDB taxonomy): domain Bacteria; phylum Bacillota; class Clostridia; order Lachnospirales; family Cellulosilyticaceae; genus Cellulosilyticum. Next base: position 4,212 of record JAFOHG010000012.1, on the reverse strand, counting down.
TTTAACTGATAAGTTATAGTCGCTTCCGCTTTGCGTTCTTCTTTCTGTTCAATATTAGGATTTTGTAGTGGTGCTTGAATACAAAGACTTTCTTCTATTTTATCAAGCCACGCTTGGGCTTCATTAGCATTTAATCCTATTTCATTTAGTGTTGCAACAATAACTTCTTGTGATTCTTCATCTATTTTAGTTGTTTCATCTGTCGCTTTGCTTGTCTCTTCCTGATTCTGCTCAGCTTGCTCACTAGTTTGATTTTGTGATAATGCCACTTCTGAATTTTCTTCTATCTCTTCATCGGATGTAGCTATAGCTTCTTTATTTTCTATTTTATCACTATTTAGTTCTGTCTGCGCATTCATTTCATTGTTATCTTTAAACTTTAATTGGTAATTTCCTTGTGGATTAACTAAAGTTATTGTATCAATTTGATCCATTTCTAAATGAATGACTTGTTTATCCATAGCATCGTACGGATTAAAACTAGCAATACTTATATATACAGACTGATCTAAAGTATAAACATCTTGACTATGATTCACTCTTACATAAACACTATCTCCTCTTACGTTACCAAATGCAATCTTTTCTGATTCATTTAGTGTAAGTGTATACGATGGATTTTCAAGTCCATATGCTGTCAAATCATCATATGTTCCAATATAGCTTTTAATTTCGATACTACTAATAGTACTTATAAGTTTCTCCATATCTTCTTCTTTTAGAAATCCAGGTATTGCATAATAATCTTTTAAATACCAAGATTTATCTTTCACCATTTGTATATGGTCACTTGTAGATTCTATTCCAATAGATTGGATTTCTGGAATCTCTAATACTTTACTACAATCTACAAAATCATTTGGTCTTGTAAATATTTCTTGACTCGCATCATAAGATAAAGTATAGAGCACATTATCTGAATCACATTTTATATAGACACTATTTTCTTCTTCAATAATATCTCCTACTTGAATGGTCTCACAGTTATTCATACTATCATAAAGTGTAATCATTATAGAATTTTCATTAATTCCATAAACACTTTGGTCTTGCACATTCTTTACAATTTCTTTTGTTTCAAGATTTTGTAAGTTCTCTATCCATTCTGTCATTAACTCTTGATTATAACTTAAATTTGGTAACTCTGGATTCACCCAAGTTGTTCCTTGCTTTTCCAGTGTAATCAGATCACCGGCCTTATATTCTACTCGTGTAACATCCTTTAAATTATACACCTTCTCGACATGCTCTTGAACTTTTACAGTAGTATAAAATTCTACAATCTTTGGATACCCTATAAAAGCTGCTAATCCTACTAGTATAATAGCTCCACCAGTAAGTAGAGTCTTTTTTCCTTTTATCATACTAAATCCTCCTAGTATCTTTTACCAATACAAATAGTAATATTATCAATACTTTCAAATAACAGTTCTCTAACTCTTCTAATTTTACGTTTTTTTTTATATAATACAAGAAACTATTATTTGAATTTTATTAATTTTTCTTAACTATTAACTCACATAATACTTTTATGATTTATTCACTATCTTTTAGTTTAACATTGATTCTTATAATTTGCAAATATATGGTTTAATTCTATTTTATACACTAAGGGGGATTACTTATGCAAAAAATTATTGTACCTGCATCAAAATGTATTTCTGGAATGATTACAGCTGCTCCAATTATCGATATCAAAACAGGCACAACAATCATACCAGCTAATCAAGAGCTTACCGAAAACAGTATAAAAAACACTCTAAACTTTTTACATACTGATATTTGGGTATATTTAGATTCTTTTGAAAAGGTTTGGGGTCTCTCTCAAGAATCTATTGAAAGCTATCAAAAATACTCTAATACATTAATTTCTATTATTAAAGGATTAGACTCTAACGAATTAAATGCAATCAGTGACTTTGAAAACTTTACTTCTAACCTTCCAATTGAGTTTAAAGCTAATCACACTCTGTTAGGTTGTACGAACCTAATTGAACAACTGGACTATAATACTTACAACCATAGCTTAAATGTTGCTTTTATTTCACTTCTTATTTGTCGTTGGTGTAACTTCGATAATCATTTTACTACATCAGCCATTAAAGCAGGTTTGCTACACGATATTGGTATGCTTAATCTTTCTTTTAATACTTTTGAAACTAAAGAACCATGGACTCCTGAACAATATGCTGAATATGAAAAACACCCTATCTTTAGTTATAACATTGTTAGTAAACTTAAAGATTTAGATCCTATGATTGCAAAAGCTATTTTAGCACACCATGAGCACTGTGATGGTACAGGTTTCCCTGTTCATATTTCTGCTCCTTATATTAATCAGTTAGCCAAAGTCCTTGCTTTAGCTGATGCTTATGAACTTCTTAGAAATAAATCTCATATCTTTAGTACACTTAAAACTCTTTTAGTCGATAAGATTACTGAATTTGATCCTAAATTACTCTTAACTTTCTGTACTAATATCGCTACTTATTATGTTGGTACATTTGTTATTTTAAATAACGGATTAATAGCAGAAGTCGTATTTATTAATCCAGTTTGTGTTTACAGACCTATTGTTAAAGTAAATGACCAATTCATTAATCTTTATGAGGATTCTTCTATTGAGATTGTATCTATCAAATAGTTTATATTAAATATTTAAAGCTCGTATAAACATCTCTCATGTTTATACGAGCTTTAAATAACTATCTAATATTTCTCTTGTTTCGCACTTTTTACCTGAATAATAAAATATAATGTTAGGCTCTACTTTTTTAGAACTTTCTTTGGCACCTATACATTCTTTTAAATGTCTTACTGCCCCTTCATTTCCATCATAAATTTTAATGTGTTTTGGTAATATCTTTTCAAGATACTTTTTAAAATAAATAAAGTGTGTACATCCTAATACAATACCTACATATTCATCTAAATTTAATGTAGAAAGTTTCTCTTTAAAATAAGTTGTAAGCATTTCCTCATCGAAATTTTTTGTTTCTGCAAATGTTACAAGCTCTGGAAGTGGTAGTGCATCTACTCGATGCTTATGATCTAAATGTGCTACTAAATTTTTATACTTTTCTCCTTTTAGAGATAAAGGCGTTGCAGTTACTAACACTTTCCCTTCTGCATTATCATCTAATGCTAGCTTAACAGCTGGTTCCATTCCTATAATAGGTAAATCATATATTTCACGTAACTCTTTAACAGCTACGCTCGTCGCTGTATTACATGCAATGAGGATAGCCTCTGCACCTTCACTAACCAAAAATGCTACTACATCTTTTACATAACCTATTACTTCTTCTTTAGGTTTCGTGCCATAAGGAACATGCAGATTGTCCGAATAGTAGATATACTCTAATTGCGGTAAAAGTTCTATTGCCGTCTTTAATACTGTAATGCCGCCTATACCTGAGTCAAAAATGCCGACTTTCATTCTTAACACCCTTTCACCCTTTGTTCTGAACTCTTGGTTCTGTCTTAACCTATTGTAATCGTTTTATAATTGATTGTAAACTTTGTTTTATGGACTCTCTTTAAATTATGTAAAAAATAAGAAGGAATAGTAAGTACTCTCCCTTCTCATTTTCTTTAAACTTTATGCTCGCCATTATATTTTTTAATTGACATACGATGGAGTAAAAATAAACTACCTAATAATAATGTAATTGAAACAACTAGTGTCAAAATAAGATTTTTTGTAAATCCAGCTACTAGATAACCTATGAAACAACATGTTCCTACTAGTGCTACATAAGGAATCTGTGTAGATACATGATCGATATGATTACAACCTGAGCCTGTAGATGAAAGAATCGTTGTATCTGAAATAGGTGAACAGTGGTCTCCTAATACTGACCCTGCTAAAGTAGCTGCAATTGAAATAATACTAAGATCCGGTGCAATTTGCTCACATACTACCGCAACGATTGGAATAAGAATTGTAAACGTCCCCCATGATGTTCCCATAGCAAAAGATAAAAAAGCTGCCACAGTAAAAATAACTGCTGGTATCAAGGCTGGTAATATAGATGAATTTGCAACTAAATCTCCTACATAAACACCTGTATTTAAAAGTTCACGGCATACCCCACTAATAGACCATGCTAAAATTAAAATAATAAAAGCACCTACCATAGAACGTACACCAATTCCAATACCTTCCATAAACTCTTTAAATGTAATCAGTTGACGTGGAATAAATAAAAT
>JAFOHG010000103.1 GCA_017421915.1 Cellulosilyticum sp. | reverse complement strand
TCATAACCAAATTTACTTTTAACTTTAGACATAAAGAAGAAGCATATTGGGCTAACTAAGAAACCTATGATAATAGAAGACCAAATAGGAACAAATCCTGCACCTGGTGTAATAGCAACTAAACCAATAACAGCTCCTGTAGCTGCACCTAAAACAGTAACTTTTTTATAAACGATTTTTTCAATAATAAGCCATGAAAGTAAAGCAGCTCCAGCTGAAGTATTGGTAGTAAGAAAAGCATGAACAGCTAAAGGACTTGCGGATAAAGCGCTACCAGCATTAAAGCCAAACCATCCAAACCATAATAATCCTGCACCAAGAACAACAAAGGGGATGTTGTGTGGTTTATAAGGTAACATACCGTAACCACGTCGTTTACCAAGTATGATACATGCCACTAAACCAGTTACGCCTGAACTAATATGAACAACGTTACCACCTGCAAAATCAAGGGCACCTAATTCTTTTAAGAATCCTCCATCGCCCCATACCATATGAGCTAGTGGATAGTAAACAATTAAAGACCATAAGCCAATAAAGATAATCAGTTTTGAGAATTTCATACGTTCAGCTACTGCGCCACAGATTAGAGCAGGTGTAATGATAGCAAACATCATTTGGAAGGCTGCAAATAAGGTTTCAGGAATAGTAGAAGCATAAGTAGTATTTGGTTCCATTTGAACATCATTAAAGAATAAATAATTAAGTCCGCCCAAAACACCGGCGTGATTCTCTCCAAATGATAAGGAGTATCCACAGATAATCCACATAACAGAAGCTAAACCACAAATAAAGAAACAAGATAAAAGTGTGTTTAAAGCATTTTTTCTTCTTACCATTCCCGCATAAAAGAAAGCAAGACCTGGTGTCATCAAAAAGACTAGCGCAGTACAAATCATCATAAAGCCTGTATCGCCTGCATTGATTTGTAAATTCATATGTATCCCTCCTTAAAAATATTTAAGATAAAAAAAGGCGACCTTGTATCATCATGATACAAGATCGCCTTTGATCTTTATTGATTAAAAGTTTAAAACATTTATAAAATTAAGTCAATATATTTTTGAATTTTAAATATTTATACTTTTGTTTGTAGGATTAGAAATCAATCCCAAATAAAAGTATATCATAGTTTAATCATCAATTTCAGAAGATAAGACTTTACCAGTTATTGCAGAAACAACTACATCATATTTTACATTACCTTTTTTAAGATCTAGTTCATATACGGCATCATCTTTATCTAATTCTACTTTAAGGACAGTAGCTCCAGGAATATGTCCAAGAGCAGCATTTTTAGCTTGTTCTTTTGTAATATAGTTTTTACTTAGTTGGGTAGTATTAGAAGCCCCATCTCTTAATTCCTTTTTGATAGAAATACCGCTACCAGTTTTGGCATCTAATTTTAAATCATATTCATATTGATTTAAAACAAGTTCAATATCATAAATGCCTCGACCTGCTTCGGAGTCAAGTTCAATTTTTGTAATGGTAGCTCCAGGTACTTTTTTGAGTGCAATGGCTTGAGCTTGTTTAGTAGTAATAAAGTTTGCAGTTTGAGGGCGAGCAGTATCATTTCTAAGTTCCTTTTTGACAGAAATACCACTACCAGTTGTAGCATCTAGCTTCAAATCATATTCATATTGATTAAGTACAAGGTCAATATCATAAATAGATTTATTATTTTCATAGTCTAATTCAATATTAGTGATTGTAGCCCCAGGTACTTTTTTTAAGGCAATGGCTTTAGCTTGTTCAATAGAAATATTAGATGCTGCAAAGAGTGTTCCTAGATTTAAGCTAGCTAAAATGAGGCCGATTCCTAAAAATTCTTTTTTCATTTTAAAGTAATCTCCTTTGATGTGAATGGTTATAAATCAATTATTCTCTTATTGACTATAAATTATTTGTCATAATATAAAACTCATTAACTGAATAATTTAAAACGACTAGTAAACAGTTTACTGAAAAACAATAAGAAAAAAGTGGAAAAATGGATAAATACCATAAAAACTGTTGAAAATGTACAGGGTATTCCTTACAATAAAGGATGAAAAATAGGAAGGAAAGTAATGTATGACAAGTAAAGATACACAAGATATTCAGCAAACACAATTGAAAAGATTTTGTGTGGCGACAATCGCACTTTTTTTTATAATAGCATTTTGTCTGGCAAGTCCAAGAGAAATATTAGAGGGAATGAAAACAATCATTGTTTCTAGAGATGCATTAATTACGGATTATTTTAAATTAGCAAGTTATGGTACAGCATTTTTTAATAGTGCAATAATGATGATGTTTGTATTTATATTACTTCATATACTAAAAGTTCCATTTACGGGATTGACCTTAGCAGCCTTATTTATTAATGGAGGATTTGCTATGTTTGGAAAAAATCCAGTAAACGTATTTCCAATTCTTTTAGGTGTTTGTTTTTATGCATGGCAACAAGGCGTAAGTGTTAAGCGTTATATCTATACAGGATTGTTTGGAACATGTTTAGCACCGTTAGTTACAGAAATGGCCTATATTTTACCATTTAGTCCAGAGGTTAATTTAGTAGGTGCTTTTGTAGTAGGAATCTTAATAGGATTTATTTTACCTGGACTGGCTACTCATACAGCATCAATGCATATGGGGTATAATTTATTTAATGTAGGCTTTGCCAGTGGAATATTAGCATTTATCATTGTTTGCATATTAAAGGGTTTTGGATTACAAAGCGAAAGTGTTTTAATATGGAGTGAAGGCATGCCAATATGGCTTATTTGCCTTTTATATGGTTATTTCCTATTAGTATTTTTATATGGATTATGGATTAATAAGGGGCAGGTAAAGCCTATTCTTAAAATTTTTCACCATCCAGGACGTGCGGTAGCAGACTTTGTATTGATGGATGGCGTAGGAATTACCCTTGTTAATATGGCGTTAACAGGGTGTTTTTGTTTAACTTATATTATACTAATTGGTGGAGATTTATCTGGACCAGTTGTAGGCTCCATTTTAACTCTATTTGGTTTTTCAGCTTTTGGTCTGCACTTAAAGAATTATATACCATGTATGTTAGGTGTATTTTTAGCAACTTGCTTTAAAATCTATACACCAACGATGCCAGCAATGCAATTAGCAGTATTATTTTGTGCTGGGCTTGCACCTATAGCAGGTCAGTTTGGAATATTTGCTGGAATACTTGCAGGGCTTCTTCACACGTCTGTGGTGATGTGTACAGGTCAGTTGTATTCAGGATTAAATTTATATAATAATGGTGTTTCAACTGGATTTGTAGCAATCTTTATGTTACCATTATTAGAAAGTTTTATTAAAAAATTTAAAAAACGTGATTTTGGGAGATAAGATATTATGTTGCATGAAGAGAAAAAAGCAGCCAAAATTGTAGAGGAATTAACGATGTTCTTTTTTGGAATTGGGGGCGACCAAATGACCTCTAGTATCAAGAGAGGGCAAAACGTGATATATATTAGATTTACATCAAATTATCATCCTGCTTTTTCACATAAGATACAGGTTATGGAAGACTATCTTAATCGTCCTAAAAATGATGGAGTGGAAGATATTTATTGGGAACTTGCAGGTTCTGGGGATCCAGGAGAAACAAGTCAACTTCTTCTTATTGGAATGATGATAGATAAAGCAGTAGTTAATAGGCATGTAGGTTCTGTAACTGTTGAAATGGAAAAAAGAATATAATAATGAATCTGAGTAAGGGCAGATAAAGAAAAGTAGTTAAGAGGATTGAAATAAATCATTTTAACTACTTTTTTATTTAATAAAATAGGTGTTTAGAAGTTAAAATTTTAGGCAAAGCTTATTAGCATAAGAGAGAAAGGGGTAGGTAAGATGAAGTGTATTGTAAATGCAGTCATTGTATTATTTTCCTTATGCATAGCAATTTTAATTGGGACAAATTCAATAGGAATTGTTTTTTATATAGGACTTATAGCAATAGAGTATGCTTTAGTATTGCTCTTAAATGCTGATTTTAGAAAAGCAACTAAACACTTTTTTAATAGAGAAGGTACATTTGGTAGTGGGAATAAGTGTTATGGAGAAATTCATTTAGAAACTTTAAAAGAAGATATCGAGAAGATAGAGCCTATTTCATTTGAATATTTCATTGGAGATCTATTTACTAAGTTAGGTTATAAGACAAGAGTAACTGAAAAAAGTAAGGATTTTGGTGGAGATATCATTGCTAAAAAAGGAAAAGAAATTACAGTTATACAAGTTAAGCACTGTGATAGTAATGACTGGAATGTAAGTAATGACGCTGTTCAACAAGCGGTAGCAGCAATGCCGGTTTATAAGGGAACAAAATCTATGGTAGTAACAAATGGTATATTTACAGAACATGCCTATAAGCAAGCTTCTTATACTAATACAGCAATGATAGATGGTGAGCAGCTTTTAAATCTAGTAAGGCAAGTTATGGAAAGAGAAAGTAAGACACCAAGTCAAGAGCCATCTCATAAGCCACCTATAGAAG
>JAFOHG010000102.1 GCA_017421915.1 Cellulosilyticum sp. | reverse complement strand
TGATATAATAAATTTATATCTTACATAAAGGGGTGCGTTATATGAATCCAAAAATTTTAGTTGGTATCACTATTCAGGAAAATAGCCGTCGTTTAATAGATGAAGGCGCAAGACTTTCAAAGGAGCTTAATGCACCACTTCATATTCTACATATTAGAAAGGGTGCGACTATTTTTGACCATCCAGATAGTAGCAATTTATTAGACGAGCTCTTTACTTATGGTGGCGAGCTAGGTGGAGAAGTTCATTTTGTATGTGGTGATCATGTTGCCCAAACTTTTACAAACTTCGTAGTGGACAAGCACTTTACGCATTTAGTTATTGGAGAAGCACCTTCACACTTAGTGCGTAAATCACCTTCTGTCTATGATAAGTTAACTGCTTCTTTAAATAATCTAGAAATTATTACATTACAATATGAATCTTAAGTAATATGTTCTGATTTTTGGGAATTACTATATACATATAGTAATTCCTATTTTATTACACTTATATCTTTATCATTTTATTGCACTCCTATTTTTATTTTATAAAGCTTATATTTTTATCTATCTATTATTTTTATCTATCTATTATTTTTATGTGTTTATTAATCTTATATCTTTATCGCTTTATTAGGCTTATATTTTTTGTCACTTTAACTTAAAATTTTAGTCTTTTTGTTATCTTAAATTAGCATTTGTGGTATACTACAATTTAGATTAAATACGATACGTTAATGATAGGAGCTTAACAATGGAAACAATCATTATTTCAGATACAAATGATTTACAACAAGCAGCTGAAATTTTACGTCAAGGTGGACTCGTTGCTTCTCCTACAGAAACTGTATATGGTCTTTGTGCCAATGCTTTAAATGAAGACGCAGTTAAAAATATTTATAAGGCTAAAGGCAGACCTAGTGATAATCCTCTTATTGTACATATTGCTGACCTTAGTATGTTACAGCCTCTTGTTACAGAGGTATCACCTATTGCAAAAACTTTAATGGAACGTTTTTGGCCAGGGCCTATGACACTTGTATTTAAAGCAAGCTCACTAGTTCCTAAAGTGGTTACTGGAGGACTAGATACAGTTGCTGTTCGTTTTCCTTCAGACCCAACCATTACAAACTTAATTCGCACATCAGGTCTTCCACTAGCTGCACCTAGTGCAAATACATCTGGAAAACCTAGTCCTACTAACTTTTCACGTGTATATGAAGACTTAAATGGGAAAATTGACTGCATTATTCAAGGTGGCGATTCACAGTTTGGTGTAGAATCTACTGTAATTGATACAACAGGAGAAATAGCAACTATACTGCGTCCAGGTGGGATTACCTTTGAAATGCTAGAAGAGGCTCTTGGTAAGGTTATGATGGACCCTGCACTTGGCCACAAGCTTAAAGAAGGTGAAGTTCCTAAAGCACCTGGTATGAAATATACCCACTATGCACCTAATGCCAAAGTGATTCTTGTAAGAGGCGAGCAAGATAAAGTCATTGAAAAAATTAATGAACTTGTAAAAACACAACAAGCACTTGGTCAAAAAGTAGGTGTTATGGCAACAGATGAAACTTTATCTTATTTTAAAGCTGATACAGTATACAGTGTAGGCACAGAAAATGACCCTAGAACTATTGCCGCTCAGCTCTTTGAAGTTTTAAGAAAATATGACGATGCTAAAATGGACATTGTCTACTCATTAGCCTTTAAAACAACTGGAATTGGGCAGGCCATTATGAATCGTTTAGAGAAGTCTGCTGGTTATCATTTTATTGATGTCTAAAAACATACTATTTACAAATTCATAAAATATATTATAGTAATAAAGGATAAGTTGTATTATAAAAACTAAATAAACTTTTGGAGGAACATTATGATAGCAATTGGTTGTGATCATGGCGGTTTTGCATTAAAGCAAGAAATTATTGAACACTTTAAGGCAAATAATATTGAGTTTAAAGATTTCGGATGTTATAACACAGATTCAGTAGATTACCCAGATTATGCTAAAGTAGTTTGTGAATCGGTACTTAGTGGTGAATGTGAGAAAGGTGTACTTATTTGCGGTACAGGTATTGGTATCTCTATCGCAGCTAATAAAATTTCTGGAATTCGTTGTGCACTTTGTCACGATGTCTTTTCAGCTGAAGCGACTCGCCAACATAATGATACTAACGTGATTGCTTTAGGTGGTCGTGTTATCGGTCCTTCTCATGCTATAAAAGTTGTTGATACCTTCTTATCAACACCATTTTCTAATGATGAAAGACACAAAAGACGCATTGCTAAAATTGAAGACAAATAATTTATTTTTAGGAGGAATTAATATGGAAAACGTATTTATTATGGATCATCCACTTATTCAACATAAAGTAGGTCGCTTAAGAAGCAAAGACACAGGTTCTAAAGAGTTTCGTGAATTAGTTCGTGAAATTGCTCAACTTATGTGTTATGAAGCAACTCGCAACCTTCCACTTGAAGATTATCAAGTTGAAACCCCTATTACTACTGCTACTTGCAAGCGCATTGCAGGTAAAAATTTAAGTATCGTACCTATTTTACGTGCTGGTCTTGGTATGGTTGATGGTATGCTTGACCTTATTCCAACAGCTAAAGTTGGTCATATTGGTCTTTACAGAGATCCTGAAACACTTCAACCAGTTGAATACTACTGTAAACTTCCTAAAGATGTATCAGAAAGAGATTTCTTTGTACTTGATCCAATGCTTGCAACAGGTGGTTCTGCTATTGCAGCGATTCAATTTATTAAAGATAGAGGCGCTACAAGTGTCAGCTTCCTTTGCTTATTAGCTGCTCCAGAAGGATTAAAAGCTCTTAGAGAAGCACATCCAGATGTTAAAATCTATGCAGCTGCACTTGATGAAAAATTAAATGACCACGCTTACATCATTCCTGGTCTTGGTGATGCTGGCGATAGATTATTTGGCACAAAATAATATGACATTTACATTGCACCGATTGCCCTAGTTGACAATTCGGTGCAATTGTTATAAAACATTAACAGAGTATGTAGTTGTTTAGACTTGAGCCTAATTTCTACATACTACTTTATAAGAATTGTGAATACATACTGCCAAATGAGTGTACAATAATACTACTCATATGTGTTTTACATATTTAAGGAGATGAAAACTATAGTGGGCAATATAGATTATGCTATTTTATATGTTATTGCCTTTGTCTTGGCATTTTTAATTGCATTTTTCGTAACACCTCTGGCGAAAAAAATTGCTTTTAAAGTTGGGGCAATTGCGAAACCTAGAAAACGAGATATGCACACCAAACCAATTCCTAGAATGGGTGGTATTGCAATTTTTGCAGGATTTATGATTACCTTCTTAGCTGTTATCTGGTATTTACCTATTGTTAACCTTAAACAAGTTATAGGAATTTTCCTTGGGTGTACTACTATTTTTCTACTAGGATTTTTTGATGATATTTATGAGCTTCCAGCAAAGCCAAAATTCCTCATTCAAATCTTAGCTGCAACAATCGTTGCACTTTTTGGTATTCGTATTGATTTTATTACGATTCCTTTTCTTGGTACAAGTGAACAATATATTCACTTTTTATCGATACCAGCTACAGTAATCTGGATTGTAGCCATTACAAATGCCGTTAACTTAATTGATGGTTTAGACGGACTTGCAGCAGGTGTTTCATCTATTGCTTCTCTTTGTCTAATGGTACTTTCTATCTATGCAGGATATCCACCAGGAGCATTACTTACTATAACACTTGCTGGAGCATGTATGGGATTTTTACCATATAACTTCAATCCTGCATCTATCTTTATGGGAGATACTGGTTCTACTTTCCTTGGTTTTACCTTAGGTATTACTTCGGTTATGGGACTTCTTAAAGGCTATACAGTTGCAACTATTTTTATTGCAGTATTAGTTCTTGGTCTTCCAATTTTTGATACAAGTTTTGCTATTATAAGAAGATTTTTAGCAGGGAAACCTATTATGTCTCCTGACCGTGGGCATTTACACCACCGTCTTGTAGATCATGGTTACTCACAAAAGCAAGCAGTTGTTACACTCTATGGAATTAGTGGTATATTAGGACTGTCAGCTATAGCTTTCTTTAATAGAAACTTTAAGTTTGCGCTTTTAGTTTTTGTAATGATGGGACTTTTACTGTTCTTTACTGCAAAAACAATGTCGTCTCATGACAATGATGAACATCATTAAAAAACTCCTCTATTGGGAGTTTTTTTTTATTCAAATCTTACTCTTTATAAGCAAAATAGAAAATGATATACTTATTTTATATTGAAATTAAAAAAGGAGTTCTTTATAATGCCAGATATCATTACCCATTATATTTTTGGTCTAGATACTTCCCAAAATTTGAAGCATACCTCTGTGTATCCTTATTTGAAAGAAAATCGTGATCTATTTTTTATTGGACTTCAAGGCCCTGATCCAATCTACTATCATCATTTAAGAAAGAAAGATACTAAAGCTTATATCGCTTCTAAAATGCACACTGAAAAAACAGGAGATTTCCTAGTATCCGCTTTATGCCATCTTAAAAAGTATGATATAAATTCAAAAGAGTTTGGTCAATGCTTCAGTTATCTATGTGGTTTTATCTGTCATTATATTTTAGATTCTATGGCACATCCTTATATTTTCTATCTTAGTGGAAGGTATTTAGAAGATGTTCCTGATACACATAAATATATGGGACTACACCGAAAAGTGGAATTAGCCATTGATACGATTTTGTGCGAAGAACGCTTTTCTATAAAAAGTTCAAACTTTAAGATTCATAAAACCATTTTAAAAAACATACCTATTCCTACGTGTATTACTGCAATGTTTGATGAAACACTTTTCCTTAATTATGGCATAAATGGTGGCGGTATTATTTTTAAAGAAGCCTATGAAGATATAAGAACATATTATAAGCTTACTTATGATCGTTTTGGAACAAAGAAGGCTTTTGCTTATTTGATTTCTCCGCTTCTTTCAAACTCTACAGCTCCTTTTGTAGGTTCTTTCTCATACTTTAATTGCATTAATCCAACTTTTGACTATATGAATAAAAATAAATGTGTTTGGTTAAATCCTGTTACAGGTAATGTTTATACTTTTAGTTTTTATGATATTTTAAGAAATGCTAATAAAAAGAGCGTTACATTACTTCAATCTGCTCTTGATTTTGCTTTATCACAGATTTCGGCTGAGGACTTTAGAGCATTACTACCTAATATCTCTTATCTAACAGGCTTATCAACAGATGATACAAGACCTATGAAATATATTAGTTCGGAATATAGTTCACTTTAAATACATGATTTAAGGTAAAAAGGGGGTGTAGCTTAAAAGCTACACCCCCTTTTCTTTATCCTTATGCTTGCTCTTGTAAGCGCCTTTTTGCCCTTAAAGTAATTTCTTTAATAGCTTGTAAGAGGATTTTTTTACTCTTTTTATCAAGCTCTTCAAATTCACATCGAATTTCATATACACCAAGTTTTTCATTATACTTTTGTTCAATAATATCCGCTTCAAGGCTCATATTTTTCTTTAATAAAGTAAACTCCATAGTAAGTGAATCCCCTTGTATCTTACTATCACTTTGAATCATAGCACCTGATGCAGATAAGTTAACGAGAACCCCATCACATAAAATAGGATCAACAATTTTAATGGCTCTACGATATGGCACCCTTCTATATCTTCTATTATTCATCTTATAAATATTCAAAACATGCATCTTGTAATAGCTAGAAGTACCTTGAATAGGCGTTAGGCTTACTTCACACCCATATTTGAGATATTCAATATCAACTCTACCTTTAAGTTCAAGGAATACTTTTTTGTAGGCAGCCATTTCACTTTTTCCTACATCTAATAGTACCCTATATGTATCTTCTCCTGCTTTACTTTTTATAAGTATAGGTAATTCAACTTTATTATCTGCAATAAGTCTTGCGTCTAAGTCTAGTTTAAAGATTTGGTCTATTAAATGCTTTGGTATTAGCTCTGCCATACAATTCCCTCCTACCTATTTTTCTGCTATTTCGATTAGTCTCTATAGTAGTTAATTAAGCAACCTGCTAGAATAATGTCTCTTTCATCATCTGTTAAATCTTTGAGGGTTAATTCAAATGTTTTAAGCTCTTCGCCTAATACATAAGCTTTAATTTGGCTTACTTTATTCTTAACTGCATCTTTGATACCTGGTACAAAAATAAAATCTCCATTTGTAAATGGTAATTCACCTTCTAATGTAAATGGCACCATACCCCAGTTAATAAGGTTTGAACGGTATCTCTTTGTAGCATATTCTCTTGCAATATTTGCCCATCCACCAAGTACTTTTTGGCAAGATGCTGCTTGTTCACGAGCGGAACCGTCCCCTGGTTTATTAGCATAAATTGTGCTTCCTACACCTGTTGCTTTTTCATCAATATTTTCAAAGCCTGGAATTTGTTTTACTTTATCAAAGGCAGCTTTTACTTCTGCAAGAGCATCTGATGGATTTTCTCCAGCAAGTCTTGCTTCTTCTGCTTGTTTGATTTCTTTTGCAAGGCCTACATATTCTGGTACACGTCTTGAAAGTGTAAATTCTGCAAGACGAAGTGGGTTTGAACGGAAGCTTGATGTTTCTCCTGATGGAATAAGCTCATCTGTTGTTGTGACATCATCATGAATTTCTGCTACCACTTTTAATAATAAGTCATTTGTAAGGTTTGACATTTCTGGCCAGTCTGTAATGTTTGGCCCAAATTTAAGTTCTGCTGTTTCATCTGCTTTGCCTGCTCCAAAGTAGCAACGTTTATCATAAATGGCTTTATCAAAGAAGTATTTTGGTTTTGTAAAGTTTACATCTATATCTGTAGCTGCTGTTAATTTACCACCATTTAAAGCTGTTGCTGCAATACTTCTTGCATCCATTAAAGCTACACCTGAAAGTTGACCTTCACCTGGTTTAGAACCTTCACGGTTAGGGAAGTTACGTGTAGAGTGACGGATACTTAGTCCATTATTTGGAGGAACATCTCCTGCACCAAAGCATGGGCCACAGAAAGCACTACGAACTGTTGCACCTGCTGCCATAAGGTCTGCAATCGCACCATTTTTCACAAGTTCCATAAAGGTTGGTTGACTTGATGGATAGACACTAAGTGCAAATTCATCTGCTCCAATTGCATGACCTCTTAAAATATCTGCTGTGTCACAAATATTATCGTATGTACCACCAGCACAACCTGCAATGACACCTTGTTGTACCATTAAACGGCCATCTTTAATTTTATCTCTTAAAGTGAATTTTACTTTACCATTGTTAAACTTAGCAGCAGCTTCATCTTCTACTTTAGCTAAGATATCTTCAAGGTTTGCATTAAGCTCATCAATCGTATAAGTATTACTTGGATGGAATGGTAAAGCAATTGTAGGTTTTACTTTAGATAAGTCTACAACAATGACACCATCATAATAAGCCACATCACCTGGCTCTAGTTTTTTGTAATCCTCTTTTCTACCATGCATATCAAAGTATTCTTCAACTTTTTCATCTGTTGTCCAAATAGATGATAAGCAAGTTGTTTCTGTAGTCATAACATCAATACCATTACGGTATTCTACATTAAGGTTAGCAATGCCATCCCCTACAAATTCCATTACCTTATTTTTTACATAACCATTTTTAAAGACTGCTCCAATAATAGTTAAAGCAACGTCTTGTGGTCCTACGCCAAGCTGTGGTTTACCTGTTAAGTAAACAGCTACTACACCTGGTCTATTAATATCATAAGTTTTATTTAAAAGTTGTTTGGCAAGCTCCCCACCGCCTTCACCAATAGCCATTGTTCCAAGTGCTCCATATCTTGTATGACTATCTGAACCTAATATCATTTTTCCACAACCACTCATCATTTCACGCATATATTGGTGGATAACTGCTTGATGAGCTGGTACATAAATTCCCCCATATTTTTTAGCTGCTGAAAGACCAAACATATGGTCATCCTCATTAATTGTTCCCCCTACAGCACAAAGACTATTATGACAGTTTGTTAAAACATAAGGAAGTGGAAATGCTTTAAGACCACTTGCTCTAGCAGTTTGAATAATACCAACATAAGTAATATCATGTGATGCCATTGCATCAAATTTAATTTTAAGCTTATCCATATTATCTGATGTATTATGTGCTTTTAAAATACCATATGCTATTGTATTTTGAGCTAATGTTTCTTTATCAGCAACACTAACACCATATTTTTGTTTAAGTTCTTCTGCTACATTTTCATGGTCACTTACTAAGTCTTTCCCCTTAACTAAGTAAGCGCCGCCTTCATACAATCTAATCACTTTGCTTCCTCCATTTTCTATATTTTTATAAATATTCGTTAAAAAAATTATTTATTCTAAATTATATCACAATAATCTTTTTTATCATATAGCCTACTTTTACTATTTCCCCTCTATTTTTTTATCCTAATTTATAGATATATTTTACCATCCCCTTTGGCACTTCCACATTAGACTTACTTGCTCTAATGCCATCTAAAATAGACAATACTTTCTCAGATTCTATATCTAAATTAAACATCATATAAAGTCTAACCTCTAATAGATTTAGATAAATATCCTGTTCATTTTCCCATTCCTCATAAGTTAAAACATTTTTATAAATGGATTCTACAATACTATTCATGTGTTTAACTATTTGGTCTAGTATATTATCATACAATAGTTCAACTGAGTTAATAGACACAAAGCATTCTGCAAATTTCAGCAGGAGCTTATTAAGGATTTCTTTAGTCTCCTCATTAGTAAAATTACTATTTAATTTTGTACAATTAATTTTTAAATACATTTTCTTTGTATAGTAGTTTATAAAGTTTTCAAAGTCACCCCTATTATTTTCTGGCTCAATAGCAAATAAAATACGGAAGAATAAATTCCATTGAAATTCCTCATTCATTCTAGCTTGAATATGTTTTCCGATTATTTCTGTATACAGCTCTTCATATTTAGGTTGTTCATCAAACTCCAACTTCTGTGTAAAATCAATGTCTTCTTCTTCAATACTTCTGATTTTATCAAAACCATTTAAGAAGCGTTCGTTTAACTTAGCACTATTTTCTAGGTTGTCCCTAAATACATACTTTACAATAGCCTCACAAGACTTTTTAAAATCTACTAATACGCCAATGCTATCCTTCATACGTTTTGCAAAAATATCATAAATAACTTTAGCTAATAAAGTCTCCATCTGCTTTTCTTGAGCCACACAGCTATCTTCCTCAACCTGCGCAAATTGATTAGAAATCAAAAGGAGCTGTTGGTCAATGGTAGATAAACTGGTCTTTATAGACTTCATAATGTCCTTATAAAATTGGTCTGCAATAACATAGTTAAAATTCTTATAGATGACCTTATGCTCAATTTCTCCCCAGAACACATTAACCAAAGATTTAATCTGAAGTTCAAAGTTAATTTCCTCTCCATCATCAATATACTTTCCATCAATACGGTAAATTTTCATCCCATTTTTTTGTTCTTGTGGCTGTTTTCCACTTAAGTTTAAAAGCAAATTAGATTGCTCACTGCAACAATAAAAGTCAGGATAAAGCTCACTCTTTTCATTAAAAGTACGTTTAATAAACTTATATAAATCTGTTTCATCTTGAATAAATCTACACTCAATACGTACCCCTATAATATCTGGTAAATGTTTAAACAAAGATTCTTTTGTATTATATTTTTGATAATATTGATTGCGTATAATCTTTTCCTTTAAGCTTTTAGCTGATTTTACACGCGAATTTATATTTAAATAGCCTTTTTCTGCTTCTATTAACAGATTTTCAAAAAAGCTCTCTATTTCTTCTGCAACCTGATTTAGCCCCATCTTCTTTTCTTCTAATGTTTGAAGTACGTCTTCTATAAATCCAAATAACTTTAACTCCATTAAATTATTCCACCTTCTTAACTCTCTAGTATTTTTTATTTTAGTATACTATATTCAAATTAAGATAGTATAAAATGTCCTATAATAATCAAAAAAATAGCTAGGAATTTAATCTCCTAGCTATTTTTACCTTATTATTAAAAAATATTATTCTGTAACTTTTAATCCTGCTAATTTAGCAAGTTCGATAATTGTATTTTTAGACACTTTTTTGCCTTTATAATCAATTAAATCTTCCATGCTACCATTAAAGATATCTGCTGGTTCGTATTTTTTAAGAATAATTGTATTGTCGTCGACAAAAATCTCTAATGCATCTTTTTCATTAATGTCGAAATTTCTTCTTAATTCGATTGGTAATACTACTCTCCCTAATTCGTCTACCTTTCTTACTACACCTGTTGATTTCACTACAATCCTCTCCCTTTATAATATTCTCATAATTTTCCATGCCCTACATTTAAAGTACCATAATTACCCATTAAAGTCAATTAACTTTTGTATTTTTTTAGACTTTTTTAAATAAAAAGTAAATGTCCTACTCTATATTATTTGTCGGAACTTAATATTGTTCCACTTTTGTTGTCATTTGCTGTAGTTTTCATGTCATTTTTTCTAATATGAGATACTACTTTTTCTCCTCTTAAATTACAAATTAAATTACAGATTGTAACTTCCTGTAGTATTTTATATATGCAGAGCTATTTTTTGTTTATCTATTTTGTTTGACCTTTTCTCTCTACATTTATATTCGTTAATTGCTTTATCAGAATTTCTATCATGAAGCTTGTTTCATTGCATATATTTATTAAGACAAGTTGTTTTGAAAGGTGGTATATATGCTGAATTATATCTGGAGCTTTATGATTATCTTTGCTGTGTTATTTTCTGGCTTTAAAGGTGGCATGGCCACTATTACGACTTCTGCTTTAAGCGGCGCCGAAGAAGCTGTTACACTTTGTATTAAAATGTGTGGTGTTGTTTCTATGTGGATGGGCATTATGCGTATTGCAGAAAAAGCCAAACTCATTGATCTATTAACACTTAAGATGACGCCTATCTTAAACTTTCTTTTTCCTTCTGTGCCACATAATCATCCTGCTAGAAAATACATTGCTACCAATCTAATTGCTAACTTTTTAGGATTAGGTTGGGCTGCCACACCTCCTGGCCTTAAAGCTATGATTGAGTTGCAAAAATTAAATGAACATAAGGAACGTGCAACTCATGCTATGTGTATGTTCCTTATCATTAATATATCGTCAGTTCAATTAATTCCAATTAATACTATTTCTTACAGGATTATATACAATTCTTCAAATCCTACCGAAATTATACTTCCTTCGATTATTGCTACAATTATGTCTACTCTGATTCCTGTAATCTTTGCTAGATTAATGTATAGAAAGGGTGAGAAATAAGATGGCTTTTTTGGTTGCTGCTTCTGATTGGTTTATTCCACTTATTATGGTAGGCATTATTGTTTATGGAATGCTAAAAAATGTGGATGTGTTTGATGCTTTTGTTGAAGGTGCTAAAGATGGCTTAAAAGTCGTATTAGATATTTTACCTACCCTTATTGGCCTTTTAGTGGCTGTAGGTATGCTACGTGCTTCTGGTGTGCTTACAGCTTTATCTAACGCTATCGCACCTTTTTTAAGCTTTTCGCACTTCCCTAGCCAGCTGATTCCTACGATTTTACTTCATACTTTCTCTTCTTCAGCTTCTACTGGTCTTATGATTGACCTTTTTAAAAATTATGGCCCAGATTCTTTTATTGGTAGATTAGCTTCTATTACCTTTAGTTCTACAGAAACTATTTTTTATACTATGTCGGTTTATTATATGATTATTAAAGTTAAAGATAGTCGCTATACGTTAGCTGGCTCACTGATTGCAACTGGCGTAGGTGTTATTGCTTCTTATTTTTTAACACTGAAATTTTTTGGCATATAATTTCAGTTTGATGATATGCTTTTTTCTCCATAAATGTTATAATAGGTCTATAATACATAGGGTTTGTTTTACAAATGAGGTTTTTAAGGAGAAATGCATATGTTTGAAAAAATTAAAGCGTTCTTTTCAAGTTCTTCAGATGTTTATGAAAATGAAGTTATGTATCATAAAAATGGTAAAGTCATGTACGAAGGGTCTGTTAAAGGCTCTAACTTTCATGGTTTAGGTAGATACTACGATGAAAATGGTGAACTTCGTTATGAAGGAAACTTTGTAAATGGATTACCTGATGGACAAGGAAAATGCCACTTAGAAGATGGCAGCACCTATGAAGGTGATTTACACAAGGGCGAACGTACAGGTATGGGCGAAAAACATTTTCCTAATGGTGATATTTACAAAGGTCGCTTTGTAAACGGTGACATGGAAGGAAAAGGTAAACTTATTAAAGCTGACGGAACTATATTTGAAGGCAATTTCCTCAAAAATCATTTACAAGGCAAAGGCGCACCTACTGATCCTAATAAAGTGACTTATCCTAATGGTGATACATATGTTGGTGAATTCATTGACACTGTAGAAACTGGTCAAGGACAACTTGTTATTGCAACTGGAACTTACGTTGGCGAGGTCGTTAATGGTCTTCCACATGGTAAAGGTCATTTCATTTGGAATAATGGTTCATCTTACTATGGTGACTTTTTAGAAGGTCAAATGACTGGTAAGGGAACGATTACCTATGAAAATGGTGAAAAATATATCGGTCAATTCAAAAATGGCTATAAGCATGGTAATGGTGTTTATCAAGAAGTAAGCGGCAATCAATTTGATTGTGAGTTTTATGACGATCAACTCATTTCTGCTAAACATTAAATAAATAAAAAGATCTAGTTAAAGTTATGATTACTTTACTAGATCTTTTTTTAGTTTAGTCTGCTTGACTAGACTTTAAGCTCTGCTTTCGACTTTTTAAATATTTAGCTGTTTGATTACATACTATGGTCTGTTCTTTTTTGCATTCAGTTTTTTTTAAATAAATGTTTTGCACTATAAAAATAACACAATAGATAAGAAAAATTAAACTAAGGACCCCATACATTGGATAAAGCACTTCTACTAATTTTGAAAAGCCAACTACTGAAAAAGGTGCTGCAATCAGTACTACAATAAAAATCCCTTTATTATATTCAACCTTAAAGCGATTCTTTAAGTAATATGACAAGCTATACACATTAGAAACTTGAGAAGAAAACATCTCTAACCACATAATAGCTAACATTCCCATTTGTAATAAAGGATGAAGCTCCATAGCGACTGCCAAAAGTGGAATCTCATACATCTTTGGATGAAAGGGATTCACTAACATTAAAAAAGTGATATACATGGCTAATATGGTTAGAACAATGCTTCCAATCGTTACTCCCCTAATAATTTGCTTCGGCTTCTTAATGTCATTGGTTAGAGGGACAATGACCCCTATAATCGTTAAAATATTAAAGCTCACATATATAAGTGTGGATGTAAATAAATTTGTTTTTTGCCTTGGAATAAGCCTCATATAATCCATTTGAATAGATGCTGGATTTTGTTTAATATACGAAATAAAAATAGCTGACATGACAATAATTAAAGTGGGTACAACAAAACTATTTACCTCAAATAATCCTTCTGTATTCCTCATCAAAAAGAAACTACTAATAACAAACATGATGAGAACTCCCACCCATCTTGGAATTCCAAAATATTGATAAAGTATAGAACCACTACCAGCTAAAATAATAGATGTACTACTAAATAAGAATAATGTTAGTACAAAGTTTGTAAACTTAGCAACCCATTTAGGACAAACTAAATCTACAAATTCATCATAAGAAGAGACATGATATTGGTCTGTAATGGTAATAATAATCCTACTAAAAAAGACATAAAGTATGCCACAGCAAATCAATCCTATAAATCCTGCAATCCCATAGCTTGCAAAAAATTGATTCAGCTCTCTTCCCGAGCAAACACCTGCTCCTACAATACTTCCTATAAAAATCATTGCGATCTCAAGACTTAATTTAATCTCTTTCATTTCATCCCCCCATAAACTGGGCTTATCCCTAATTTATATATATTACCCCTAATCTTTAATTATGTTTAAGTTTTGCACTTCAATCCATTATCCTCTAAATTATTCTTTAAATTATTTTTATTTCTTTTCAAAAATGATGTCATTTTTTGTCGTGTCACATATTATATGAGTGAAGGCGCACTTCAATAGAATTAAGCTTAGTTCAATAATAAATAAGGGGGATTTTATAATGGCTTGTTGTAAACAATGTAACTCTTGTGGTTGTGGTAATTCTTATGGTTGTGGTTGCGGTAATTCTTGTGGTTGTGGCTATAATAATAATTCTAACACTTCTAATACTTCTAACGCCTCTAACAACAGAAATTGTCAATATGCACTTCGTCGCTGCAAACAAACACTTCACGACGCAATTTATACGATTAAAGCAATTGAGGATTTAGCTGAGGAATTCCTTGATGATATTCCTTATAGTAATGATTGCAACAATAACCAAGGTAATAATAATTCTAACAACCAATGTAACTGCCATTGCTCTTGTAATTGCTACTATAACAACAATAATGCTGCTAATACAGCTAATGCTAATGCTAGTAACAATAACTGTGGCTGTGGATGCGGATGCAACAACTACTGGGGAAGATAGTTTACACTCACTAAGCATGGGAGAGGGCAATGCCCTCCCCTTTTTTTAGCTTTATACACCTTAATACTATACTTTTCTATGAAGTTACATATATTAATGATAAGGAGGGATTAATATGAAAACGCTTCAAATTATTGAAATACTGAAAACAACCGAGGACCCCGCCACCCATCTTGTACATGAACAAATCAAAATCACAAATATCTCTACAGACTACATTAATAATCTCAAACTCATCATTGATGATAAAGACCATGCCCTCGTAGAACAATTGGTAACAAGAGAACGAGGCTCTCTTTCTTTTTCTCCTACTACCACTTGCTTAGAACTAGGCAACTTAGCCCCTAATGAGTCTGCTTATTTTGAATATAAGTATACACCACCTTCTAACTTGGCACCGCTCTCTTTCACCGAACATATTTCATTAACCTATAATGATGCTCACCAAGACCATATCTCAAACAAAAAAATAGTAGAATTCTTAGAGAATCCTACTCAAAATAATACTGATCCTTTAGATGATGCACCTAACTAAATCACTTTCACAATCTCAAGGTGAGCCTTATCACATAAATTGATATACTCACCTTGTACTTCAATAATCGGTCTATGTAAAACTTGAGATTGTATAAACACAATTTCTCCAACCTTGCCATTATTAAGTTCTACTTTAGCCCCTGTATAATAGTTCATAATATTATTACAGAATCTAAAAAGCATATTGGCATCCAGCTTACGAATCATTTTCGTTTCTAATATCTTTACGATTTCAAATATATGATGATTATTTCTAAGCTCATTATAGGTATCTGCAATTGCAATGACCTTGGCAATATCTACAATTCTATTAGCCCTTAAGCATAAAGGAAAACCACTACCATCACATCTTTCATGGTGCATCAGTATACCTTTAAGCACATTAACATTTAATTCATTATAAGGCACTAATTTTTCATAGCCACAAATAGGATGTCTACGATATTCTAACCTTTCCATATCGCTCATTTCTTTCTCTTTTTTATCAAATAAAATAGGATTAATATCTAATTTACCTACATCATGTAATAAAGAAGCTATAACAATATCCTTTAAGGTGGCTGTATCATAATTTAACCATTTTCCTAAAACAAATGCTGTACATGCTACATTAACACAATGCATATATTCATCTTGCTTCATTTGATTTAATAAATTAATGCAAGACAATAAGCTATAACAATCTTCAAACTCATTCATAATGCTCTCTGTAATTTCTATTACCTTATCAATAGATAGACAAACCTTACTTTTTTGCTCTTTAAAAATAGTTTCTAATAATTTGGCATACCCTTGGTATGTCTTAAAAGTCTTCTCATCTACTTTCCATACCGTTTCCTCATTTTGGGAAGTAGGCACCTCTAATGAAATCCATATTTGTGTTGTTTCAAAATTTCCTAATTTATCTATGATTTCCTGTGTGAGCACTTGTCCTTTACTCACAATAGTGGTTCCTGTTTTCTCATCCATAACAGATTGCATTAAAACCATTCCTGGCACGCATTCATCTATCTGTAAAATAATCTTATTCAGTGTCATCTCCGCCATAACTATCCTCTCCTAATCATCTTACACTGTGTATTATTCTTTTTTACTATAATTCGTCATTTTTTATCGAATAGATATAGAATTAAATATATTTTATCTTTTATTTGTATTTATGTTAAGCCTTTATCCTTTTAATGCACTCCAAAATTTTTTTAATTTAGTCCCAACACTTTGTCTATCTACCCTTTCTATAGGCAATAAATGTGCAGGGAGCATGCTCCTATATAGAGAAGTATTATATCGGTCATCTACTAATAATATAACGCCATAATCACGCTCTGTTCGTATAAGTCTACCTACTGCCTGTAAAACTTTATTCATGCCAGGATAAGTATAGGCATAGTGATAGCCCTCTTTGCCTACTTCATCAAAATACCCTTTAATCAAGTCTCTTTCTAAACCAATTTGAGGAATGCCCACACCTACTACCATCACACCTATTAACTGTTCTTTGGTTAAATCTATACCCTCTGAAAAAATGCCACCTAATACGCAAAAGTTTAATGTTGCCCCACGTGTATCCTTAAAGTGATTTAAGAAAGCTTCACGCTCTTCCTCCGTCATAGAAAGCTCTTGTTTATATAGGGTAAAGCTCGCATGCTCTTTATTTCTAGATAAAAAGTGCTCATAAGTATCTTGCATATATTTATAAGATGGAAAGAACACCATATAATGCCCTTTTTTACTACCTATCATTTCTTCAATATAATCACAAATCTGATCTAAGCTTGCCTCTCTATCCTTATATCGCGTAGAAACATCTGTGGCAATCATTCTCAAAGCACGCTTCTCTTCAAAAGGAGATTCAAAATTAATAGCAACCTCTTCTTTACCGCCTAGCATATCCTTAAAATAATCTATAGGTAATAAAGTAGCTGAAAAGAAAATGGTACTCTTGCTACTTTCTATTTTCTCACGAATGGCTACAGATGGGTCTATACAAAACTGCTTAATATATACCTCACTGCCTATATGCTCTGCATAGCAAATATAGTGCTCATCAAATAATTCATAGCACCTGTTAAAGTTATACGCTTCAAAATATAAATCTAAAAGCTCACTTGGCAAATCATTTCCCTTTTGAACTAATTTCTTATCACACACATTTAAAAAGCGACGTAGTAAAGTATAAAGCGTTTTAGGTGCTTCTTTACTAATATAGACACCTAATTCATCAATATAATTTCTTCTAAGCTCCAATAACCATTCATTAATCTTAGTAAGCTCCTTAGTAATAGCTGAGTGTTCTTTTCCTAATAACTTCTTAACTGACAATACCTGCTTTTTAGAAAGCCCTGCCGAATACATCTCTCTAGCTCTATCTACTAAGTTGTGTGCCTCGTCTACTAATAAAATAAAATCATGCTGATCTATAAAACGTTTAAGTCCTACATTAGGGTCAAAAACATAGTTATAATCACAAATGACTACATCTGCCCACACCGTTAAATCTAACGCTAGTTCAAATGGACAAACACTATACTGACGTGCATACTGCTCAATTAACTCTCTCGTTAATAAATCTTCCTTTGTAATCATCTCATAAACAGCATCATCTACCCTGTCATAATGCCCATCTGCCCATTGACAAAAATCAGGATGACACTGTCTTTTCTCACAAAAACAAATCTTATCCTTAGCTGTAAGCGTAATGGACTTAATCTTTGCCCCATTTTGCTGTAAACGCACAATCCCTTCCTCTGCTACCGTCCTTGTAATGGTCTTAGCTGTTAAATAAAAAATCTTGCTACCGCTACCCTCTCCCATAGCCTTTAATGCAGGAAATAATGTAGAAATAGTTTTACCAATGCCTGTAGGTGCATTCACAAATAGATTACCGCCTGTTTTCCCCTTCTCTTCTTTTCCAAGTGTTCCCTTTTTAATGGTTTTATAAACACTTATAGCCAATTCTCTTTGCCCTTTTCGATAATTTTTAAAAGGAAAGCCAAGCTGCTGCAAAGAACTGTCCCTGATTTGACACCAGTCCATATAAAAACGCATCCACTTATAATATTTATGAATGATATGATTAAAAAAGCTTTCTAGCTCCTCAAAGAAAAAACCTCTTTGGATATGCTTCATTTCTTTGGTTTCTATATTGTAGTAAGTAAGCCTAACTTGCATTTCGCTAAGACCTTTATCTTTAGCATAAAAATAGGCATAACATTTCGCCTGTGCCCAGTGAAGGGGATTAAAATTCTCATCAATGGCTTCTAATGGCGTAGCCGTTGTTTTAATTTCATCAATTGTAACCGATACAAGGTCCCTAATAATTCCATCTGCTCTACCTTCTATTACAAAGGTAATGTCCTCTATTTGACATTCATGTATGAGTTTAACCTCAGCTTCATAGTTTGGCTCCATGCTATTTTGAATCTTCTTGTGTGCCATTGTTCCAATCACCGCTCGATTAC
>JAFOHG010000101.1 GCA_017421915.1 Cellulosilyticum sp. | reverse complement strand
GGATACTTACAATCATAACCACAAATAAGAAACTTGTACCACAGCTTTTATGTAATCTGCTACAATTTCTTACGTTTTCAACAGTAAGTGGTTTTCCTTGTTCAAGACAGTTAATACTTTTATGCTCTGCACCATGATATTCAAAAGTTCTTTTTATATCTTTTACTTTAGTAACCATTTTCATATAAGATAAGAATAAAAGAATACGAATGCAACCTTCAATGATATTTTGTACAAATAATGGAATATCAACAATATGCTTAACACCTGCTCCAATAAGCATTGGCAATACCATAAAGAGTCCTATAGATAGCGCAAAAGAAAAAGCCATAACAAGCCCCATAATAATCTTTTCGCCCTGATCACCTAACTTATCCATAAGCCATTTCTCAAACTTACTAGGTTCTTCTATTTCTTCCTCATCTCCATAAAGCTCTGCCGAAAAATTAAGAGATTTAATTCCTAAAATAAGAGATTCTACAAAAACAAGCATCCCTCTAAATAAAGGAAGTCTAAACAATTTAATACGTTCAGCAATGCTTCTACACTCTTTGGTTTCACATACTATAGAGCCATCTGCTTTTCTTACTGCAACTGCATAATAGTTTTTCCCCTTCATCATGACACCTTCAAGTACCGCTTGACCGCCAATATTAACTCTTGCCATAGTCTACCTCCTATTCTATTTTCTATCTTTAATAAGCTAATCTGTTACAAAATAACCCTATTGTATTGATTCTATAAGAAAAAGGGTTGAGACCATCCTCTCAACCCTTTTCCAATGGATATTACATTCCAAATTTTTTGTTGAATTTATCAATTCTACCTTTAGCTGATGCTGCTCTTTGTTTACCTGTATAAAAAGGATGACATTTTGAACAAACCTCAATGTTGATAGATTCTTTTGTTGAACGAGTTTCAATAACTGCTCCACATCCGTTACATACAACTGTAACTGCTTCGTATTTTGGTTGGATATCGTTTTTCACTTGATTCACCTCTTTCATAAACCTGTTCTATGTTAATTTTAACTCTAGCAAATTTGTGACAACGATAGTATTATATCAGACTTACGTTATCTTTGCAAGTAGTTACCCTTTAAATAATAAGAAAAACTACACGTTTTTCTTCATTCTCTCTACAAATTCTGCATTGCATTTAGATTTTATCATAGAGTGAATCATGCTCTCCATTACTTCAGAGCTGTGATTTCTACTTAAATCTTTGCGAATATTGTAAGCAACGCTCATTTCTTCTCCAGACAAAAGTAAGTCATCACGTCTTGTTCCTGATTTATAAATATCAATAGCTGGGAAAATACGTCTTTCTGATAAGGAACGATCTAATACAAGTTCCATGTTACCTGTCCCTTTAAATTCTTCAAAAATAACATCATCCATCTTACTTCCCGTTTCAACAAGAGCTGTTCCTAAGATAGTTAAACTTCCACCACCTTCAATTTTTCTAGCAGCTCCAAAGAATTTCTTTGGCATATGCAGTGCAGCTGGATCAAGTCCTCCTGAAAGTGTTCTTCCACTTGGTGGTATAGTCAAATTATAAGCTCTTGCCATACGCGTAATGCTATCTAGTAAAATAACTAAATCTTTTCCTTGCTCTACCATTCTTTTTGCACGTTCCAAAACCATTTCCACCACTTGTTTATGATGTTCTGGTGGCTCATCAAAAGTAGAAGCAATGACTGTTACATCTTTTCCTTGAATAGAACGTCGAATATCCGTAACCTCTTCCGGTCTTTCATCTATAAGTACGACAATTAAAGAAACATCTGGATGATTATGTGTAATGGCATTAGCAATCTGCTTAAGCAAAATTGTCTTACCTGCCTTAGGTGGAGCTACAATCAATCCCCTTTGCCCTTTCCCAATAGGTGCCATTAAATCGATAATACGTGTTGATAAAATCTCACTATTTGACTCTAATTTTAACTTCTCGCTTGGAAAAACAGGTGTTAATGTTTCAAAATTAGGACGATATTTAGCTTTTTCAGGCCTGTCCCCATTGACTTTATGCACATATAAAAGTGCTCCTGCTTTTTCTCCTTCTTTAGGTTTTCTAATATCTCCCTCTATCCAATCACCTGTTTTTAAATTAAATCGTCTAATTTGTGAAATAGAAACATAAATATCATTTTCACCACGCATAAAGTTTTGAGCACGTAAGAAACCATATCCATCTGCCATGATTTCTAAAATTCCTGCCCCTTTAATACGTTCTATTTTCGTTTCTTCTTCATTACTTTCTAACGTTACTTGATTTTCATCTTCTAATTCAGAACCTAATAGTTCATCATCTTCTTCATTGGTTTGGTTGGAGTTATTTGCGGTATTTAAAGCTTCAATTATTTCACTTTTTCGCATCTTATTTATGTTTTTTATTTCTAAAGTTTTAGCTATCTCCTTAAGCTGGATTAGCGTCATACTTTCCCAATCATTCATTAATAATAACTCCTTTAAATAAATTTTATAAAGAAAAATAACAAGGAAAACCCTTGTTATCAAATACACTGTTAGTACATATTTTTATATCTCCAATTAGTTTACCATATTACTACTTTATATTTCAAGCCACTATGGACCAAAAAATATACTATCTACATCTTATAAAGTATTTTTCTTCTATTTTATGAGCTGAAATGGGTTTATCCCAAAAATAACCTTGCCCCATTTCACATCCTAATGCACTAACAATATAAAGCTGCTCTTCATTTTCTATACCTTCTGCAATCGTTTTTAAATGTAATGTTTTTGCAATAGCAATAATAGCTTCCACAATAGCACGGTCTTCACTATTTACCACAATCTCTCTAATAAAAGACATATCAATTTTTAAGTGATCAAACATAAATTTCTTCAAGTAGCCAATTGAAGCATAACCCGTTCCAAAATCATCAATAGAAATAGTAAAACCACTATTTCTTAGTTCTTCAATCGTTAATTTAACACTTTCTACATCTTCTATAATCGTGGTTTCAGTAATCTCTAATACAATATATCTAGGCGCAATGTTGTATGTTCTTAAAATTTCTTTTATATGATTCACTAAATATGGATTTTTGAATTGTAATGCTGATATATTAACTGAAATAGGTACTATATTATATCCCTTATCTAACCATTGGCGTATTTGTATACATACCTTTTCTAATATTCGCATTCCTACCTGACCAATTAAGTCCATACGTTCTAATTCACTAATAAAAACATCTGGAGCTATAATTTGACCGTCCTGCTTTTGTCTTCTTATTAAAGCTTCCATCCCAACAATTTTTTCTTCTTTTAAATCAACAAACGGTTGATAATACACAATAAACTCATCATTTTTAACTGCTCTTTGTAGGTCTATTTCTAGTTGTTTATTTAACTCTAATTCTTCTTGAATTGCTCTAGAATAATAAATGCATGCCCCCGAGCTTTTTTTCTGTTTTTTAGCATATATAAGGGCAACTTGTGCCATTTCAATAAGTTTTGAAGTACTTGCGCCATCATTAGGATATAGTGCAACTCCTATATTAAGCCCAATATATATTTTTCTTCCTTGAATAGATATAGGTCTTTCTATAACTTGATGAATTTTTAATAAAAACTGCTCAATCTCTTTTTCTTCTATTACATTTTGCTGTAAAATAGCAAATACACTTCCACTATATTTAAAAAGTGTTTGATGATTATAAATCTCTTCTTTAATGCGCCTACCCACTTCTTTAATAACATAGTCCCCCATACTTATGCCATAATACGTATTAATTTCTCCTACCTTTTCTATATCTAATAGAATAATAGCTAACTTCTGATGAACTTCTTTGGCTTTCTTAACTTGCCTGTCTAAGCTTTCCACAAAAATCTTTTGATTTGGATAATGCGTTAGTGGGTCTAAATAATTTGCTTTATAATATTCTTCCTTTAATTTAAATGTATTCGAAATATCTTTAGAAACACATACATAATAAACTAAATTATTATTTGCTCGCATAATTGTTACGGTGTTAGCTAAATAAATACGTGTACTTTCATTT
>JAFOHG010000100.1 GCA_017421915.1 Cellulosilyticum sp. | reverse complement strand
GCCTTTTTTACCTCTGCAATAATATTAAGTGCTTTATTTTTATCTTTAAGTGCTTCTTTAAAGGCGTAGTGCCTTATTTTAGACTCCATGATTTGTTTTTCTAAATCAGTTATTGTCATCACTGCTTTTAAAGCCTCAACGGCTTTTCTTCTATCTGCAATAATTTGATTTAATATCATGTTATCCCCCTTTCTCAAGTTATTTTCCACTTATCTTTTAATTAAATGCTCTAGTTGCATTCACAAAATCTTGCATTTTTTCTAATGCTTTCCCACTATCAATAAGTTCTGCTGCCATCTCTACACACTCTTTTAAAGTTATATCATCTAATGCAGTATAAAGAGCAACAGCACTATTAATAAGCACCATATCTCTCTTTGCGCCTTTCTCCCCTCTTAATATAGATAAGGCAATTTCTTTATTTTCCTCTGCTAATCCTCCTTTAATTTCTTCTGGCTTTGCAAGTCTAAGTCCTAATTCCACTGGATTAATCATATAACTTCTTAAACCATCTTCTCTAACTTCACATACCTTAGTTAATCCACAAATTGAAACTTCATCTACACCATCTGCACCATGCACGACCATAGCTCTTTTAACACCTAGATTACTAAGTACCTTTGCCATAGGCTCTACTAATTCCTCTGAATAAACACCCATCACTTGAAGATTGGCATAAGCTGGATTAGCAAGAGGTCCTAATATATTAAAGATTGTTCTTACGCCTAATTCTTTTCTTGGTGCTGCTACATATTTCATTGCACTATGATAAATAGGTGCAAACATAAAACATATACCTGTTTTTTCTAATACACTTTCATTTTGCTCTTTGGTTAAATCCAGCTTTACACCTAAAGCTTCAAGTACATCCGCACTACCACATTTACTAGAAACACTTCTATTTCCATGCTTAGCAATTTTAACGCCCCCTGCAGCCACTACAAAAGAAGAAACCGTAGATACATTAAATGTATTAGTACAATCGCCACCTGTTCCTACAATATCCATTAAATCTCCTTTACCAACAAGCTGTATGCATCTTTCTCTCATACCCTTAGCACATCCTGTAATTTCTTCAATAGTCTCCCCTTTCATGCGAAGGGCTGTAAGGTAACTTCCAATTTGAGCTGAAGTTGCTTCACCACTCATAATTGTATCCATTGCAGCATTGGCTTCTTGTATTGTTAAATCTTGACCTTCAATCAATTTTTTGATATATTCATTCATCATCATAAAGACACCTCCAAAAAATTTTTAATCATTTTCTTTCCGTCTGTCGTTAAAATAGATTCTGGGTGAAATTGAAGTCCAAAAGTTGGGTACTCTTTATGTTTTAGTGCCATAATCTGACCTGCTATATCCTCTGCTGTAATCACTAAATCCTTTGTTAAACTCTCTTTATCTACAATAAGTGAATGATATCGTCCTACCGTAATCTTTTCTGGTAACTCTTTAAATAGGGGTGATTTAGTATCTACCGTAATTTCACTTGTTTTACCATGAAATATTTGCTTTGCTCTTACAACTTTTGCCCCAAAAGCTTCTGCTATAGATTGATGCCCTAAACATACTCCTAAAATAGGAATCTTCCCTGAAAAATGCTGAATTGCTTTTATAGAGATTCCTGCATCCTTTGGATACTTAGGTCCTGGAGAGATCATAAGATGTGTTGGACTGAGCTGTTCTATTTCCTTTATAGTTATTTCATCATTTCTAAAGACCTGTATATCTGCATTAAAATGACCTATATATTGATACAAGTTATAGGTAAAGCTATCATAGTTATCAATTATTATAATCATAAGATTTCCCTCACTTCCTTCATCGCTTCAAAAAGTGCTGATGCCTTACTGACACATTCTTGATACTCTAACTCTGGATTTGAATCTAATACAATACCTGCTCCTGCTTGCACATATGCCATTCCTTCTTTCTTTACAATCGTTCTTATAGCAATGCAAGTATCTAAACTACCATCATAGCCGATATATCCGATCCCCCCACCATAAATTCCTCTTCGCTGCTCTTCTAGTTCCTCAATAATTTCCATTGCTCTCACTTTAGGCGCTCCTGATAAAGTTCCCGCTGGAAGAATAGACCGAATGGCATCTACACTATTAAGCCCACTTTTCAACCGACCTTTTACTGTACTTGTAATATGCGTAACATGTGAAAATCTTTGAAGGGCTTTATACTCTGTTACTTCTACTGTATCAATCTCGCTAATTTTTCCTATATCATTTCTGGCTAAATCCACTAACATATTGTGTTCTGCCAATTCTTTTGGATTATTTAAAAGTTCCTCATCTAGCCTCCTATCCTCTTCTTCTGTTTTTCCTCTTGGA
This sequence comes from Cellulosilyticum sp., assembly GCA_017421915.1. GTDB lineage: Bacteria > Bacillota > Clostridia > Lachnospirales > Cellulosilyticaceae > Cellulosilyticum. The sequence goes on along the minus strand of JAFOHG010000100.1, from coordinate 643 downwards.
TGAGTTCCTGCAATCGGCATAGTCGTTACTATTCCATCTTGTACTTTAACTAATGTTTCTGGGGAAGCTCCTGCTAGTTGTAAATCATCAAACTGCATTAAATACATATAGGGTGAAGGATTCATCGTTCTTAGTACACGATATACATCGAATAAATTACTTGAAAGCTCTGCTTTAAAAACCTGTGAAGGCACTACTTGAAAAATATCTCCATTTGCAATATACGCTTTAGCTTTTTCCACTTTTGCTATAAAGGCTTCTTTACTCATATTACTTTCAAAATGAATATCTTCTTCGAATTGAACAACCCTTCGCTTAATTGGTCGACTAATAAAATCCATTAATTCTTTTAAATGTGCTTTTGCCTCATCATAAGCCTCCTCTAAATCTTCCACCTTTGCATCTATATTAGTTATCAAAAAAATCTTTTGTTTTAAATGGTCAAAAGCAATAATGTCATTAAAGAACATTAACTTTATATCTGCTACATCTATTTCATCCTTATTAGTCATAGGAATCTTTTCTGTATATCTCACCATATCATAGCCAAAATAACCTACAGCTCCGCCTGTAAATGGTGGTAACTCTTTTAACTTAGGTGCTTTATAACTTGCCATTAACTTTTTTAGAGCCTCTAGTGGAT
>JAFOHG010000099.1 GCA_017421915.1 Cellulosilyticum sp. | reverse complement strand
GGTAAACTTAAAGCGTCATTTTGTTCAAGCATTTGAATAAGAACTTCTATATCATGTATAAGTACTTGTGTTCCATTTCTTTTTTGTCTACTATAAACTTTACCTATTACCTTACGAATATTTTCTACATTAAGCTCATAGTTTTCAATTGTACTTTCCATGATATAGTGTGTATTAATAACACAGAAAAAAAGTTGTCCATGTGTTTTGGGGCCGCATACTAAAATAATTTCTTGTGCATCATTAAGGGTATTTATTTGCTTTAAGTGCTCTCTAATATTCACTCTATTATCTCCTTGTTATTATATACTATGTTAAAATTTATTTCGGCACACACCACTTACATAAATAGTAAAAATATCAATTTTTTTCATAAAAAAAGTGATATCTTTAACAGATACCACTTTTTCTAATTATTTAATTTTTTTATCATCATTAATGCTTGATAGTCATCTACTTCGAGTTCATTATGGACGAATTCTGGGTCAATATAGAAAACGCCTTTTCCATCTGGTTCATATCCACGCTCTGCAAGTAATCTCTGAGCAGACTCATAAGGCTCAGCTAATCCCACACCTACAGCACAATAATTACTACGCTTTTTTACCTGCTCTTCTATTGTATTCATTAAACAATGTCCCAAGCCCTTATTACGAAAATCATCAAAAATCTGTATTGCTTTAACTTCTGGGATACCCTCTTCCTCAAAGTCTTCATAATTACTTTTCCAGTCTATCTTTGCATACCCTGCCATTTGTCCTTTATAATAAATTACAATATACTGGCATCTACCAGAGGTTGTTTCTTCTAAATAGGATTTATATATAGATTGAATACCGGTGGGCTTTTCCAGTAATATATCTAACTTTTCAGCGTCCTCCTCATTCATCTCTCTAACTATAATATCCTCGTCTACGTCCATTCGCGTCCTCCTCAATTCATATCTATCTATATTGCTCTATTCTAACCGATTCCAATAAATTTTTCAATAACATGTGCCACACCATCTTCTTCATTTGTAGATGTTATATAATCTGCGGCCTCTTTTACCTCTGGAAAGGCATTCCCCATTGCAACACCTAAGCCTGCAAATTCAATCATATCTAAATCATTTCCTGCGTCACCAATACAGATGATTTCTTCTCTTGAAATATGTAAATGGTCCCCTAATGCTTTAATGCCTGTTCCTTTACTTGATTTCTTATTTAAAAACTCTAAGAAAAATGGTGCGCTCCTTACAATAGTAAACTCCTCATAGTATGCTTCTGGAATCTTTTTCATTGCTTCTTCTAAAACTGGCTGTGGGTCAATAAACATGACCTTAATCACATCTTCCTCTTCACTGAGTGTGTCAAAATCTGCTTCATATACCTCTATACCATTAATACGCCCTTCAAGTTGTGTATACTCATTCATTTTTGGCGTAATACAACCTTGCTTTGTAAAAGCATGAATATTAACTCCAATTTCTTTTGATAGAGCATAAAGTTTCTTTAAATCGCTTCCCTTTAAAATATTTTTTGATACAATTTGTCTTGTCTTAACATTTTGAATGAGACTTCCATTAAAACTCATTACATAATCATTTTCTGATGTAAGCTCTAATTCGTTTAAATAGCGTTCTAACCCTTCAATAGGCCTACCAGATGCTAAAACCACTTTAACGCCTTTTTGTACGGCCCCACGAATCGCTTCTTTTGTTCTATCTGAAATTGTTTTATCTTCACGAAGAAGTGTTCCATCCATATCTACTGCAATTAATTTGTACATCCTTATAGCTCCTTTCAATTACTTAAACTCTATTATACCAGTTTCTTTATGCTTTTCGTAGCTATATTTCTACAATATTTGTTTTTTAATATCCTGTCTCAAAGAGGATACTCTCCATTATGTAAAACGAAAATACCGACTGTCCTCCCAAAATCAAAAGCAGTTATGATAAGCGCTGATTTTAGTCAGCTCTTATCATAACTGCTTCTTCTATCCAATCCATTTTCCAAGCTTATTTGACTGGATTCTCTTTATTTTGCAATAAACATAATTCTTTCAAATACAAATAAAATCTTACCATCTACTTGCATTGGATAGATAGTAGGTAGTAATGCTTTAATAGCCTCCACAAATGCCTTTTGTCTATCAGGTTGTAATCTTTTGAAGTATGGCCTAAGTCCACTAGAGTCTTACTACAGTCTCGCTGAATCCATTCTACATCCATCTTTAATTCCTGGGCCTTTTCTAGCATTTCATGCGATAAATCAACTCCGACAATACTTGATTTTAAAAACTTATTTCTAAGTGCCCAAGTACTCATCCCTGTACCACAACCTATATCTATTATTCTCTTATACTCCCCCTTAGGCAGTTTATTAACAAGATCAATACTAGGTTGTAAACGTTCCTTATTAAAGTGATTATATAAATTGGCATTCCACTGAAACATGCTATCGCTTCCTTTCCCTTGACATTAATTTAAACTAAAATCATTTTCCTATTTTTTATAATCTACTCTCGACTTTTATAGCATGGCATATAATTTCTTTATAACAGGTATCTCTATACCTTCCTTACGACCAACTCTTGCACTCTCTCTTATCACCTCTAGTGTCATTTGTCTTATCTGTTCATCCTCATAGACTTCTCCTAATGTCTTTCCTAAAGAAGCGGTTATAAGACCATAGGCTGCAATAAATAAATACTTTTTCCAGATTTCCATAGTACACTTAATGTGCCATTGATAATGAATATGTGCTTCATCACACTCACCTCTCTTATTGAATTTTTTGTATTTTCATATTATCATTAAAGCAAATCTCGTACCATTAGCATTTTTTTATACAACTTATTAGCCTAATCAATACTCAAGGAGGATTTTCATGGATACAAAACACTTATATTATGCT
>JAFOHG010000098.1 GCA_017421915.1 Cellulosilyticum sp. | reverse complement strand
TCATCATAGTGATGTGGTGCATGGTCTGTTGCAATCACATCTAATGTGCCATCTATAAGTGCTCGTTTAATCGCTTCTACATCTTTCTTTGTACGAAGTGGAGGACTCATTTTCTTATTAGTATCATAATCCCCTAAAATGCTATCATCTAAAGTGAAATAATGTGGTGCTGTTTCTGCTGTTACCTTAACACCTTGTGCTTTAGCAAAACGAATAATATCTAAGCTACCTTCTGTACTAATATGGCAAAGGTGAAGTTTACATCCTGTATACTTAGCAAGTAAAATATCTCTTGCTACAATAATTTCTTCTGCTTCTCTTGGAATGCCCTTGATTCCAAAAAGCTGTGCATTTTCACCTGCATTCATTGCCCCACCTGTTAAAGTTCTATCTTCTGTGTGAGACATCATGACTAAATCAAAAGGTTTCATATAGCTCATGGCTTTTTTCATAAGCCCTGAATCCATAACGGTTTTACCATCTTCACTAATGGCACATACGCCATGTTCTTTCATTTTTCCGATATCTGCTAATGTTTCACCTTGTTGGCCTTTTGTAACCGCTCCTATTGGAAGCACGTTAATGCTATTTGCCTTTCTAGCCATTGAGTGTATGTATTCTACAACGCATTCGTTATCAATTACTGGATTTGTATTTGGCATACAGCATACTGTTGTAAATCCGCCCTTAGCTGCTGCTTTTGTACCACTTTCAATATCCTCTTTATGTTCAAAACCTGGTGCTCTAAAATGTACATGGAGATCAATTAATCCTGGTACAACCCATTTACCACTTGCATCAATCACTTCATCTGCTGTATCTTCTTTTTCTCCAATAAAGCTTACTTTTCCATCTTCAATCCAAAGGTCACTTATTTGCTCCATTTGTGTTTTTGGGTTAATAATCAGTCCATTTTGAATACAAATTTTCATTAATTTGCTCTCCTTTCATTTAATAAAGCTAAGATTGCCATACGCACAGCCACACCATTTGTAACTTGTTGGTCAATGACTGACACATCGCTATCCATCAGCTCTGGCATCAGTTCTACCCCTCTATTAACTGGTGCTGGGTGCATCAGTAAGGCATCTGGTTTTGCATAGTCAAATAAATTTTGGTCAATGCCATAAATTTGACTGTATTCTCTAAGGTTAGGGAAGAGTCCACCTTTTTGTCTTTCTAATTGAATACGTAGTGCCATCACAATATCCGCATCTTTTACAGCCTGCTTCAAATCCGTTTCTACCTTACATCCTAAGCACTCCATACTTTTAGCTGTAAGCGTTCCTGGACCAGCTAGTGTCACCTTTGCACCAAGCTTTGTTAAACCAAATACATTAGAACGTGCTACACGGCTATGTGCAATATCCCCAATAATGGTTACTTTTAAATTTTTAAACCCACCCTTTTTTTCATAAATCGTATAAAAATCAAGTAAGGCTTGTGTTGGATGTTCATTGGCACCATCTCCTGCATTAATGACACTTGCTGATACATTTTGAGCAAGTAAGTGAGCCGCACCACTTTGATTGTGTCTCATAATCATGTAGTCAATGCCCATACGGTCTAATGTAATTCCTGTATCTACTAGACTTTCACCTTTTTTAACACTACTATTGGCTACACCTAAATCCTTTACATTCGCTCCTAAATAAGTACCTGCCATTGTAAATGCCATACGTGTTCTCGTACTATTTTCATAAAATAATGTAACCGCACTTTTTCCTTTAAGGAGACTACTCTTCTCTTTTTCTCCTGTTACAATCGCTTTCATACTTTCTGCACGTTCAAGGATGAGCCAGATTTCCTCCGTACTGAGCTGTCTAATCCCTAACAAATCTTTTTGATTTAAAAATTGTTGTTTAGTTTGCACGATTTACCCTTCCTTTTCACCTTATTGATTGCTTTTAGAGAACCAACTTTTATTTAAAATTTTTAGAACTTATTTATTAAAAAAATAAAAGGCAATAAAAGGATCTATCATCCTTCTATTGCCTTTAACTTACGAAAAAATATATTACAAAACATAGGTACACTTTTCCCTACGGATAAAGTACCTCTTCTTGTATATTTTATATAGTCGCTATTTATTTGAATGTTTATTAATCTACTTAATAATGTTCTCATTTTATTCTCCTTTTTGGTCTCTCTGGGCCAAACTTAAAGGCAATCTTTTATTTGATTGAAATTAGTCTAACATTTATAATATTATCTGTCAAGTTTCAATTTTATTCTTCAACTTGTCCTAGCATTTGATAAATTTTGTAAAAGTCATTTTTAGATACTGTAGAATAACTTGTCTTATCTAAATCGCCTACTACAATAATGCCTGAGTCCTCACCTAAAGGACTTGGTACGCCATTTGTATATTTGATATGATGACTTAGAAGATTTTGGTCTTTATCTACCATCTTAATCATTTCAATTTCATCGGCATAACCTAGTGCTAATGCTGCACTTTCAAAAGGAATCCCCTTCCAAGACATTCTAAGGCCATACATACTAATATTCGTTTGTGAAATGGCACTTATTTTATAAAGTTCTTTCACTTGCTCTGTGCTCAGCATATGAAATTCATCTACTACAATATAATCATAATTATTACTAATGATTTCATTCACTTTTAATGACTCATCTGGTTTAAGCAGTACATCTGCTTTTACTTTATCATTAATTAAACGACTACAAATGTAGCCCCCATCTCTTGTATCTAATTCTGGTTTTACGACCAAAGTTTTTAAATTTCTTACTTTTAAATTTTGTACTTCAGCAATAGCTCTTGCCGACTTAGATGACCCCATTACACCTACTGTAACTTTAAAAAAGCCCATTCTCTCAGTCTCCTTCTATTTTGGTAATTCCACTTAACCTAACGATTATACACGATTTTATTAACCGTTTAAAGATTCAATTACAGCAAAATCTTCATCTATTGTCACAACGGTTAATGTCCCATGGCCTATTTTAAAATGCCAATGTAAGTCATAACTACCAATTAATAGCTCTGACAAAATACTGCGAATCGTTCCACCATGTGCACAAATGAAGTAGGTCCCTTGGGTATGTTGCCTCTTAAACCACCTCAGCCAATTGGCTATACGCTGGTGCATAATAAGTAAACTTTCACCTTCTGGATAAGTATAGGCTTCTTTTTCTTCAATCATCTTTTGAACTTCTTGTGGATAATGCTGCTTGGCCCATTTGAAATTTTTTCCTTCAAACAGCCCAAAGTCTATTTCTCTTAACGCTTCAACTGGATACACCAGTCTACTTCTTATCTCCCTATCTACTACTTGCTCCACTGTTTCTAGTGTACGTAAACTTGGACTTGTATAAATACCATCTATCTTATACGGCTTTAACTTTTCTTTTAACTGTAAAATCTCTTCTTGTCCTTTTTTAGAAATGGGGCTTTCTTTTCTTCCAATCCACCTGCCCTCTTCATTTGCCAAAGTTGTCCCATGACGTGATAATAATAAGGTTAACATGCTGCCTATCCTTTCTTAAGCTAAGAAAAGCATAAAAGTTAATAAATCCATATAATTTTGAGAGCCATAGTGTACGCTATACTCACCTATTTGTTCTGCTCCTGGATAAAATGAATATTTATACGCATCTGCATGATTTTTAAATTCTACAGTCATATCAAAATACTCTATTTCCTTAAACTCATGTGGCACTTTCTCCTCTAAACTCTTTTTAACCCCTCGCTTAATACGCTCTAAGGCTAAATCAGGATGAATGCTTACCATTGCACCTCCAAAGCCTTCTTGTAGTGCAATGGTTTTTATTTGCTCATCAAATGCTCTTACATGACGCATTAATTCTCCATCTCCAGAAACAGCTACCACAGGTACGCCTATCATCTGGCAAGCATACGCATGAATTAAAAATTCATCTGCGTCCTCCCCATTAATTTTGATGTTACAAATACGCTCTGGATATAATGTATGCGCAAGGGTACTCCCATTAGAACCTGCCCCACAATGATAGCCAATAAAAATAACCGCATCAAAAGTTTCATCTAATCCTTCTACCATTCCATAAGGATGATTACTCCATCCAGAAATTACTTTCACATTTCTTGGTAGCATACTATGAATTAAATTTTTCCCATCTTCATGGGCATCTTTTACTAAAATATAAGTCGCACCTGCTTCTATTGCCCCCTCACAAGCCGCTGCAACCTCTAATGTCATTTGCTCCCTATACATTTCATAATCCTGTTTTCCCTTGATTGTCTCATCCCATTTTGAAATACCTGCAATCCCTTCCATATCTGCGCTAATATAAATACGCATAAAGCCTCCTCCTTTTGCCCCTTCATTCTTTTCTATGAGTATAGCAAAATTCTTCATAAATATCAAAAATCAATTCTTATTTGTTATTATTTTCCCATAAAATAGAGTATACTATAGATTATATAGATTTCACATTTATAAATTTTAGCTACTTATGATTTTTAATTGTGTGAAATCATTCAGAGAAAACACTTTATGTCGATGTATAAATCTAGTTTATAGATAGTTTCTCTCTATAGATTTCACATTTATAAATTTTAGCTACTTATGATTTTTAGTTGTGTGAAATCATTAAGAAAAATAAAATAAGGAGTTGATCTCATGAGTGAAAAACTCATTTCACGTCATCAAGTTAAACCTGAAGATAAATGGAAATTAGAAGATATTTATGCTACAGATGAGGCTTTTAAATCAAGCTTTACACATATGGAAGGTGAACTTGCTAAGTTTGCTGTTTATGAAAATAAACTTACAAAAGATGGTCAAACACTACTTGCTTTTTTAGAAGCACAAGACCAGTTTTGGGAAGAAATGAATAAGCTTTATGTTTATGCACATATGCGCCTTCATGAAGATGGCAACAATAGCTTTTATCAAGACCTTTCTCAAAAAACAGAAGTTTTATCGATTAAAGCAAGCAGTGCACTCGCTTTTGCTAATCCAGAACTTTCAAGCCTTACGAGTGAGCAACTTGAAACTTTCTATACGAATGTGCCTAAGCTTACACACTACAAGCGTTACTTAGATGAAATCCTACGTCAAAAGGCACATATTTTAGATGCCAATACTGAAGCCCTTTTAGCCCAAGTAGGAGATATTGCTGGCACAGCTCAAAATACTTTTGCCATGCTTAATAACGTAGACCTTAAATTCCCTACGATTGAAAATGAAAAAGGTGAAAAAGTACGCCTTACCCATGCAACTTATATTCCATTTATGGAAAGCAGCAATCGCAGTGTACGTCAAGAGGCATTTAGTGCATTATACAATACTTACAGTGAGTTAAAAAATACCATTTCTAGCTTATTTGCAGGTAACATCAAACAATACGGTTTATTTTCTACAGTTAGACATTTTGAGTCACCCCTTCATATGGCACTTTCAGAAAATAATATTCCTGTAGAGGTTTATCATAATCTTATTGATACCGTTAATGAAAATCTAAACGTTTTACATGACTATATGGCATTACGTAAAAAAACTTTAGGTTTAGACGAACTTCATATGTATGACCTTTTCGTACCTATGGTAAAAGATTTTAATAAAGAAATTTCTTTTGAAGAAGCCAAAGAAATCATCCTTAAAGCATTAACACCTCTTGGCGAAGATTATATTGCAGTTGCCAAGTCAGCCTTTGAAGAGGGCTGGATTGATAAATATGAAAATGCAGGCAAACGTAGTGGTGCTTATTCTTGGGGAACCTATGGTGCACCTCACCCTTATATTCTGCTTAATCATACTTCAAATGTGAATAGTATGTTTACTCTCGCCCATGAACTAGGCCATGCCATGCATACTTACTACTCTCACAAAAATCAGCCTCATGTTTATGGCGATTATTGCATTTTTGTAGCTGAAGTTGCTTCTACAGTGAATGAAGCCCTTTTAATGCAATATCTGCTTAAAGAAACAAAAGACCCAGCAGAAAAAAGCTACTTAATCAACTACTTTATGGAACAATTCAAAAGTACACTTTATCGTCAAACCATGTTTGCTGAATTTGAACGAGATATGCACTTAGCTTACCAAAAAGGAGAAACTTTAACTGCTGAGTATCTTTCTAATCACTACTATGAACTGGTTAAAAAATATCATGGTCCAAGTGTTACTGTTGACGAAGCCATCGCCTTAGAATGGTCACGTATTCCTCACTTCTATACACCATTCTATGTTTACCAATATGCAACGGGCTACTCTGCTGCTATTGCACTTTCTACTCGCATCTTAAACGAAGGTCAAAGTGCCGTAGACGATTATATTCGCTTCTTAAGTGGCGGTTCTTCTAAAGACCCTATTGACCTCCTTAAAATAGCTGGCGTCGATATGAGTCAATCTACACCTATTGAAGAAGCCCTTAAAGTATTTGAAAAGCTCATTAAAGACTTTAAATAAATCTATTCAAATGGGTACAGCTTGTTTTATCCTATAACCCGCTACCATATTTTAGGATAAAACTTAAACTCACTAAGCACAAAACGCTTAATATGACTTTTAAAAGAAGCATCATAATGCTTCTTTTTTTTGTCCATAAGCATAAAGCAATCACAGCTAATATAGGAAGTGCTACATAACTATTTAACCACAACACGACAGAACTATTTTCCCACCAATGTAACGCCTCTTTTTGAAAAATATTCATGCCAAAAAAGCCTGTTACAAAACTTGGAATCACCAAAGCTGCACCAATAATCGTTAAAAGCTGTACTTTAAAATTAGATGCAGATTGTTCTACTAAATCCGCATACTCATGAACCTTATCAATTTCAAAATTCAGCTGCTCCAATTCTTCTTCTATTTTAAAAGCCTTAGAAAGCTGCTCATAAATATAGGTGCCTTCTGAATCCTCAGTTACTTCCTTAAAATAAAGTTGATTAATAAATTGAATATAAATCTCATAAATACTTGAAATAGCAGAAGACAATTCACTCTTAGGCAAAGATGAAATACGTGCTAATTCACTAGACAAATTCAGTAATGTCGCCCTTTGCATAAGGGTTAACTTAACTAACTGGTCATAAAGCTTATCATGTACTTTTTGTTTTGTAATACAAGGCAGCATATAACGATTAATACCATATATATGTTCTTCGCATTTTAAAAACTGACTTTCTGCTTCATCTTTTTGTTGAGCTAGTGCAGCTAAAGTATGACTCTGCTTATTAAAAGACATTAAACTAGCAATATTCCATTCCTCTTCTTTCTCCTCATATAATAGCTTAGTTAAGCCTTCATTATAATACATACAAGAGCAAAACATCTGACTTCCTAAAATAGGCTCTACTAGCACTAAGTTCTTTGAAAAAGATTTCATTTGATTTGTAAAAGGCCAACCTAAAATAGCCATAATCAGCGGATTAATCCTTAAATGCTCTTCATAGCTTTTTCTATTAAAATCATCTCTCCAGTCCATATCTTGATTAATAAAAACCCTAATTTGTGTGGGATGCCCCATTTTATAAGTACGCTGCAGGGGCATAACCGGTGGATAAATACACATACTTAAACTATTAATCCGCTCAATATCTTCAATTCTTTCATAC
>JAFOHG010000097.1 GCA_017421915.1 Cellulosilyticum sp. | reverse complement strand
GTCTTAGCAATGAATTTAGTAGGTTCTTTATTGATTTCAGCGCTCATTATTTTTCCAGCACTATCTTCTATGCGAATCATACAAAGTTTTAAAGGGGTAGTTATTTGCTCAGCTATTATTTCAGTATGCTGTGCAGTATCAGGAATGTTGGTATCTATTCTTTTTTCAACACCAGTAGGTTCAACGATTGTTGTAGCTAATATTATTATTTTCTTCATAAGTTGCATCATAGAAAAGATACTAAGGAGATAACATATGAAAATAAGGAATATAAAGGTAGTAATAGGAATAAGTACAATGCTATTTTGTCTAGTAGGCTGTTCAAATCAGTTAGGAACAAAACTAGATGAGAAGAATAGTATGACACAAGTTTTAGAGGAGCAAATGATAAATGAAGATTCTAAGAAGAATGAGCGTCAGTTAGATCATGAGAAGGAATTAGAAATAGAGCAAGAAGAAGCCATGGCACCAATTGCTTTACCAAAGAATGAAGAGGTAGACTATGATTTAACTGAAATGGGAGCTGATATGGTCTATGCCACAGTTTATGGCATGATGGTAGAGCCAGATACATATGTTGGAAAGCGTATTAAGATGAGGGGACAATATTATGCAAGTTATTATGAGCCTACAGGAAAGTATTATCATTATGTGATTGTTTCTGATGCAGCAGCTTGTTGTGCTCAGGGGATAGAGTTTGTATGGGATAATGGAACACATCTTTATCCAGATGACTATCCACTAGACCAAACAGAAGTAGAAGTGGTAGGAATATTTGAAACATATCGTGATGAAGGAAATGAGGATAGTTTGTATTGTAGATTAAAGAATGCAAGTTTTAAAGTCTTAAAGTAAATAAAAGAATGTAAAGAAATAAAAACTTAATAGGATTAAATAATGATAGAGCCCTCTTAGCTAGATAAGGTAAATAACCAAAGTCTACTTAGGAGGGATTTTTATATGATTATTAAAGAATTAAACATAGTTGAAACAATTTATAGGTGATACAATAGGCATATAGTTTCTATTTATAAGATATATAGAGGATTATGATGAAGTAGAAAATAGAATAATAAGATAAGGAGTCTAGGTATATGATAAAAGTTTTATTTGTTTGCCATGGGAATATTTGTCGTTCTCCTATGGCTGAATTTGTAATGAAAGACTTAGTAGAAAAGGAAGGGTTAAAGCATCGATTTTATATTGCTTCAGCAGCAACAAGTACTGAAGAAATAGGAAATGGTGTGCATCCAGGAACTAGAAAGAAATTAGCACAGTATGGTATTAGTACAGCTGGAAAGACAGCCGTACAATTAAGACAGGAAGATTATAATACATATGACTTCCTTTTAGGTATGGAGAGTTATAATTTAAAAAATATGAAGCGCATTATTGGTGATGACGAGGCTCAAAAGGTATATAGATTATTAGACTTTAGCAATAGACCAAGAGATATTGCAGATCCATGGTATACAGGTAATTTTGATGTAACGTATGAAGATATTTATGAGGGATGTATAGCATTTATTCAATATTTAAAAAAACAAAACAGAATATAGTAATCAAATACTTCAACCATTAGATTTATTGGATAGTAGGATTTATTCTACTGTAGATAATAAAAAAATGGCTATGAGAAAGATTATTTCTAATGAAGAAGGTAATGATTTACTAGATGAATTAAGTGGAATAGATGTTTTAGATGTAGATAATGAAAAAAAGCGTGAGGAAATATATAAGGAAACTTTACATCAATGCCAATGCATTGGATGGGCAAAAATGATTAAAACAATTTACTATAGAAAACAAGAAAAGGCAAATCAAGGTAAGAAAATTACTGCTACAGATACAAAATATTTGAAGATGGCAGAAGACTATCTGTATCATGAGTTATCTATTAGTATGCAATTAGAGACTATTAGCGTCAAAGAACGCGTACTAAATGAGATTGGAGTTGGAAGCATATAAATTAATAGATTAGTATGTGAGAGGAATACCCTTCAATGAGTATTCCTTTTTTTATTATGAAATATAGGAGAAAATGATGTACTTATATAGAAGAGAAATAAGTACTGATATAAAAACGAGAAGATAAATAAAGTGTTAAGAATAAAATATATAAATAAAGTGTTAAGATTGGCAATAGATAGAAGGCGGATTTGCAAGTAGTAAATAGTAAGAAAGAAATGTGGCACTAGGGGAGAAGGGGAAGAGCACATGCTATATAGAAAAAATAGGCTAAAATCCTACTTATTGAGTAAAAAAATAATGAAAGAGTACTAAGAACCTAGGGAAAATTTTAGTGAGAATAAATTAAAAAAAAATGCAATCAGCGGAATGTACAAAAACTAAAAATGATTTGGAAGTAAAATGGAATAATTGACATGTTTTTTTGTAAATCAACACAAGAATATTTAGGTTTCTGAAAATTGACAATAAAAAGAATAGAAAATATAATTATTAGGCAATAAAAGGATTTGCTAAATATTATATGATTTAGCTTACCATTTTAATGCAATTTAAATAAGAATAATAGAAAAGGAGGGAGATAGAATGGAAGCATTTAGAGAAGAATTACTTTCACAACTTGATTGTAAAATTAGCTTTGTTATTCCAATCTTTGGAGGCATACCAGTACCATCATCAGTTGTTGCAACGTGGCTGATTATGGCATTCTTAGTTCTATTTTCAGTTGTTTTTGTAAGAAATCTAGAGATGATTCCAACAAGAATGCAAAACTATTTAGAGCTTATTGTAGGTTGGGTGAATAACTTTTTTGAAGAGATTCTTGGAGAAGAAGGAAAGTGCTATATTCCTTACCTCGGCACAGTTGCACTTTACATTGCTTGTGCTAACTTAATTGGATTATTTGGTATTATACCACCCACTAAGGATTTAAATGTTACAGCAGCTCTATCCATTATGAGCATTATTGTTATTGAGTACGCAGGAATAAGAGCTAAGGGTTTAAAGAAATGGGTAAAAAGTTTTGCAGAACCCATTCCACTGATTGCACCAATCAATATTTTGGAAATATTTATTAGACCACTTTCATTATGTATGCGACTTTTTGGAAATGTACTAGGTGCTTTTGTAGTAATGGAATTAATAAAAATATGTATCCCATTTGTTATGCCGGTACCATTTAGTTTATATTTTGATATTTTTGATGGACTGATTCAAACTTATGTATTTGTCTTTTTAACCTCCTTATTTATTAAGGAAGCTATAGAAGTAGAGTAGATAAAAAAGAGGAGATGTGAGTTATGTTAGTAGCAGTAGGAGCAGGAATCGCTGTAATGACAGGAATAGGAGCAGGAATAGGAATTGGGCTTGCAACATCAAAGGCGGCAGAAGCTATCGCAAGACAACCAGAAGCAAAAGCAGATATTAATAAGGCATTACTTCTTGGATGTGCCTTAGCAGAAGCAACAGCTATTTATGGATTTGTTATTGCTGTACTTATTATTCTTTTCTTAAAGTAGAAACTTACTTTATAAGTTTAGTATTTTAATGAGTGATTGAAATTAAGTTAGAAAATCTCATTTCTAATTAATATAAAAGATTGAGGTAATGCTATTAAGTTAGATTTATTAAATTAGGAAAACAGGAATAGAAAAAAGAAGAGGAGATGTGGATTATGTTAGTGGCAATAGGAGCAGGAATCGCTGTAATGACAGGAATAGGAGCAGGAGTTGGAATTGGGCTTGCAACATCAAAGGCGGCAGAAGCTATCGCAAGACAGCCAGAAGCAAAAGGAGATATTAATAAAGCATTACTTTTAGGATGTGCCTTAGCAGAAGCAACAGCTATTTATGGATTCGTTATTGCTGTACTTATTATTCTTTTCTTAAAGTAGATTGTTGTTATATAAAGTGGCAGTACATAGATGAAAAGATATAGGTAAGCTTGATTTAGAAAAAACAAGCGTGGAGGCGATACCGTGTTAAAGTTAGATTGGAATATTATTTGGACGTTTGTTAACTTAATCGTGCTTTATTTATTGATGAAGAAGTTTTTATTTGGACCTGTGACAGAGATTATGGAAAAACGTACAAAATCAATAGAGGATTCACTTGCAGAGGCTAAAAGCAAAAATGAAGAAGCAAATCAAATTAAAGCAGAGTATGAAGTAGCTTTAAAACAATCAGAGCTTAAAGCGGAGGAAATTGTAAAAGAAGCAAGAGAGCGTGCAAATATTGTTTACGATAAAACAGTTAAAGAAGCTGAAGAAGAAGCGGCTAAAATCATTGCAAATGCTAATAGAGCTATTGAAGTAGAAAAGAAAAAGTCTATGCAAGATGTGGAAGAACATATTATAGATTTGTCTATGGTTGCAGCAGCTAAGATTATTGGTGAAAATGTGAATAAACAAACAAATAATCAAATAATGGATGACTTTTTAGCGGAGGTAGGTGCAACTAAATGACAGAACGTGGTGTAAACTATGCTAAAGTTTTGTTACAGCTAGATGTATCAAAAAAGAGTTTAGAGCATGCAAGAGCACTTTTAAATCAAAGCAATGAACTTCTAGTCGCACTAAGCAATCCTTCAGTAAAGAAAAAAGAAAAAGAGGCGGTAATTGATCGTCTTTTTGATAAAGAAATTAGGAACTTTATAAAGGTTTTATGTGAAAATGAATATATAGAACATAGTGAAGCTATTTTTAAGGCTTATGATAAGCTTGTTTTAGAAAGCAAAAATATGATAAGTGCAACACTATGCTATGTGACGAAGCCTAGCGAGGCTCAAATACAAGGTATTAAACAGATGATATGTAAAAAATATAATAAGGTAGACGTTTTATTGCATTTAAAAGAAGAAAAAGACTTAATAGGTGGTTTTGTCTTAAAGGTAGAAGATACGGAATATGATAAAAGCCTTAAAGGCAGAATTTTAGATTTGCAAAAAACGCTCCTTTGGAGGTGATGGACTTGAGTAATGTAAATCCAAAAGAAATTATTTCAGTACTTAAGGATGAAATAGAAAATTACGATCAAAAAACCATCGTGCAAGAAACGGGCTCAGTAGTGCAAATTGGTGATGGGATTGTAACAGTATATGGCTTAAATCATGCCATGTATGGTGAGTTAGTTGAATTTGAAACAGGTGTATGTGGGATTGTACAAAACATTGAGATGAAAGTAGTAGGGTGTGTATTACTTGGTTCAGATTATGGGCTAACAGAAGGTAGTAAAGCCGTTAGAACAGGTAAAAGAGCAGGTGTGCCAGTAGGAAATCATTTTATCGGGCGTGTAGTCAATGCACTGGGTAAACCAATTGATGGAAAAGGTGCAATTGAAGCAGATGATTTTTATCCTATTGAAAATGATGCACCTGGAGTTGTAGAAAGAAAGTCAGTAAGTGTTCCACTTCAAACAGGAATTCTAGCCATAGATTCTATGTTCCCTATTGGAAGAGGACAACGTGAATTGATTATTGGTGATAGACAAACAGGAAAGACATCTATTGCTATTGATACCATTTTAAATCAAAAAGGTAAAGATGTGATTTGTATTTATGTAGCAATTGGTCAAAAAGCATCTACAGTTGCTAAAACAGTACAGACTCTAACAAAACATGGTGCAATGGACTATTCAATTGTTGTTTCAGCTTCTGCAAGTGATGTTGCACCACTTCAATACATTGCACCATATTCTGGGACAGCTATGGCTGAATATTTTATGTATAAAGGTCAAGATGTTTTAATTGTTTATGATGATTTATCTAAGCATGCTGTAGCTTATCGTGCGATGAGTTTATTACTTCAAAGAGCACCAGG
>JAFOHG010000096.1 GCA_017421915.1 Cellulosilyticum sp. | reverse complement strand
TCTTACTGTTGCTGAAGATATCGCCTTTAGTTTAGAAAATAGATGTATGACACAATCTATGATGCAAGAACGTGTTTTAGATGTTAGTAAACTTGTAGGTATTGATACTCAATTAAGTATGGCACCACAGGCATTATCAGGTGGTCAAAAGCAACGTACCTCTCTAGCAGGTGTTATGGTAGATGATGTAGATATTCTTCTTTTTGATGAACCGCTTGCTAGCCTTGATCCTGCTGCTGGTAAAACAGCTATTGAACTTATAGATAGCCTTAATACTGCAACTCATAAAACCATTATTATCGTTGAACACAGACTTGAAGATGTACTTCATGCACCTGTAGACCGTATTATCGTTATGGATAAAGGAGAAATCATTGCAGATTGTGCACCTAATGAGTTACTTAAAACAGATTTATTAACTCAAACAGGTATTAGAGAACCTCTTTATATCTCTGCATTAAAATATGCAGACTGTGACCTTCAAGCATCACTTCACCTTGATGTTTTACCTAAACTTGATGTAACAAAACATAAAGAAAAGCTTGAAGCTTTCACTCAAAAAGTTCATAAGTTTAAAGCTTCAAGTAATCCTGAAGTAATACTTGAATTTGAACATTTATGTTTTAGTTATGATAAATCTAAACCTTTACTTCAAGACATTAACTTTAAAGTTCATAAAGGGGACATGATTAGCATAGTAGGAAGAAACGGAGCAGGTAAATCTACATTATCTAAACTCATTTGCGGTTTCTATAAACCTACAAGTGGTCGCATATTACTTTACGGTGAAGATTTACTTAAACGTTCTATTAAAGAACGGGCTAATTCAATCGGTATGGTAATGCAAAACCCTAATCAAATGCTTTCTAAACCTATGATTTATGATGAAGTAGCACTTGCACTTCGCCTTAAAGGATTACCTGAAGCAGAAATTAAACAAAGGGTTCATGAAACACTTAAAGTATGTGGACTTTATCCAATGCGTAACTGGCCAATCTCTGCTTTAAGTTATGGTCAAAAAAAGCGTGTTAGTATTGCTGCTATTTTAGTAGCTAGCCCTGAACTTCTTATTTTAGATGAGCCAACAGCAGGACAAGACTTTAAACATTACACTGAGTTAATGGAATTCTTAAAGTCACTTAACGAGCAAGGTATTACTATTATTATGATTACTCATGATATGCACTTAATGTTAGAGTATACAAATCGTAGTATTGTTATTGCTAACGGCAAACTCTTAGCAGATTCTACACCAGTAAATGTTTTATCAAATACATTCCTTGTAGAGCAAGCATCATTAAAAGAAACATCATTATATACACTTGCAGTTAAAGCAGGTTTAGATTCACCTGAAGCACTCACTGAAAGCTTTATTGATTATGACAGAAGGAGAAGAGAAGCATGTCATCAACCATGTTAGGTTATATCCAAAAAGATTCCCCTATTCATCGTTTGACAGGGGCAACTAAATTAATTTGCCTTTTACTATACTCTTTAGCAGTTATGCTAACTTATGATACTAGAGTACTATTTGGCTTATTAATCTTTGGTTTAATTTGCTTTAAAATATCTAATATACAGTTTAAAGATATTTCCTTTGTGGTTTACTTTATTCTTGCATTTTTAATGCTCAATAATCTAGCCATCTTTATTTTCTCTCCTTACGAAGGATGTGAAATTTACGGACGTACTACAGTACTCTTTCATATAGTAGGACCATACTCTGTGACTATTGAACAGTTATTTTATCTTTTAAATGTAACACTTAAGTATTTTGCAGTTATTCCAATTGCTTTATTATTCATTATAGCTACTCAACCAAGTGAGTTTGCTGCATCTTTAAATCGAATCGGAGTTAGCTATCGTTTAGCTTATTCTGTTGCCATTGCCCTTCGCTATATTCCTGATATTCAAAGAGATTATCAAGAAATTAGCTTCGCTCAACAAGCAAGAGGATTAGATTTATCTAAAAATGAAAAATTATCAAAGCGTATTAAAAATATGAGTAGTATTCTATTACCATTAATTTTCACCAGTTTAGAACGTATTGAAACCATTAGCCGAGCTATGGAGCTTCGCAGCTTTGGTATGGAGAAAAAACGTACTTGGTATAGTGCTAAACCATTTAAAATTCAGGATTATGTTGCTATTGGTATTGTGATTATCTTAATGCTCACTTCTTTTTATATGACTACAGTAAATGGAAGTCGTTTTTATAATCCATTTTAAAAAATATATAGGTTACTAATACTTTTATACACAAAAAAGTTGCTATATCACTGTTATGTGTACTACACTAACTCATGATATAGCAACTTTTTTATGATTTATTCACATTGTCCTCTTATAGTATATGCTTTTATCCACAAATTATCCTATTCCCCACAGAATATATACCCAAATTCTCTATTTTTTAGTTCAATCCTGTGATTTTATAGTGACTAACTCTTTAATTTACATACTGACTACTCTTTAATACTCTGCAAATAAATCTGCTATTTCTTCTTCTGACATTTGACTAATAAAGGCTTCTCCTTCTTGAAGAACA
This sequence comes from Cellulosilyticum sp., assembly GCA_017421915.1. Taxonomy (GTDB): domain Bacteria; phylum Bacillota; class Clostridia; order Lachnospirales; family Cellulosilyticaceae; genus Cellulosilyticum. The sequence goes on along the minus strand of JAFOHG010000096.1, from coordinate 3,894 downwards.
CTTTCTGTTAGTCCTATTTTTTTATCTTGTAACTCTTTAATTTTTTCTTCAATAGAGTTCTTAGTTATCATTTGAAATACTTGAACATTTTTCTTTTGCCCTATGCGATATGCTCTATCGGTTGCCTGATTTTGACTAGATAAATTCCACCATGGATCATAATGAATGACAACATCAGCACCTGTTAGATTTAATCCAGTACCACCTGCTTTTAAAGAAATTAAGAAAATTGGTATATCTGAATGATTAAAATCTGAAACCATTTCTATTCTTTCTTCTGCCTTCGTTGAACCTGTGAGCATTAAATGGTTTATCCCTTCTACGCGTAGACGTTTACTAATAATGTCTAGCATAGATGTAAACTGAGAAAAGAGTAAAATCTTATGACCAGATGCTATACTATCTTGAATGATTTCCATACACTGTTCTAATTTACCACTTCCATCTTCATAATCTTGAAGATACAAAGATGGATGACAACATAATTGACGCAATCTAGTAAGTAATGCTAACATCTTAATTCGACTGCTGCCTACACCTTTTTCTTTTACTTCTTTACGAATTTCTTGTCTAGCTAAAGCTAAATGTGCAGTGTAAAGTTTCTGCTGTGTTTCTTCCATTGTATTATAAATAACTGTTTCTGTTTTATCAGGAAGCTCTTTTAATACATCTTTTTTAAGACGTCTCATTATAAATGGTGCTAACATCTTCTTAAGTCTACTTATAGACTGATCATCTTCATTTTTTACAATAGGCATCTCAAAGTTATTTTTAAATCGGCTATAACTAAATAAATAGCCTGGCATAATAAAATCAAAAATACTCCATAATTCTGCTAAAGAGTTTTCGATTGGCGTTCCAGTTAAAGCAAAACGTACTTCACTCTCAATCGTTTTAAGTGACTTAGCGCCTAACGTATTGGCATTTTTAATATACTGAGCTTCATCTGCAATACAATATCTAAAATGCAATCCCGCATAGCTTTCTACATCTCGCTTAAGTAAATCATAAGAAGTTACAACTACATCATAATTTTCTATCTCATCAAATAGTTTTTTTCGCTCATCTACAATCCCCATCATCACAAGCACTTTAATATGCGGTGCAAATTTTTTAAATTCTGATTGCCAGTTAAGCGCTAATGAGGTTGGACAAACTACAAGTGACGGATACTTTTCTTGTATAGATGAATCAGTATCTCCTTCACCTTGATATTGGTCATATTCTTGCGTTAATAGTGTAATGACCTGTAAAGTCTTACCTAACCCCATATCATCAGCTAGTATTCCACCAAATCCATAATGAGACATTGTCCTGAGCCATCTATAACCTACCTTTTGATAGCTTCTTAGATTTGCCTTAATACTTGTTGGAATTTCAAAATCTGCATCCTCTACATTTTTAACATCACGAATAATTTGTTTAAAGTACTTATCTCTTGTAACCTCAATATCTTCGCTTTGTTTAAGCACTTGGTCTAAATATAGTGCTCTAAATTTAGGAATAGCAACTTCTCCTTCAGCTAATTGTCCCCCATCTATTCCTAATCCTTCTACAATATTAGCTAAATCCCCCGTAATACCTTCTCTTAAATCTAAGAAAGAGCCATCTCTTAGACGATAATACTTACTCTTTTGTTTGTATGCATTTAATATATCTTGAATTTCGTCTGTTGGCATATTAATGTTCTCCAAAGCAACATATAACATATTATTTTGAAGCTTAATGCCTAATGAACCAACTGGTTTCTTAACAATCTTAACACCTCTTAGGCGTTCTGTTATATTAACCTCACCTAATTCTAGCATCTCATTAATCCCTGTACTTAGGAAGTCATATATCTTATCTTCATCTGATAAATAAAGATGCCCATTATGCGTATGAAAATCATATTTTCTCAGTACACCATTTAATTTAAATTCTGTTGGTGTATCCCTTGCAACCTGTTCAAGCTTTTCTTTTTCTTCAGGTGTAGTCATTTTATACGGGTTAAAGAGAATTTCTTTATATTGAAGTTCTACTTCACCAATAATACCTCCTGATTGATCCATATCAAAGAAACTTCTAATTAACGCACGCTCTGGTTCAATACTTTGTTGAATCTCATCACTTACAATCAATGGCACATATTGCTTGACTTTCTCTAAACTAGATAGCATAAAACGTTTCATGAGATTTTCATTAAACTCTAAATGCTTATGTTGGTTGATACGCTCCGCTTCATACATATGGGCTAATAACGGATAAACATGCTTAGCAAAGCCTTGCGTTAAACGGTATAACCTCGTATCGGTTAAAATATATCTATAGCTTGCAGACTCAAAAGGAATATAATCTTGTATAGAACTAGCTAAAATATAATAGTCTTCTTCTTTCTCTATCTTCAAATTAAAAGAAGGATTTCCTTCTAAACATAAAACTTGTGCCGTTGTCCTTTCCTTTACTACATCAAGCTGTGTATCTTTAACTAAATCAAAAAATTCATCAAAAGCCTTAGCATTTAAAGGTAGTGACTTTCTTTCTGCCTTAGGAAACCCTCTAAAAAAGCCCATTTGTCTAAGAATATGATTATATTCCGTTGCTTTATCTACGATAAACCGAACAATAGGTTGAGCCTTCTCTTCAAAAATATGAATATCATGAGGAAATTCTAGATTTTTTCCATAGCTCGCTGTATTACCTTGTATAACATGATCAGTAAACTCATATAAGTCCTTCACAACATAAAGTCTACTTTCCCCTACACTTAAATTAAGTGCAAAGCTCCCCGAACTTACCTCCACTAAACGTATAGCTATTTTTATACATGTCTCAGGACTATTCATTTCAATTTCTTGCTCTTTAACCATCTGTTCTTCATAATAAGCAAGTGCATCTTGTGAATACCTTTCTCCCTTAATTCCCCTTTTAACTTGTGGCATTACCTCATAGTAGTATTTAAGTAAAACAGCTACCATATGTTTGCATAAGCCTTCTTGTTGAAAACTAGCTAAGCACTCACATTCATGCCATGCTATTTTCTGATTATACATTTCTATATTGGCAGTATAATCCCCCATCAAACCTTCTACACGTGCAACAATTTCTAAACAATCATCTTTTTGATTAACCTTTACTTGCCCTACTTTACCTTGTACGTAATAGGCCTCTCCTTTACGATATTCAATAGAATTACTTGCCAGACGTTGTATATCCTCTTTGGTTATATACATTCTGCATGCTCCTTTTTATATCAAATTACTTATCTTTTATTTTAACACTTTTACCACTTTCTAGCTAATGATATACCTTTTTAGAAATAAAAATTTCTATAAATAAAAACGTACCTAGCTAAGCAGGTACGTTTTATCATTTTATTAAATTTGGTTGTAATTTATATCTATTTCTCTTTTAAATAGAGCTGGCAGCACCTTCTCAAACATCACACCTTCTCGCGTTTCTGTTTGATATCCATAGGTAGTCTTTATTGCCAAGGAAATAAACTCAGTAGCCCTACTCATTGCCATAGGTAAACTATCTCCTTGAATTAGTGAACCTATTAGTACACTAGTAAAGGCATCTCCTGTCCCTGGATAATGTACATTAATTTCTTGGTATGGTACCTTCCAATAAATGTTCTTATTCTTATCATAAGCAACATTAGCCTTTGCTCCTTTAGAGTCCAATATGCCTGTAATAATAACTCTATCTGGCCCCAAATCTGTTAGCGCTGCTAAAGTTTCTTTTATCTCATCATCACTAAAAGCTCTTGCCTCATACTCCTTTTTTAATAAAAACATAGCTTCTGTTAAATTAGGTGTAATGATATCTGCTTTTGCAACCAAGTCACGCATTTTTTCTTGCATAACTACATTGTAAGTTTTATATAGTTTCCCATTGTCACCCATTACTGGA
>JAFOHG010000095.1 GCA_017421915.1 Cellulosilyticum sp. | reverse complement strand
TTTCTACAATTAATAAATGTCGAATGTCCTCGCCTATTAATCAGTAGCATGACCTGTTTATCCTGCTCTAATGTCTCTTCAATTGCTTTATAAAGCTTTTTACTTAATACTGTATTATTCCCATTACTAAGTTCTAAACGCATATCTACAATTTCTACATCTGGTAAAGTAGCTCCACCAATACGTTGATCTAATCTTAGTAAATCATAGTCACCTTTTTCTACTTCATAATAGTTTTCTAAACTTGGAGTCGCTGTAGCTAAAAGTACTTGCCCTGCATAATATTTCATACGCTCTTTTGCAATATCTATCGCATGATATTTTGGCTCTACTTCTGATTTATAACTTGAATCGTGTGCTTCATCAATTACAATAAGTTTTAAATTGGGTAGTGGCATAAACACAGCACTTCTTGGGCCTATAACAATTGAAAGTTCTCCTAACTTAGCACGCATATAAATACGTTGTCTTTCCTTAGCGCTCATACGACTATGGGTAAGTGCAACACGATTTCCAAAGCGTTCTTTAAAACGAGAAAGTGTTTGAGAAGTTAATGCAATTTCAGGTACTAATACTAAAGCGGTTCCGCCACTTTCTAGGATGTCTTTAATCGTATGAAGAAAAACCTCAGTCTTTCCACTACCTGTTACTCCCTGTAATAAAACAGTTCGGTAAACCCTAGCTTCTTGCAATGCTTTTAAATAATCTACTGCACCTTGTTGCTCGTCATTTAATACTTTAAAGGCCTCATAACAAATTGGGTCATTTACCCAAATAATTGCTTCCTCATCCAGTTTTACAATTTCTTTTTGCATTAGTGTCTTTAAAGAGGACTTACTCACCTCTTCCATACTCTCAAAATCTTTAAGAGCTACCTTAGAATGTTCTCTTAAATAATCTATAATCCACTTTTGCTTTATAAAACTTTGCTTATGACGATGTGCTGCATAATAAATTTTAACTTTTAGTTCATCACTATTAAGTTTAAGTACTTTTTGCTTGCTAGGTGCCTTACTAATGGGGTCTTCTTTCAAACCTGGTGGTAGCACAACATCAATAGCTGCGGCATAGCTTGTTCCATAATATTTTACTATGAATTGAACTATTTCAAGCTGTTCCTTGGTAAGTAAGGCTTCTTCCTCTACCACTTCACTAATAGCCTTTAATCTATACTTTTGTGGTTCAATCTCTTCCATTAAACTCACTACATACCCAATATATTGACGGTTACCCTTACCAAAAGGAACTTTAACACGCTGCCCTACCTTAAGTGTCATTTTTAAGGTGTCTGGCACCACATAAGTAAAGGGACGATCAATCTCACTTACGGTTGCAAATGCTATAATAATGCCTGCATAGTTTATCATCGTTTTTTCCCCTTTTCTTGTAAAATCCTTATATTAATGATAAGCGAAATAAAAGGCTGTTTAAACAACAGCCCCTTTTTCATCTAAATTATAATTCTACTTCGTGTGCTTCTACTTCTTCAACTTCTTCTTCAACTGGTGGATTGTATTCTTTCATACGCATTTTTCCTGAATAAATCTCATCTACAGCAATTGAAGTTGCTTTTTTATTTCTTAATAAATTGTTTAGTTCATTTGCTTCTTTCATTTTCTCTGGTGACATCGTTCTTTCACCTGTTTTATCAGCTTCTTTTGTTGCAGCAGCTTGCTCATTAACGATATCAATAATATTTCTTGCACGTTTAGCTGTTGCAATAACGATAGAATAACGACTTGTAAGTTTAGATTGACCTTCTGCGTTAAGCTTTTGCATAATTTGAGTATAAGATGGTTGTAACATATTGAATCCTCCTATTTACAATTCCTAATTTTGAATGACATTTTCTATTTTTTGTCCATAAAAGCTACTTTTTAATTTTTCTGCACGTACAATGCACTTAATTTCATCAATAGCTTCTACAAGACGGTCATTAACCACTACATAGTCATATTGAGTATATAGCGCTAATTCCTCTTTTGCACGAGCAAGTCTTTGTTCAATAACTTCTCTTGCTTCTGTATTACGACCTACTAAGCGATTTTCTAATTCAGTTAGTGATGGTGGCACTACAAAAATAAACACTGCATCTGGATAAATTTTCTTAATTTGCATTGCACCTTCAACTTCTATTTCTAGTATAACATCTTTTCCATTTTTTACACTGTTTTCAATAAAAGCTTTTGGTGTGCCATAATAATTTCCACAGAACTCGGCATATTCTAAAAGCTCATTTTGAGCAATCATTCCTTCAAATTCTTCACGTGTTTTAAAGAAATAGTGTACACCCTCTTCTTCACCTTGTCTAGTGGAACGTGTTGTAGCAGAAATAGATAATAAAAATTGTTCATCTTTAATAAGCTCTTTTACAATAGTTCCTTTACCTGAACCTGAAGGTCCTGATAAGACAATTTTTAGTCCTTTATTCATCCTGTCTTACTCCTTTACTTTCTCACTTTGTTGCATTAGCCTACTTGCCATTGTATCTGGCTGTAATGCAGATAAAATCACTTGGTGATTATCTGTAATAATCACGCCTCTTGTTTTGCGTCCTTGTGTAGCATCAATAAGCTCTGACTTTTCTCTTGCTTCTACGATTAAACGTTTAATTGGTGCAGAATCTGCAGTCACAATAGCTACAATACGATCAACTGCCACAATATTGCCATAACCTATATTTATAAATTGACTCATCGTTCACCTACTCTATATTTTGAACTTGTTCTCTAATTTTCTCAATCTCTGTTTTTAAAGCCACTACATTTGTCGTAATTTCATAGTCATTTGCTTTAGAGCCAATAGTATTAGCTTCACGATTCATCTCTTGCATTAAAAAATCTAGCTTTCTTCCTACCACGCCACCTTCAGTTAAAATTTCTTCTAACTGTTTAATATGACTTTTTAGCCTTGTAATTTCTTCATCTATAGCACATTTATCTGCAAATAAAGCAATCTCTGTTGCAATACGTGACTCATCAATTGGTGCTTCTTGTAAAAGTTGTCCTAATCTATTTTCTAAACGTTGCTGATAACCTTTCACAACCTCTGGACTTCTAAGTTCTATTGTTTCTATCATTTGACTTAGTTTCTTACTCTTCATTAAAATATCTTCTTTTAAAGCCATTCCCTCATTCATACGCATCTGAATAAAGTTTACTAACGCACCTGAAATCCCTTTATAAATGATTTTAGATACTTCCTCTTCATCAGCTGCCTTCTTTTGAAATGTCATCAAATCATTTACATTCATTAGTGCAGAAAGCTTTAAATCATCTTCTAAACCAAATTGACTGCCCATCTTACGTAATCCTTCTAAATACGCCTCAGCAAGTGCTGTATTTACAACGACATCTATATCTTCTTTTGAAGTAGATTGATAAGTTAAGCTTACTTCTACTTTACCTCTTGCAACTTTTTCTTTTAGAATCTTTCTTATTTCGTCTTCTAAGTGCATTAAAACACGTGGCATTCTTATATTTAAATCTAAATAGCGATGATTCACACTACTTATTTCAACAAGAACTTTTCGTTCATTCTCTTGTATTTCATATCTTCCATAACCTGTCATACTACTGATCATAGATTTCCCTACTTTCCAGCTTCTATTAGACATTTGCTTTTTATTATAGCACACTTTCCTTTTATTTTCAAAAAAATTATGCTATACTTTGTCCTATATTTAAAGGAGGCATTCTTATGGCTTTAGATGGTTTAGTGCTTGCCAATGTGGTTCATGAACTTAAGACAACCCTTGTTGGTGGGCGTATAGATAAAATTTATCAAATCGAAAAAGAAGATATTTTAATTACTTTAAGAAATCAAGGTAGTGCCTATAAACTACTTTTAACAGCAAATAGCAATTATCCTAGAGTACATCTTTCTACTCTAGCTAAAAATAATAATCAAGAACCACCTATGTTTTGTATGCTACTACGTAAGCATCTAGGTGGTGGAAAACTTTTAGATATTACGCAACCAGATATGGAACGTATTGTTTGTTTTTCTATTGAAGCAACCAATGAACTTGGTGATAAAGAAGTGAAACAACTCATGATTGAAATTATGGGACGCCACTCAAATATTATTTTATTAAAACAAGATGGTACGATTATTGATAGTATTAAACATATTTCCCTAGATAAAAGTAGTGTGCGTGAAGTTCTTCCAAATCGCACTTATGTAAGACCGCCAAGTGGTGATAAATTAAACCCTTTAGATGTAGATGAAATGACTTTTATTGCCCAACTACAAGCTAAAAATCTACCTCTTTTTAAGGCACTTTATACAAGTTTTAACGGACTAAGTCCAATCTTTGCTCAAAACCTTTGTGTTGAAAGTGATTTAGATAGCCAAGCTTTTGCTACTAGCCTTTCACAAGAACAACTTACAGCACTATTTCATTCTTTTTCAAATGAGCTCAAAAAAGTAAAGGACGCCCTTTTCACACCTACTTTATACTTAGACGAAAAAGAATTACCTTATGACTTTTATTGTTTTAAGCTTTCTAACCTAGAAACTCTAGAACAAAAAGCCTTTGATAGTATCAGTCATCTTCTTGAGCAATTTTATTTTGAGCGTAGTACCCACTTTAATGTTGCTCAAAAAACCGGAGATATCAAAAAACTGCTTCATACTTTCTTAGACCGTAGCGTACGTAAAAAACAAATTCAAGAAAAGGCTTTAGAAGAAGCTAGTCATAAAGACTTATATAAAATCTATGGTGAACTTTTAACGGCATATGCCTTCCAAGTAGAACCAGGCAGTCCTTCATTTACAACTTTAAACTACTACGAAGAACCTTATGCTGAAATAACCATTCCATTACAAGAACACTTAACACCTATTGAAAATGCTCAAGCTTATTATAAGCTTTATAATAAAGCTAAACGTACTGAACTTGCTGCAAAAGAACAACTTACAGTTATTGAAGAAGATATAAATTATCTTCAATCTGTTTTACTTTCTCTAGATTTACTAGAAACAAAAGAAGATATTGACCAGCTTCGTAGTGAACTTATTGAAATGGGCTATCTCAAAAAACGTAAAGGAACGACTAAATTAAAATCTAATAAAAAAGATTTACCATTTCTCCACTTTAAATCTAGTGAAGGTCATGATATTTATGTTGGAAAAAATAACTACCAAAATGATATGCTAACTATGAAATTTGCTAAACCAAATGATCTATGGCTTCATATCAAAGATGGTCCTGGCTCTCATGTTATTATTAAAAGTATAGATGGTGCTTCAATTTCAGAAGAAATCACTTTAGAAGGTGCTATGCTAGCTGCTTACCATAGTAGCGGTAAAATGTCTAGCCATGTTCCTATTGACTATACTTATAAACGTAACGTCAAAAAAGTGCCTAATGCTAAACCAGGCATGGTTATTTATACAAACTTTAAAACGTTATATGTTACACCTACTGAAGCTTTTACAAAAAAATTATCTATTTTATAAGTAAAGTATAGATTTCACAAATAAGAATTATCGTTATTCATCCATTTGATAAAATAAAACCAAGTCTTATATATACTCTTAAGACTTGGTTTTATTTTTATATTCCTAATTTTATTATCTGTTTTTTTCTAATCTAAGAAATTTCTACTTCTAATTTTCATAATTTTATGTATAATTATAAATTATATGATTAAATATTTTATTAAAAAGGGGCGATGCGAATGCAAAAAAACAAAGAAAAATTCTTGTTACGACTTTCTGAGACTTGTGAACAGGTGAATTATATTGATCCAGAACTTTTTACTAGATACTCTGTTAAACGTGGACTACGTGACTTAGATGGACGCGGCGTATTAGTTGGTTTAACAGACATCGGAGAAGTTCATGCTTATATGGTTGATGATGGTGAAACCATTCCTATTCCTGGACAATTACTTTATCGTGGTATTGATGTTTCCCTTATCACAAAAGGCTATCTAAAAGATCACAGATTAGGTTTTGAAGAAACGACTTATCTTCTACTCTTTGGTTCACTCCCTAACTCTGAAGAACTGGAAGAATTTAAAACCTTACTCGGTGAAGAACGTCAACTTCCAACTCAATTTGTTAATGATATTATTCTTAAAAATCCTAGTAAAGATATTATGAACTCCTTAGCACGTAGTGTATTAGCACTTTATAGTTATGATGACTATGCCGATGATACATCTACCTATAATGTACTTAAACAGTGTATTTCTTTAATCGGTGCTTTTCCAACTTTAGCAGTTTATGCTTATCAAGCCTACGCACATACCCACCTAAATCAAAGCTTATACATTCATCCTCCAAAACCAGAACTAAGCACTGCTGAAAATATCTTGTCTATGCTTAGACCGGATTGCCAATATACGCCTCTTGAAGCTACCCTATTAGATTTAGCTTTAATTTTACATGCTGAACATGGTGGTGGAAATAATTCTACTTTTACAACACATCTTGTTACTTCCTCTGGTACGGATACCTACTCCGTTATTGCTGCTGCATTAGGTTCACTTAAAGGTCCTCGTCATGGCGGTGCTAATATTAAAGTAGTTCATATGTTAGAAAATCTTAAACAAAATATTAAAGACTGGAATGATGATGAAGCAATTGAAGACTATCTAATGCGTATTTTAAACAAAGAAGCCTTTGACTGTTCTGGTCTTATTTATGGTATAGGGCACGCTGTCTATTCAATTTCCGATCCTAGAGCAACTATTCTAAAAGAATATGCTCAAAAACTTGCTCATGAAAAAGGATTAGATGATGAATTTAACTTCTATCATAAAATAGAAACTTTAGCACCAAAAGTAATTGGGAAAAAACGCAAAATTTATAAAGGTGTCAGTGCTAATGTAGATTTTTATTCTGGGTTTGTCTATAATATGCTCAATTTACCATTAGAACTTTATACACCTATTTTTGCAATTGCACGTATTGCTGGTTGGAGTGCACATAGAATTGAAGAAATTGTTAATAGAGGCAAGATTATAAGACCTGCTTATAAAAGTGTCGCTAAACATAAAACTTATATTCCTTTAAATGAGCGTTCCTAAAATCTCTCTAAAAAGCTAAAACGAGCTATAAAACTAATTGATTTTTAGTTTTATAGCTCGTTTATTTATTGAGGCTAATCATTATTAACGATACGATAACCCATTCAGTATGTTCCATTTATCCTTTTTCTCCCCATCTATACTCACTCTATTAAAAGTATTTTCCCAAGCAACAAAAAACAGGATAATAACCTTTCCTATCATTGGCTATTATCCTCTTATGTTGCTTATATCCTTTTAACCCACTTGCATTTCAAGACGAAGTCTATCTGCGATAAGTGCAATAAATTCGCTATTAGTTGGTTTTCCTTTTCCATTATTTACTGTATAACCAAATAGCTTATCAATTGTATCCATTTTCCCACGACTCCATGCGACTTCAATAGCATGACGAATAGCACGTTCCACTCTACTTGGGGTAGTATTGTATTGTTTTGCAATAGATGGATAAAGTTGTTTAGTAATTGAATTAAGAATATCCATATCATTAATTACCATAATAATAGCATCTCTTAAATATTGGTATCCCTTAATATGAGCTGGTACCCCAATTTCATGAATCACACTAGTGACTTCGGCTTCTAAATTATGCCCAGTTGCCATACCTTTTGTTTTAGGTAATAACTGTTTACTTGTATTTAAATTAGCTGTTGTTGAAGAAATTATCATATTATTACTGTTTGAACTAAGTGCTATATTTTTTAACTGCCTAATACGATTTGCTAAAGTATCCATATCAAACGGCTTAACAATATAATATTCAGCACCTAATGCTAAAGCACGCTCTGTAATTTTGTCTTGTCCTACAGCAGAAAGCATCACAAATAATGGACGTTTTTCTAATTCCATTGTATTAATACGCTCTAAAACACCAATTCCATCTAAATAAGGCATAATAACATCTAATATAACAATATCCGGTTTCACCTCTGCAATAAGATCACAAGCTTGCTCTCCATTACTTGCTACATCTATAACTTCCATATCTTCTTGTCTATTGATAAATTCCATTAAAATATCCGAAAAATCCTTATTATCATCCGCTATTAGAATTTTCATTTTTTGTTCCAACAACAATAATCCCCCCATACACATTATATTATAAATTTTCTGACTAGACTTATTATATATAAGAATCCCGCAAATATCAATACCAATTTTTGTTATTTTTATTTCTATTTTACAATTAATACTACTTTTTTTCATTATTACGTGTTTTTTAGATAAATATCAGTAATTATTAAGCATATTTTCAATAAATATCCCATATCCTCTCGTCGGGTCATGTACAAATACATGTGTCACTGCACCTATAATTTTTCCATCTTGTAAAATAGGACTTCCGCTCATTCCCTGTATAATTCCATTTGTTAATGTAAGTAGTTCTGGATCAACAATCCGAATGACCATTCCTTTAGATGGCTCATTACTATATTTAGAAACCTTTTGAATCTCTACTTCATACTCTTTAACTCCTTGACCAGTTAAATTTAACATAATACTAGCCCGACCCTCATGTACTTCATCCTGGAAAGCAATGGGTAATGCTTCATTTTTCTTTGTTCTTAAATAATTAGAATCTACTTTTCCATAAATTCCTAAAGCATTATTTAAGCAAATTTCTCCTAATTTACTTTCCTCTCCATAATCTATAATTCCACCTAGTTCTCCAGGAGCTCCTTTCTCTCCTTTTTTAATTTTTGTAATAGATACTTCCATAACCTCACCTGTACGTATAGGCGTTAAAATATGTGTTTGCGTATCTGTAATGCCATGCCCTAAAGCACCAAAATGTCCATTATCAGGATTAATATATGTCATCGTTCCAATGCCTTGTGTACTATCTTTTATCCATAAACCAATTTTATACTCATTTTCTGCCTTTGAGTAACAAGGAGATACTGTTACTTTCTTTTCTTCTCCTTTATGAGAAATATCTAGTACAACTTTTCTTGAATTACACATTTCAATAGCATCTCTAAAATCCTCTTTACTATCAACTTCTTTTCCATTACAAGCTAAAATAATATCTCCTACTTCTATTAATCCTTTGCAAGGCGAAACTATATCGTGATCTGATTCAAACTCACCTACACCTAATACCATAACTCCTGTTGTATCTACTTTAATACCTACTATATCCCCACAAGGTATTAATTTCTGATAGGATACTGCTTTGACAGCTACAGTCTTTAATGGAATCACCCCAAGAAAAGAGACTGTAACATCTGTTTCTCCCTCTTCTAACATGGTAACAGAAAGTGGCTTATTTAAATTAATCATACTCCTTTTTATATCATGCTGTTTGTTATCTTTTATAATAACTTCTTCTCCCTTTAGAATACTTGCTCTTAAGGGCACATCAAAATTAAAATGATGTTCTTCTCCAACTATTAACCTTATTTCTGAAGGCAAAAAAAACTTAGATACAATTAAAGGGGTAGCTAGCAGCATACCTATAAATAAAAATACACACCACGCTAGTGTGTGCTTTTGTTTTGTATTTTTCATTATTTCACTTCCTATATGGTTTGCTAACAAATGCTCTATTATTTAAAATATCCTTTTTTCTTTTTATTTATACAACCATATAGTCAAAAACATAAAAATAGAGCCTATACTGAACATAGTATAAACTCTATTTTTAATCTATTAAAATACAATCCTTCTTATTAAGTTACATTAAGAAAGCTTTTGTTTAAATACATTTGCTCTATTCTTTAATTCAGCTGCACTTTGAAGCGTACTTTCTGATATCATTCCACCCATTAATCTACAAAGCTCTTCATGGATAGCTGGTACTTCTAAGCATTTTAAATGGGTAGTTGTCTTATTCTCTAATGCACTTTTTTCAATAAGATAATGACTATCTCCCATTGCTGCAATTTGAGGTAAATGCGTAATACACAATACTTGTCTATCCTTCCCAATTAAAGCAAGTTTTTCTGCAACCTTTTGCGCAGCTAATCCACTAATTCCTGTATCAATTTCATCAAAAATAACGGTATTGATTGTATCTCCTAACACAAGAACTGTCTTAATGGCCAACATAACCCTTGAAATTTCTCCCCCAGATGCTATTTTAGATAGTGGGTGAAGGTCTTCACCTAAATTGGTACGAATTAAAAATTCTACATCATTTTTTCCATAACTATTAAATGTCTCTAATTCGTCAATGGCTACTTCAAATTTTGCATGTGGCATTTGTAAATCATGTAAATGATCATCAATAGCACCTTCTATTTCTCTAGCAATTTGTTTTCTACTATCTGATAAGTGCATTGCAACCTGTTCTAATTTTTGCTCTAGTATCTTAAGTTCTTCTTCTAGTTTTTCTTTATTATGTTCGCCGTCTTCTAGTTCTTCTAACTCTTTTTCACATTCTTTTTGATAAGCTAAAATCTCTTCAATACTACTTCCATACTTTTGTTTTAAACGATAAATTAAATCTAAGCGATTTTGAATTTCTAATAATAATTCAGGTGAGTATTCTACGTCATCAACAAAGCGTCTAATTTGATAAGTAGCATCTTGTAGTTCTGCTTGGATAGATAAAAGTTGCTCATATAAACTATTAATTTCACTCGTTATATTACTAATATCTTGCAAAGCATGAATTGCCTTACCTAACATAATACTTGAACTTACTTCACTTTCACCATCTAGAAATTCATAGGCTTTTTGACACTGCATAATAATTTTTTCTGCATGAGACAGAATATCATATTGCTCTTTTAAAGCTTCCTCTTCATCTTTTTTTAGCTTAGCTGATTTAATTTCTTGAATCTGTAAACTCAGCATATCTTTTAACTGTAACTTTTTGCGGTCATTATCACCTATCTTATTTAAACTAGCTTTTACTTCTTGCCAACGCTCATAAAGTTTTTTATAAGTTTCTTTTTCTTCTTGAAAAGATTTTTCTCCAAAACTATCTAAAAGACGAATATGACTTGAAATATCTAATAATGCCTGAGGTTCATGTTGTCCATGTACATCAATTAAAAGCTCAGATAAACTTTTAACGATTTGTCTTGTGGTAATTGCCCCATTAATTTTATATACTGTACGTCCTGTTTGATATATTGTACGTTCTAATATAATTTCATTTTCCTCAAAAGGAATTTCATGTTCTTTAAGAAATTCTAGCCCTATTCCAATATAATCTATAAAACATAAGGCAACACTAGCCATTTCTTCGCCTTTTCGTATCATTTGCTTAGAACTACGGTTTCCAATAGCAAATTGAATAGAGTCAATTAGCATAGATTTACCTGCCCCTGTCTCCCCACTAAAAATGTTAAGCTTTGGACTTAATGTAAGTTCTACTTCTTCAATAAGGGCTACATTTTTTACTTTCATATAAGTGAGCATTTTCTATGCACCTCCCTATCTATCTTCCTAATATGGTTCTAAATTGTTCTATAACAGTTTCAATATGTTCTTCGTGTTTCACTAGGCAAAAAATAGTATCATCTCCTGCTAACGTTCCAATGATTTCTTGTATGTTAAAGGCATCAATAGCTGCAGCTACTGCATTTCCCATTCCTACTAAGGTACGAATAACAATTGTATTTCCAGCATAATCAATACTTACAAAAGCATCTTTAAAAACACGTATCACCTTTTCTGAAACTTGTTGCTCTACATTGGCTAAAGCTACATATCTTTGTCCTCCGCTTCTTGCCGAAACTTTAGTAAGTTTTAACTCTCTTATGTCTCTGGAAACAGTAGCTTGTGTTACATTAAACCCTTCATCCAATAATGCTGTTGCTAAATCTTCTTGTGTCCCAATCTCACTTTTTTGAATTAAACTTAAAATTTTTGATTGACGTTGTTCTTTCATTCCCACGTCCTATCTTCTCCTCTCCACAATTTTCTCTCTAAGTATTTCAAAGAACTTACGATCTGATATTTTAATTAATTTAGTTATATAAGGTGAACGTTCAATGTATACTACATCTTGTGGTGTTAAATACATTTTTAATTTTCCATCCATACTTAGTGCCATATCTTTTGTTTCCTCTAATGTTTTAATACGTACTTTATCTTCATTACACAGCATAATAGATTTTGAATGAAGTGTATGAGGGCAGATTGGCGTTACGACATACGTCTGCGCTAGTGGCACTACAATTGGTCCACCTGCTGATAAATTATAAGCAGTTGAACCAGTTGGTGTTGCTACAATGACCCCATCTGCAGGATAAATATCACTTAGTTCATCATTAATACAAATTTCAAATTCTACAAGTCTTGAAAAGCTCCCTCTTGTAACATTAATTTCATTTAAAGCATAAAATACGCTTTTCTCACCATTGGCTCCTATAATAGTTGCACGTAACATCATACGTTCCTCTATTTTATAATGCTCATTAATTAATTTTTCCATGGCATTTTCAATTTCATCTGGCTCAATATCTGCTAAAAATCCTAAACGCCCTAAATTTACTCCAACAATTGGAATTCCCTTTAAACAAGCTGCTTCTGCTACACCTAGAATCGTTCCATCACCACCAATAACAATTAAGCTATCGCATAATTCATAAAGGCGTTGTGTTTCAACACTTATTACCTCTCCATCAACTTTTTCGCCTACTTCTCTTGACATATAAGGTAAAATATTATGCTTATTTAACCAGCGTGTGATTTTATTTGTATATTCTAAATCTTTGTCTTTAAAAAGATTTGGTATAATGCCTATATGTTTCAATCTCCTCATCCCCCAGTTATAAAGTACTATGTGAAGCTTGTACTATATTTTTGATTATACTATCCTTATCTAAGCAATGCTCTACTTGCTGTCTTGTTAAGTGAATTAAATACTCAATATTACCTTCTGGTCCTTTAATTGGAGAGAAACTTAATCCTTTAATGCCTAATTGCAGTGATGTTGCAAAATCCCAAATCTGATGAATAACTTGCTCATGAACTTTTGGATTTTTTACAACGCCATGCTTTTCTACCTGTTCTCTTCCCGCTTCAAATTGTGGTTTAATAAGTGCAACAATCTCTGCATTTTCTTCTAAGAGTTCTAAAATTGGCGCTAATACTTTTGTTAATGAAATAAATGAAACATCAATAGAGCAAAATGCAACCTTTTCCTCTAAACGATCAGGTGTTAAATAACGTATATTGGTTTTTTCCATACACACTACTCTTGGGTCTTGTCTAAGTTTCCACGCAAATTGACCATATCCTACATCTACGGAATATACTTTACATGCTCCATTTTGTAGCATACAATCTGTAAAGCCTCCTGTAGAAGCTCCTACATCCATACAAACTTTATCTTGTAAATCAATGTCAAAACTATCCATAGCTTTTTCTAACTTTAATCCACCACGACTTACATACTTCATTTTTTCTCTAACTTCTATTGTTGCTCCTCGTTTCACCTTAAGTCCGGCCTTATCTTCACGCATGCCATCTACATAAACTACTCCAGCCATTATATAAGCTTTTGCTTTTTGTCTAGACTCAGCAAGCCCTCTTTCTACGATAAGGATATCTAAACGTTCTTTGCTATTTAAATATTTTGGGTCAATAACAACCTCTACCGTTTCCGCCTTTAAAGCTTCATCTAATACATTTGATGCTTGTTCTATTTGTTCACTCATCTATTTGCTCTCTTTCTCAAGTATTGTTAAAAGTTCCTCTGCTATGCTATCTGCATCTAAACACTCTCTTTTAAATAAGGCATCTACCTTTCCATGTGGTATAATCCCTGATTGGTGTCCAAAACATTTTCCTTTTATTTTAGCTTCCATTAATGCACAATGTGCAAACACTTTTTCGCCAAATCCACCTTGTATTATACCATCTTCTACAGTAAACAAATAATCATAGCACTGTGTAATTTTTTCAATCCCTTTAATATCAATAGGACATACACATGGTGCTTCAATGACTGCCACTTCATACCCTAATTCACTTAATCGTTCACTTACATCTAGCGCAGTTTCAACCATACGTCCTACAGCTAATATAGCCATATTATTACCATTCTTTAAAGTTTTAAACTCTAACTTTTCAAAATTATTCTTATATTCTATATCGATATGTGTTGTTCCTCTTGGATAGCGAATTGCAATAGGCCCTTCATGATTTAAGGCATAATCTAATGCACTTTCCATTTCTTCTGGCATCTTAGGTGCTAATACTGTCATATTAGGCATACTACTTAAGAATGCTATATCATATAGCCCATGGTGTGTTGGACCATCTTCTCCTACTAAACCAGCACGGTCTACTCCAAAAACAACATTTAAATTTTGTAAACATACATCATGTAAAATCTGATCATAAGCACGTTGTAGAAATGATGAATAGATTGCTACAATTGGTCTATAATTTTCATTTGCCATACCTGCCGCAAAAGTAACTGCATGCTCTTCTGCAATGCCTACATCAAAAAAGCGACGTGGATAACTTTTAGCAAATTCAAGTAATCCTGTTCCCTCTGGCATAGCCGCAGTAATCGCTACAACCTTTTCATTGCTATCTGCTATATTTAATGCAGCTTCACCAAATGCTTGTGAAAATGTTATATCTGTTGACTTAGATTTATTTTGCCCTGTGCTAATACAGAAAGGAGATACCCCATGAAATGCTGATGGTTTCTCCTCAGCTAGTAAATAGCCTTTTCCTTTCTTACTCTTAACGTGAATAAGAACAGGACCTTTCATTTCTTTTGCATTTTTCAAAATCTCAATAAGCTCTACTGTATCATGGCCATCTACAGGTCCTAAATAAGTAAAACCAAGTTGTTCAAATAATGTATTTTCAATAACAAAGCTCTTTACACTTTCTTTTGTCTTTTTAATTGTGCGTACCATCTGTTCCCCCACAAAAGGCACTTTATGGAGTACATCCTCTACATCTTCTTTAACTTTAAGATAGTCTTTACTAGAACGTAATTTATTTAAGTATCTCCCTAATCCACCAACATTTTTAGAAATAGACATTTCATTATCATTTAAAATAACAATTAAATGTGTATTACCACGTCCTGCATTGTTAAGTGCTTCAAAAGCCATTCCACCAGTTAATGCACCATCTCCAATCACTGCAATAACTTGATGATTTTCTCCTTTTAAATCTCTTGCTTTAGCCATTCCTAATGCTGCTGAAATAGATGTTGAACTATGTCCTGTTTCAAAAGCATCATGTTCACTTTCTTTGCGTTTTGGAAATCCACTCATTCCATCTAATTGACGCAAGTATTTAAACCCACCTCTACGTCCTGTTAAAATCTTATGAACATATGATTGATGCCCAACATCCCAAATCAATTTATCTTCTGGAGAATTAAAAACATAATGGAGCGCAATCGTTAATTCCACTACGCCTAAATTAGAAGCTAAGTGCCCTCCTGTTTGTGATAACGACTTAATTAAAAAAGTACGGACATCTTTAGCTAAAAGGTCTAACTCTTCTATACTTAATTTTTTTACATCCTCAGGACTATGAATTGTTTTTAATAATTCTAACATCTCATTTTAATCTCCTTTATATTACACTACTCATTAAACGCTCATGCTTTATTTTAGCCCTGTAATGCTTAATCAAGTAGATTGCTTACCAATAGATTACTTAAAAAAATGACAACCTTTTTAGATTGCCATTCACTATTTTCTATTACTTTTTATTATTTTTTTTACATAATACATAATGATACCTACATAATACACAATATACCGTGCTCTAGCAATAGCAAAGCTCTTTCCTATTGCTTTACCTCCTACAGTTAATGCGGCAACAAATCCACTCATGGCAATTGATAATAAAACAGACTGTATACCAAATCCAGTTTCTATAGAAAGTACAATTGCAGTAGCTGTACTTCCCGAAATAATACCACAAATATCCCCGATAACATCATTAAATAAATTAGCTACCATAGGGGCATTCCGAATAAGTACAATACTCTCTTTAGCTCCTTTAACTTTAGAGGCTGCCATTGCATGAAAAGTAACTTCATCTACAGCAACAACGGCATTTCCAATTCCATCACAAATAATTCCAATAATAATAATACTAATGAGTAGAAAAAATGCTATCACAAGAGGTACATCTGCTAACAGTACTTCAAATATATAGCTAAAAAGCATGGCAATAAGAAAGGTCATACCTGTAATCAAAACGAGCATCTTTATACTTTGCTCTTTTACTTTTACACGTCTAAATTTAATTTTTTTTGCCATTTTTAAGCTCCTTCTATATTCAACTCATCACATACTTTTCAAAAGTAAGACAATAATACTTGTAAATTTTGTGGTATATAGTCTAGCAGGTTTTCCCAAGCTCCTGCTTGCTTGTCACCAAGGAAGCGGTTTCCCTTTAAAGGAACTTTCCCAACTTGTTTTGTCAGGAAGCCAGATCACCTTAAAGCCACACTGTAATCCAAATACTATCTCAATTAGAACGGTCTAGAAGTTTTCCTTTAACAATCTGCTATATTCCTATCCTCTTTTGCGAATCAGGTTTCTACTCACAATCCAGTTACTATCCTCGGCCAAGAATAGTACTGGTAAATAAGTGTCCCCCTTTCATCACTCAAGGAAGGCTACTCTACCCACAGCTAATCACCGCATGGTAGGTTTAATCCTAAGTCATACATAGTGCCATCGCCCAATGCACAAGAATAGGTCTCCACGGTAAGTGGGTCTACGCCCATATGCCCTTATGGATCGCCCACAAACCTTAACTCCCAGTCTCAGCCCATAACGGGGCGTCACAAGCCAACACCAGGAACTTCATCGATATGCCCTTAAACGGATTTTTAGGCCCGTCTTCAGAATATCGTAGATTGACTAGAATACCGCATCTTACTTTTGAAAAGTATGTCATAAGTTGTATATTCATATTATATCAATGAAATTTTTTTATTTCAATAAATCTAATCTTGTAAATTTCTGTTCTATAATTAAAGCAAAGTGAATTTCTTCATCTATTTAAATCTTTTCTGAAATCCACTTTAACTTCTCTTATTTTAATTTTTTACTTTTAAGCTATGAGTTATAAGAAATATTTATTACATGAAACATACTATAGAAACAATTATACCTAAAATGCCTCCGGCTAATACTTGTATCGGTGTATGTCCTAAAATTTCCTTTAAACGCTGTTCAGGATTTAATTCTTTGTTTTCTAGTACTTCAATAATTTGATTAATCATGGCCGCTTGTCTCCCTGCTTCTAATCTAACATTAGCCGCATCATACATGACAATAAAACTAAACACCATGGAAATTGCAAAATAGACACTATCAAATCCATATAGCTGACCGACACTTCCAGAAAGTGCCATTACAAATGAACTATGTGAACTTGGCATGCCTCCTGAAGCCCAAAGCTTTGTAATATCTAATCGATGTTCTTGTAATAATGTTACAATAATCTTTAGAAATTGTGCAATAAACCAACTTAATACCGCTACCCATAAAATCTTATTATTAAAAAGCTCAGCTAAAGCATTCATTCATCCACCCTCAATTTCTTCTCTTGATTAGCTCCATTGCTATCTGCTCTAGAATTTTTGTATCTCCATCTATTTGATTTAATAAGGCAACTGCTTTTTGAGTCAGATCTTCTGCTATTTGATAACATTCTTCTATACTATAAAATCTCAAATACGTGTTTTTGTGATTTTCTACATCACTTCCAATAGGCTTTCCTAACTCCTCCATAGTAGAAGTTGCATCTAAGATATCATCTACTATCTGAAATACTTTGCCTATGTATTTTCCATATGCTTCAAGAAGACTGATTTCTCTTGCAGAACCCCCACCCAAAATAGCTCCCATTTTAGTTGCTGCTGCAATGAGTGCCCCTGTTTTATTAAGATGAATCATATTTAATGTTTCTAGATCAATCTCTTTATTTTCACTCTCCATATCTAAAACCTGGCCGCCAATCATACCTTCAACACCACTTGCTTCACTTAAAAGATAGGCTGCATGTAAGCGTTCTATTCCTCCATGAGCGAGTGCATCTCCTAACATGATATGAAATGCTTCTGTTAATAATCCATCTCCTGCTAAAATAGCAACTGCTTCGCCAAATACTTTGTGATTCGTTAACTTCCCCCTGCGATAATCATCGTTATCCATAGCTGGTAAATCATCATGAATAAGTGAATAGGTATGAATCATTTCAATTCCGCATAAATAAGCATCAATTGATTCTTTTCCACCCACCACTTCATAACAAAGCTGCATTAAAATCGGTCTAATACGTTTTCCACCAGCCTCTAAACTATAGTGCATTGCATCATAAATAGTTTTAAAATATCCTGCTCTTTTAGGTAAATATTCATTAAGTGCTACATTAACCTGAGTAATATACTCACTTAGATCTAATGTCATTACTTTTCCTCCTCCTCAAATTTTTTATAATGAGAAGATTCATACACATATATTTCCTGTTCTGCTTTTTTTAGAACTTCCATACAATATGCAGCAAGATCCATACCCTTCTTATATTCTGCAATGCTTTCTTCTAATGTCACATCGCCATCTTCTAGTCTTTTAATACTTGCCTCAAGCTCTGTAATCGCTTTTTCAAAATTCTTTTCTGATTTTCTTGGCATTTTCTTACTCCTTCTCACATACTTTTGCTTTAAAACAACCATCGGTTACAGTAATTTCTACTACATCACCTGTTTTTACTTGGTTTTTTGATTTAATCAGTCGCTCCTCATGACTTACTAAACTATACCCCCGTTTTAGCGTGTTAAGTGGAGACAGTCTTTCTAAATTATGCACTGCTATTTCATAGCGTTTTTGATGTGCATTTAAAAGCTTTTCATAAGCATATCCAAGCTTCTGATTATAATCATCTATTTCCTGCATCTTTGATTTATAAAAAAGATCTTTCTTTGCAAATACAGGTCTAGAAATAAGATACTCTAACTGACGTTTTGCTGCACCTGTTTTTGCCTCCATTCTCATACTAAGACTTCTTTTGTAGTTTGAAATTATCTCCATTAACTCTTTTTGAGATGGAATAACAAGTTCTGCTGCTGCCGAAGGAGTTGCTGCCCTTTTATCACTTACAAAATCTGAAATAGTAAAATCAATCTCATGTCCGACTGCTGATACAATTGGAATAGAAGAAGCAGCTATAGCTCTAGCTACTTCTTCTTCATTGAATGCCCATAAATCCTCTATAGAGCCTCCACCACGTCCTAAAATAATAACATCTACACGTTTCTCTTCATTAGCAATTCGTAGTGCCTCTACAATTTCAGCTACAGCATATTCACCTTGAACATGAGTTGGATAAATTGTCAGGGGAATGCTAGGATTTCTACGTTTTGCTACTTGAATAATATCTTTAACTGCTGCACCTGTCTGTGAAGTAATAATTCCTACATGCTTAGGAAAAACTGGAAGTGGCTGTTTCAACGCTTCATCAAACAGTCCTTCTGTTTGTAACTTAGCTTTTAAACGCTCAAATCGTTCATATAAAAGCCCTTTACCCTGCTTTTCTATATCAAATACATAAGCCTGATAAGCACCTGTTTTTTCATAAATCGTTATACGTACTCTAGCATAAATCTTCATGCCTTCTTCTAAACGAAAAGAAAGACGCCTAGCATCTCTTTCAAACATAACTGCCTGAATACTTGCTCGTGCATCTTTTATCGTAAAATAAACATGACCAGAATGGTGATACTTACAGTTAGATACCTCACCTTGTATCCAAAGATCACTTAATGTATAATCCTCTTCAATTAATCGGCTGACATATTGATTAACTTCCCATACTGATACAATTTTTCTTTTCATGATTAAGCCTCTATTTCTTTAATCACACTACCTAATATACCATTAATAAACTTAGGAGATTTTTCAGTACTATATGTTTTAGCAATTTCAACAGCTTCATTAACCGCAACTTTTTGTGGTACGTCTGTGTACTTAAGTTCATATATTGCAAGACGTAGAATACTTAAATCTACTTTTGCAATACGGCTAAATGACCAATTTGCCGCATATTTTTCAATTATTTCATCAATTTCTTGTAAATGTTCAAAAACACCAAAATAAAGTGATTCCATAAATTGAATAACCGCTCTATTAGCTTTCTTTTCTTCTTGTTCCATGTCATTTATTCTATCATAAATAATACGTTCTCTTTCAGCTTCCTCATGGAAATTTCCTTCATATAACATTTGCATTACAAATTCTCTTGCGTTACGTCTAGTCATTATATCCTCCTTAAAAACAAAGCTAACCTCCTAATGCTTGCGGGAAGTTAGCTTTTCCTATCTATTAGGCTTCTTGTTCTTTATCAAAATGTACACCAACAACATGCATGTTAACTGAAATAACATTAAGTCCTGTCATTGTCTCTACTGAGTTTTTCACTTTTTCTTGTGCTTCACGGCAAATCTTTTGAACTTTAGCGCCATATTTTACGATAACACCAAGGTCAATAAATACTTCACCTTCACCCACTTCAACTTTTACACCCTTTGGTCTTTTTTTCCCACTAAGTGCTTGTCTAAAGTCACCTTTTTCTGCTGCAGTACCAATAATACCTTCTACTTCTAATGCTGCAATCTCAGCTACTACAGCAATAACATCATCTGCAATTTGTACTTGATCTACTTCTTCAGTTATTTCTAGGCCAATCACATTTTGCTCGTCCATATCTATACCTCCTATAGGTTATCATCTATACTTATGGTCTTATTATATACAAAAACTACAAGCCTTGCAATTTTTTTTAGCTACAGTAACCATTTTTAGGAAATTGTAGCATTATAAGTCTTTAGGTTATTTTAAGTATCCCCATTTCTAAGGAAATATAACACCCTGCTAAAAATCAAATATACAAAATAGGGCATATCACAAAATGATTTAGTTTCGTGATACGCCCTTTTTATATATAGCCTATTAATTATTTGCTACACCATTAAGTGGTGTGATATTGATTTTACCTACACTATAGCCAGTTTTGCGATTTACAATTTCTTCAATTTGAGCAATTTCAGAATCTGTAAGCTCTGCTTTATTCACTACTACATCTACTGTATCATCGTCAATACGTACGTAAACTTCACTAAAACCTTTTGCTTTTAATAGCGCTTCTGCACTATTTTCTTTTTCAATTCTTTCTTGAATTTCAATAAGATTAGCTGCTGCTTTAGATTTTGCATCTTGGTCAAGATTTTCATTAGCAACATACTCTGTAAGCTGTTCTACTTGCTCTGCTCTACTTTGTTCTCTTAAAAGTTTTTCTTCTGAAAAATAACCTTCTTCAAGATTTTTACTTACTGCTACATCTTTTTGTTCTAGTCCTTCTTCTGCTTTCTTTGTAATGGTTGCACTAATACTTTCAGTACTATTTGCATCCTTTAAACTAAGTTTTGTAGAATCTGAAGGCTCTTGTGCTGTAACTTCTGTATCTGTATCCTCCACATTTTGTGTATCTGCTACTGGATCCACAGCTGCAACTTGTTCATCATAACCTTCAAAGAAATCTACTTCCTCTTGTTCTGTTATTTGATTATCTGCAACATAGTCTGCTTGAAAACTATCTGGCATTTCCTGCGTATTAAGATACGCTGCAATTGCAATCATAAATACTAATACTGTAATAATGACCTGATTTCTTTTTAAATTAAACATACTTTCCCTCCTAGTTCTTTTTCTTCTCTACAGAAATTTTATGTACTGGAACATCTAGCAACTTTGAAACAGCCTCAGTGATTTGATTTTTTACTGCACTATCATCTGCCCCTTCTGCTAATATGAATACACCTCTAATTTCTGGTGCATATTCTTTAACAATATAAGGTGTATTGCCATTTTGTAAAACCACATCATTTGTCTGTTGCATTATATCTGTTGTTCTTGTTCCGCCTGCTTGATCTTTTTCTTCGGTTCTTTGTGTATTAGCGGTTGTGTCTTCAGCCAAAACTTTTTCCTCATTAGCATGAACCGTCACCATAACACTTACTGATCCAACTCCCTGCATTTTAGCTAGCATACTTGTCAGTCTTTTTTCAATCGCTGTTTCATAACTTTCCTCTTCTTTAGTTGCTACTTGTTTAATAGTAGTTGTAATAGGTTTTGTTTGCTTACTGTTACCATGCGGTAAAAATGTTACACAAATTGCTACTAAAATAATACCTACAATTAAAACCACATATTTCTTATTTTTGTCATCCTTTGCCCATTTCATCTTTCCATCTCCCACATGTTTCCCCCCTTTAATTCTTTTGTACTGTAATATATATATTACGGACTTGTACATTATAGAAGTCATTAAGACAAGTTTTTATTTTATTTTTTAATTCTTCTTCCGCTCCATCTACTGTATCACTTTTATCACCTATATGTATTTCCCCTATCTTTATAGGTGCTCCTTTTTTACCTACTACCATGTCTACTTTCTCAATATTCTCATCTTTAAAGGTGATATTTAAACTTAAAACACTCACATCTACTTGCTGCTCTATATATTGTTTCATGG
>JAFOHG010000094.1 GCA_017421915.1 Cellulosilyticum sp. | reverse complement strand
TGTATATCTCACCATATCATAGCCAAAATAACCTACAGCTCCGCCTGTAAATGGTGGTAACTCTTTTAACTTAGGTGCTTTATAACTTGCCATTAACTTTTTTAGAGCCTCTAGTGGATCTCCCTCTAATCTTTTAACAATCTCCCTTGTTGTAAAAAAGCATTTTTCATCTTTTGCATAGAAACTGCCTGATGGATTAGCACCTATAAATGTGTAACGTGCTAACTTTTCGCCACCTTCAAGACTTTCTAATAAAAAGTAACGGTCATATTCATCTTTAATTCGACTTAACACTGCAATAGGTGTTTGAAAATCCATGTACATTTCAATACTAATAGGAATCTTATTATATTCTTTTGCTAACTCTTGAGCTTTCTCTAAACTTGGCTTAAACATTCTACATTCCTCCCCCTCTTGTTTTTATTTCCCCTATACCATCCTAATTTGATCTATCTTAATCTTGGCTAATTGCATGCATCAAAAAACGCTCACCCCCGACTATATTTAGTCAAGGGTGAGCGTCTCATTATACTTGCCCACGGTACCACCTTGATTCATATGATAAAACTTTATTTCAAGTTCCTCATATGCACTTTACGCAGAATGCCATCACATTCCTCGTCCGTAACGGAGACGTATCGTCATAAAATACTAGAAGTACTAAGCTATGCTCTTCCTTTTTTCATTATGCCCTCAGGAGTCCATTTGTCTAACTCGTTTACTACTAGGATTTCACCATCCCTAGCTCTCTGGAAGCGCGTTATTAGTTTTATCTCTCCCTCACAGGTTTAAAACATCTTATTAAGTTAAAATTAATATATACCCTTTTATTAAATTTTGCAACATTTTTTCTGAAAATTTATAATTTTATTTTTATACATATTACATTCTTATACTATTACCTAAAAAAGACAACCGCTTTATATAATTGTCTTTAAGTCGTTTGCTAATTTTTTTACACTATAATCTTGTCCTAATTGCATATACTAAGTTTACAAAGGAAGTTACGAAACGTTCTCTCTTCCTTTGCCTAATCAAGTAAACTGCTTGCCACCAGTTTTTCACTTGATTTTATTGTCATAATTCTCCTTCACCTATTTTCATATAGGCTCTTAATGATTAAAAGCCGCCTCTAATCATTAAGAGCCACAAATTAATTTGTTTCTTTATTGGTAAAATCATATTGTAATCTTAGTATTTCACATACTATATGCTTATATACTATGATTTCTTATTACTACAAAAATTAAACCTATTAATTCATTGTTTTATCTTGTTTTCTTCTTTCTTCAATCTCTTTGATTTTCCTATCAATCTCACTAATATAATCAATCTCTTCTTGAATAGATTCATGACTACTTATAACGTCTTTTTGTACATCATCATTTGACTGTGATTTTTGTGGCATAGCTTTCTCTAAAAATGCTTTTATAAAGGCGAGTGCATTTCTAGGGCATGTATCTATTCCTTTTATGTCATCTACCTGTATCATTTCTGATGCTACTTCATTTTGCTCCAAATCGTCTATTGTATTGTCTCTAGTATCATCTTTTATCTGCTTAGAAACATATCGCGCTTCTAAAGTCTTTTCTATATTAGCTTTGTTATAGCTTCTCATTTCTTGATTTTGCTCGGTCTCTTGCTCCTCTTGACTAATACTTGCAATTTGTTTTTCAATCTCTAAAATTTTCTTCTTAATATCTGCATCTTCTTGTAATCTAGCTATAATTTGTTGTAGCTCTTTAGATGTCTTTTCTAAAACATCTACCTCTTCATTTTTATAGCCTTGAGTATCTTCGCTCATGTCATCCTCTCTTACAACTGATGAAGGAGAAGCAATACTTGTGCCATAGGATACTCCTGAATTAACTTCTTTTTGAATACTTGGTGCCTTTTCTACTTCTTGTAGTTTTTCTGCAATCTTTTTAAGTTCTGAATCATCATCCTCTATATTTTCAACATTAGTAAATTCCTCAAATTCATCTGATAATATAGGTTGCTTCGTAAACTCATCCGTTCCTATTCCCTCATTAGTTGCTGCTTGATTATTATTATTCACATTACTACTAAACTGATTATTAGAGTTTGTTTGGTTATCTGAAGTTGGTGTGTTACTAGCTGACATT
>JAFOHG010000093.1 GCA_017421915.1 Cellulosilyticum sp. | reverse complement strand
AGGCTAGAAAATGTTCAAGAAGGACTCATTAAATGTTCAGGTGCAATCTATCCTGGTGTAAAAGTTATGTTTGGTAATCTTATTAGATATATAGATGATAAAGAAGTAAAAGTGACTATTAGAAAGAAAGACGGAGATATTCATATTGGTGTATAATGACGCATCCTGATTCTTCGTGGTTTATTCATACAATATTATCAGGATTAAGAAAATAACAACATTGTTTTATAGGCTATCCTATGATATACTTAGGATAGCTTGACTTTGTTAAAAAGTCTCTTAAATTTATGTCGATGTATTGTAGAGATGTACACCAAGACAATGCATGTATAACCAAGGAGGTACAGAAGATGAGTTTTTGGACAATTTTTTGGATTGTCATCGCTGTAATAGCAGTTATATTAGTGGGCCTATATTTTTGGGGAAGAAAACTACAAACAAAATATGATGAACAACAACAATTAATTTCAGACAATAAACAAGCAGTAACTCTATTTGTTATTGATAAGAAGAAAGATCATTTAACAAATCTTAAATTACCTAAACAAATGAAAGACCAATTACCTTGGATGTACAAAAAACGTAAGATGCCAGTTGTTATTGCTAAGATTGGTCCTCAAATTCAGACTTTATTATGTGACCAAAGAATCTATGATAGTCTTCCAACTAAAAAACAAGTTAAAGTTGAACTTGCAGGTATTTTAATTGTAAATGTACTTTCAGGAAAATTACCAGAAACTAAGAAAAAAGGCTTTTTTGCTAAAATGGCTGATAAAGCACAAAAAGGTTCTAATAAAAAATAAGCGATGATTTAGAATAAGTCATTACTTAAAATAAGTGATTAAAAATAAGTGATTATATAAATAAGCATCTAAACAATCATTTATTTATAATAAGCAAGGATAAAATGTGAATGGTAAGAGGATAATCTAGTATAGAGAATATTCTATAGTAGATTATCCTTTTTTTGTTGGGGCGACATAAAAATTATATATAGATAGAGATTAATAAAAAGTTTATAGCATATATTAGAATGTAGTAAGACAGTAATGGAGGTTAAAATGAATGCTTATTTAAAAGCAAAATGGTTGATTACACAATTAGTGAAAAGATATAAATCACATAGTTTATCAACAACAAGTGCTTATATGGCATATTATTGGGTACTAGCATTTTTCCCATTTATTATTTTTATCATTAGTTTATTAACGTATACAAAGTTGCCAACAGGTATTTTTATGGAATATATAGCAGATGCTATTCCAAAGACACTTATGCCCGTTGTAGAAGAAACAATTAGCCAATTTATTATGCACCGTAGTACAACATTGTTATCTGTAGGGGGGCTTGTAACACTTTGGTCAGCAGGAACGGCTGTTAACGCCTTAATACAGGGGATACATATAGCATATAGCTCTAATTATATAAGACCATTTTTTTGGGCTAGATTAGTTGCAATAGGTTATACGGTTTTGTTAGCCGTTGTCCTTATTTTGCTAATGGTAGGACTTGTATTTGGTAATAGATTAGGTAATTATGTTTTTACTTTATTGGGAATGAATAAAGGCATCTTTATGCCAATTTGGAATCTAGTGAGATTGATTATGCCGTTTATTGCATTGGTAACAGTTGTGTATTTGTTTTATAGAATTATTCCAAGAAAATATTTAAAAAGTAAGAATGTTTGGCCAGGGGTTGTTTTTACATCAATAGGTTGGTATTTATTTTCTTTAGTATTTTCGATTTACGTAGATAATTATAGTAAATACAATCAACTTTATGGTAGTATAGGAAGTGTATTTATACTACTTATTTGGCTATATGGAAGCTGTACTTTACTTTTATTAGGTGCTGAGATCAATGCAATTTTACAAGATGCATATATAGAACAAATTAATAGACGATTTAGTGGGAAACATTAAATAAAGGAGCATACAAATGAAGACAATCGACCGAACATTTTATGTAGATGATGGTGTGACAGTAGCAAAAAAACTATTAGGTAAAATTATGGTCAGAGAAGAAGGTGGGCAGGCTTACTATTTTAAAATAGTAGAGACAGAAGCTTATATGGGGATAGAGGACAAAGGCGCTCATGTTTTTGGAAATAAAAAGACAGAGCGTACAGCACCTTTATATGAAATAGGTGGAACCATTTATATTTATCTCATTTATGGGATGTATCATTGCCTTAATGTTGCTGCAAATGAAGTAGGAGTACCACAAGGGGTTCTCATTAGAGCTGTTGAACCATTAGATGAAAAATCTTTGGCTTATGCAAAAGCAAATCGACCTATTAAGTCTAAGAAAATCGTAGATTTAACTAATGGGCCAGGTAAAGTATGCAAAGCACTTAATATTGATAAAAGTTTAAATGCCAAATCAGTGGTAGATGGGAAAAGGCTTTGGATAGAAGAAGGGGAGATAGATGAAGGCTTTGAGATTGTAGAAGCAAAGCGAATTAATATTCCTTATGCCGAAGAATATCAGGATAAGTTATGGAGATTTTATATTAAGGGCAATCCTTTTGTATCTGTTATTGAAAAATAGGATGTAGTAAAAAAGTAGAGTAATTAAATCTAAGAATTTTTAAGAAGGTCTAATAAATTTCAAGAAATTCTTAGGTTTCATTAGAAAATGTATATTAAGGAAGCTAAGTAACTGATGATTACAGAAAATATGATGAATGATGTCCTAAGGTATATAGGTATACCTAAAGATAAGGCTGATGAGCAGATTAAAGAAAAAGTAGAAGAAAGTTTTAAAGTTTTACATCAAGTAGCAACTCCGAAAATCGCCTATCAAAAGATTAAAGTAGCACTAGAAGGGGATAAAGTAATCCTGCAAGGAATGCCTAATGGGCTTCAAAGCCGTGACCTAGTAAAACTATTAAAGAATAGCAAGTCATGCTTTATAATGGCAGCTACTTTAGGGATAGAAGTAGATAGAAAGATTGCCAACTTACAAAAAATAGATATGTTACAAGCTATGATCATAGATGCTTGTGCTTCTGTTTTAATTGATGATGTATGTGACCAAGCTGAAATAGAAATAATGAATCGTTTAGAGGCAGGCCAATATCTCACAATGAGATTTAGCCCAGGTTATGGTGATGTGCCTTTAGAGTTTTCAGAAGAAATCTTGGATATGCTGATGGCTCAAAAAAGAATAGGGCTTACTTTAACTAAGACACATATACTTTTACCAACTAAATCTATAACAGCACTTATTGGGCTTTCTAATCAAAAAGAAAACAGGCAAAAATCATGTGGTCATTGTAATCTGGTGAAAACTTGTATATACCGAAGAAGAGGTGAAAGATGTGGTTTGTAATAAAATAGGAAAAGAAAGACTTTATTTTGATGGGGCTATGGGGACCATGTTACAAAATAGAGGATTAAAATTAGGGGAAATTCCAGAGCTTTATAATATGACACATCCAGAGATTATAGAAGGCATTCATAAGGAATATTTAGAAGCAGGGGCACAGATTATTTCAACAAACACCTTTGGGGCTAATCGCTATAAAATTAATAAAACAGATTATACAGTAGAAGAAATTATTACAAGAGCAATAGAAATTGCCAAAAGAGCAAAAGTAGATTATGAAGATACATATATTGCTTTAGATGTAGGCTCTACAGGAAAGGTTTTAAAACCTATTGGGGATGTAAGCTTTGAAGAAGCTTATGAAGTCTTTAAAGAGCAAATGGTAGCAGGGGAAAAAGCAGGTGCTGATGTTATTTTAATTGAAACGTTTACAGACTTATACGAATTAAAAGCAGCAGTACTAGCAGCAAAAGAAAATACCAATTTGCCTATTTTATGTACAATGAGCTTTGAAGAAAATGGACGTACATTCTTTGGGACAAGTTTAGAAAGTATGGTACTTATGTTAGAGGGATTAGGTGTTAATGCACTTGGAATAAACTGTTCCCTAGGACCAAAGCAACTTGAGCCTATTGTACGTAAATTAGCTAAAATAGCACATATTCCAATGATGCTTCAACCTAATGCAGGACTTCCAATTATGGAAGGTGAAAGCGTTTATTATGATATTACACCAGAAGAATTTGCGGATTTAATGATAGAATTTGCCCACTTAGGTGTGAGTATTTTAGGTGGATGTTGTGGAACAAATCCTGATTTTATTAAAGCGACTGTGGATAAAACAAAAGATATTCCTTTAGAAAGACCTAAAAATCCTAAAATATCAGGTATTTGTAGTGCTGCTAAAGCCGTTTATTTTGATGACATACGTGTTATAGGGGAACGTCTTAATCCAACAGGTAAGAAAGCACTTCAAGCAGCATTACGATTAGAGGATATGGATTTTGTTGTAAGAGAAGCTTTACAACAAGTAGACCAAGGGGCACACATTTTAGATATTAATATGGGCATGCCGGATATGGATGAAGTGAGTCTTCTTAAAAAAGCAGTCATGGAAGTACAATCTGCCATCAACTTACCACTTCAAATTGATTCATCTAATGTAGAGGCATTAGAACAAGCTGTGAGAATTTATAATGGAAAGCCACTTATAAACTCTGTGAATGGTAAGAAAGAAAGTCTGGAAAGCATCTTACCAATTGCAAAAAAATATGGAGCAGCTATTTTAGGATTAGCATTAGATGAAAGAGGGATTCCAGAAACAGCAGAAGAAAGATTAGAAATTGCTGAAAAGATTGTAAAAAAAGCTTTAGAAATGGGTATACCTAAAGAAGATATCTTTATTGATTGCTTAGTGGTAACAGCATCTGCTCAGCAAACACTGGTTAAAGAAACACTTAAAGCTGTACGTTTGGTTAAAGAAAAACTTGAAGTAAAAACAGTTCTTGGTGTAAGTAATGTTTCTTTCGGATTACCACAAAGGCCAGTTATCAATCGTAATATGTTAGCTATGGCAATGATGCAAGGACTAGATGCACCGATTATGAATCCTGGCGATCAAGGGATGATGGAGGCTGTGGCATCTTATAGAGTTTTAATGGGGTTAGACGAGGACTCTAAAGAATATATTGAGCAATATGGAAATGTCGCAAGTCCTTCTACAACAATAGCTGGAAATGATACCAAAGAAATAGATGTACAAACAGCTATTATGAAAGGTTTAAAAGAAGAAGCAAAGGAAGCAACATTAAGACTTTTAGAAAGCGTAGAGCCTTTAGAAATTATTGAAAAGCACATTGTACCAGCACTTAATGAAGTTGGCAAACTTTATGAAAATCAAATCATCTTCTTACCACAACTCATTAAGTCAGCAGAAGGAGCTAAGTCAGCTTTTGATGTGCTTAGGACTAAGATAACAACAGAAAAGAGTGAAGACCAGGTAGAAAAAACAAAGGTTATTTTAGCAACTGTCTTTGGAGATATTCATGATATTGGAAAAAATATTGTAAAAGTCATTATGGAGAATTATAATTTTGATGTCATTGATTTAGGAAAAGATGTACCTAAAGAAGCAGTATTAGAAGCTGTAAGAAAGTGGAATGTTAAAATTGTAGGTCTTAGTGCCCTAATGACTACAACAGTAAGTAGTATGAAAGATACTATTGAATTACTTAGAAAAGAGACACCAGAAGTTAAAGTTATTGTAGGTGGAGCGGTATTAACTGAGGAGTTGGCTGAATATGTAGGTGCAGATTTTTATGCAAAGGATGCTATGGAGACAGTTAGGATTGCTAGCCATATGAACGTATAAAAAATGTTGCAGTTAAATATTCTATAGATAATTTGCTTTTATAAGAGAATTAATGTAAATTGATGTATAGGAAAGGGAGATGTGACATGAGAAAAATTGCAATTATAACAGATACAGCATCAGACCTAAGCTTGTCTGAAATTGAGCAGTATAACATTAAAATGCTCCACTATCAAATTGTCTATAATGAGCACACTTATAAAGACCAACTAGAGATTCATTCAAAGCAAGTGTTGGATCACTTAGATAAAGAAATTCCATCCACTTCATTACCTTCTCTAGAAGAGATACATCAGGTGTTTACAGAGATACAACAAGAAGGATATGAGGCAGCTATTGTTATTCCACTATCTTCAGGACTTTCAGGATGCTTTAATGCAGTTAATATGATAAAAGATGAATTTCCTAATCTAAAAACAGTCGTATTTGATTCTCGTACTATATCTGCGCCAGAGGGATATCTTGCGAAAAGGGCAGCGGATCTAGCAGATGAAGGATATAGCGTAGAAGAAATTATTAAAAAGTTAGAAGACATAAGAAATAAGCAACATACCTTCTTTATTGTAGATACACTAAAGTATCTTTTGCATGGTGGAAGAATAGGCCATGTTTCTGCTGCAGTTGGAAAGTTATTAAATCTAAAACCAGTTATTACAATTGGTGATGATGGAAAATACGAAACAATTGCTAAAGTAAGAGGAAGGGCAAAGGCTATTCGATATATTGCAGAAGAAGCACACAAGGTTTTATCTACAGGAAAATCTTATAAAATTTATTTTTCACATGCAGATGGCGTAGAGATTAAAGATGAAATCATCAAGGAAATACAGGCACTTTATCCAGATGTACAAATAGAAGGCGATACATGGATTAGTCCAGTTGCATGTGTTCATTGCGGACCTGGTTATGTGGGAATGCTTATTCAAGAAGTAGAATAAATTATTTTTACTAAAATATAGCTTGGGGATTGAAAAAGCGAGGTAGAAGTATGAGTGAAGATAGGAGATTACTGGGAGACGAGATTGAAAAATTAAGACAACAATTAGAGGAACAAAAGGGCATGCTGTGGTTACTTGGTGAAATGATGAAATCAGCTATTAATATAACATCTTTTAAAGATCTCATTTCTGTAGTAACGGATATGCTAATGGGGGTAATGGGGGTAAGTAACTGCTATCTATGGTATAAAACAGAAACAGATGATTTGAAAAATTATACATTATTTATTAGAAGTACAGAGCAAGAAAATCAATTAAGAGAATTAAAGGGGGTTGTATTACCAAAAGCATTATGGCATATTAAAGCGACTTATTTATTTCAAGAAAATGAAATCAAAGAATCATTAATAAATGATATCAGTAGGCCTAAATCACGACTCGTAGTCCCTCTAGTAGAAATAGAAGATCATTATATTTCAGGGATGTTAGTATTAGAGCACATTAATAGTGATTTCTTTACACCTCATATGATT
>JAFOHG010000092.1 GCA_017421915.1 Cellulosilyticum sp. | reverse complement strand
TTTCAGGTGCGCATATGGTTCTCTTTACAACAGGACGTGGAACACCATTTGGTGCTGCTGTACCAACTGTAAAAATTTCAAGTAACAATGAACTTTATGCTAAGAAGAAAAACTGGATTGACTTTAATGCAGGTCAGCTTTTAGTAGGTAGAACAATGGAAGAAGTATCTAATGACTTCTATAACTACATCTTAGATTTAGCTTCAGGTAGAATTCAATCTAAAACGGAAGAACACGGTATCCGTGATTTGGCAATCTTTAAAGATGGGGTTACTTTATAAAATTAAAAAATAGGCATAAAGTAAGGAAGGAGCTTAAAAAATGGAAGTAAGATATAGTGTAAGTCCTAAAGAAGCACAAAGAATGAACACAGAAGAAATGAGAGAAAATTTCTTAATTGAAAATTTATTTGTTCCAGGTGAAATCAAATTTGTATACAGTCACGTAGATAGAATTATCGTAGGTGCTGCTGTTCCGACAGAACAAGCTATTTCTATTCAAGGTAGTAAAGAGCTTGGTACAGACTACTTCTTGGAAAGAAGAGAAATGGGTGTCATTAACATTGGTGGCCCTGGTGTAATTGTTGCTGATGGCGTTAGAGTAGAAATGGAAACAAAAGCTGGTCTTTACATTGGTAAAGAAACAAAAAAAGTTTCTTTTGAAAGCGTAGATGCTAAAAATCCAGCTAAATTCTACATCAATAGTGCACCAGCACATGCTGTATATCCATTACATAAAATCGGTTATGCAGATGCTAACAAACGTTACTTAGGAACGCCAGAAGAAGCAAATGTGCGTACACTGAACCAATACATTCATCCAGATGTATGTAAAAGCTGTCAACTTTCAATGGGTATGACAGAGCTTCAAACAGGAAGTTTATGGAACACAATGCCATCTCATACACATGAAAGAAGAATGGAAGTATACTTATACTTTGATATGTCA
This sequence comes from Cellulosilyticum sp., assembly GCA_017421915.1. Lineage (GTDB taxonomy): Bacteria > Bacillota > Clostridia > Lachnospirales > Cellulosilyticaceae > Cellulosilyticum. Next base: position 6,190 of record JAFOHG010000092.1, on the reverse strand, counting down.
GACAATGATGTGGTATTCCACATGATGGGCGAGCCACAAGAAACAAGACACCTTGTAATGAAAAACGAAGAAGCTGTTATTTCTCCAAGCTGGTCAATTCATAGTGGTGTAGGAACAAAAGCGTATACATTCATTTGGGGGATGGTTGGTGAAAACCTTAACTTCGATGATATGGACCATATTCAAACAAGAGACTTAAAATAGTAAATAGAGTAAGAGAATTTAATTACACTTAAGAAGAGCACTACTTTTGACTAGTTCAAGTAGTGCTTTTATTAGATATTAGATTAGTATATTTCAATAAATATGGTTATGATATGTAATGTAGAGTCAGTTAATATCTCTATCTAATATTTATGTAAAAGCCTAGAAGGTAACAAAAATAAGGGATACATGAGGTGAAAAGATGAATCAATTTATGGAGCAAGCTCAAAGTATAAAAGAAGATATCATTGGGTATAGAAGAACTATTCATAGTCATCCAGAGGTTGGCCAAGCACTGCCTAGAACCAAAAAATATGTCATGGATAAACTAAGAGAATTTGGATATGAACCAGAGGAAATATGTGAAAGCGGGATTGTTGCCATAATTAAAGGAAATAAGCCAGGAAAAACATTTTTACTAAGAGCAGATATGGATGCTTTACCAATGGCAGAAGCAACCGCATGTGAATTTAAATCAACTAATGGGTGTATGCACTCATGTGGCCATGATATGCACACAGCTATGCTTTTGGGGGCTGCAAGATTACTTAAACAAAATCAAGATCAAATAGAAGGAACCGTTAAATTAGTCTTTCAATCAGATGAAGAGGGTTTTACAGGGGCTAAAAGGATGTTAAAAGCAGGGGTACTTGAAAATCCTAAAGTAGATGCAGCTATGGCAATGCATGTACATTCTGGAACACCTTCTAATGTAATATTATGTGGACTAGGAACAAGTATTGCTGGATGTAATCGATTTAGAATAGTTGTTAAAGGGACTGGATGTCATGGTGCGATGCCTGAACTTGGCGTAGACCCAATTAATATAGCCGCACATATTTATTTAGCATTACAAGAAATCATATCAAGAGAAATATCAGCCACCCAACCTGCAGTTGTGACTATTGGTAAATTTGTAGGGGGAGATGCTGCCAATATCATACCAGAAGAGACTATTATGGAAGGAACCATTAGAAGTTTGGATAAAGAAATAGGTGAATTTATCTTTGATAGAATGAATGAGATTGTTACCTCTACTGCTAAAATGTTTAGAGGTCAAGCAGAACTTATCTCATTATCTTCAGTGCCACCATTAAGTAATGATGATCAACTAGCCCATGAAGTGACTAACTACATGAAGGATTTAGTAGGCGAGCAAGCTGTTGTTTTATTTAAACAAGGAGGCATGGGCTCAGAAGACTTTGCTTCTTATTCTTATGAAGTACCAAGCTTATATGTGATGTTAGGAGCAGGAACAAAACAGGAAAATCCTTTATATGGAGAACCAATGCATAATCAAAAGGTTATGTTTAATGAAGATATTTTACCTACAGGAGCAGCAGTACATGCTTATAGTGCCATTATGTGGCTAAAAAATAATAAATAGCTCATATAGAGATGAAAATTAGAAAAAATCTATAGGATGATTTTTATATTGTATAGGGATCATCTTATAGATTAAAAAAATAAATTATTAAAGTATGACATAAAGTTAGCAGGAGGAAATAAAAATGTACATAGGACTTAGAGCCCACGATTATGGAAAGCAACCTTTAGAAGATTTATTTTCAAAAATTAGTGGAGATGGATTCCATGCCATTCAACTTGCGATTCCAAAAGCAATTGAAGGGATCAATAGCTTAGATGATGTAGATGAAAACTTATTACAAGAAATTAAAGTAGCTATGGAAAAATACGATATTAAAATTCCTGTATTTGGTTGCTATGTAGAGCTTGGTCACCGTGACCCAGAAGTAAGACAACAACATGTGAATCGTTTCTTAAAAGGCATGGATATGGCTAAATTTTTAGGGGCAAGATGTATCGGTTCAGAAACAACAAACTTCCCATTAGATGGTTCAGCAGAAGAAAGGAGAGAAGCTTTTGAGGGGCTAGTAGACTCTGTGAAACAAATCGTTAAAAAAGGTGAAGAAATTGGTCTTGATGTAGCCATTGAACCCGTTGCAAGACATACTTTAAATACACCAGCTTTAGCTAGAGAATTACTTGAGCGCGTACCATCAGAGCGCTTAAAAATTATTTTAGATTTAGTAAATCTTCTTACAAAAGATAATATTGACCACCAAGATGAAATTCTTGATGAATGCTTTGAAATGTTTGGAGATAAAATTTGGGCACTACATATGAAAGGCATCAGACTTGGAGAGGATGGAGAATTAGAAAAAGCAAACTTTGCGACTAATGAAGCCAACTTCAAAAAAGTCATAGATTGGACAAAAGTGAATATGCCAGAAACAACAGTGCTTAGAGAAGAAATTAAACCAGAAGAAGCAAGGGCAGATTATGCTTATATGAAGAGCTTAATGGAAGGCTAAAAGTATAAGTAAAGGTGAAAAAACGGTAGTTTCATAAAATGAAGACTACCGTTTTTTATATGGGGTCTATAAATAAGACATATATTTTTAGATTTGACTCATAATAGCAGTATAGTAATTAGCAGAGGAGTGTAGAGGATGAAAGAAAAATACAAATCCATTTATAAAGAACTAGTAAAAGCTTATTATGAGAGTAAATTTGAAGAAACCTTTGAAAGGTTAATGAATCAGGAATTTGAAAGCAAAGAAGAAGCTAGGGAATTACTAGCTATTTTTTGTGGCGTGGAAGCGGACATGGAAGCAGATGACCATGGGTATATGCAATCTATCGTTAAGGGTATTACTAGTCAACAAGTAAGAGCAAAAATTGTACAAAAGGTAAGAAATTGTGGTACAGACTGTGAACAAGTAGAAGGTAAAAGCAAATGTCAAACGACTTGTCCATTTGATGCCATTATTACATCTGAAGATGGGAAAGACAAATGGATTGATCCTGATTTATGCTTAAATTGTGGACGCTGTGTAAAAGCTTGTGATTCTGGAAATTATGTGGATACACCACAATTTATGCCTGTCCTAGAGCTTTTCAAACAAAATGAAAAAGTAGTGGCTATTGTAGCTCCGGCTATTGCAGGGCAATTTGGTAAAGAGGTTACATTAGACCAGCTTAGAGAAGCCTTTATTAAAGTAGGCTTTGCAGATATGTTTGAGGTTGCTATGGCAGCAGATATTTTAAGTATCAAAGAAGCACTAGAGTTTGATGCCCATGTGCATAAAAAAGGTGACTTTATGATTACCTCTTGTTGCTGTCCAATGTGGGTAGCTGCCCTTAGAAAAGTGTACGATAAACTGGTTCCAGATGTTTCACCTTCTGTATCACCAATGATTGCCATGGCAAGGGTGGTAAAGGCACTAAACCCAGAGGTAAAAGTAGTCTTTGTTGGCCCATGTATTGCAAAGAAGGCAGAAGCAAAAGAACCAGACTTAAAAGGAGATGTAGATTACGTATTAACTTTTGAAGAAACCAAAATTATCTTTGAGGCACTAGGTATTGAGCCAGCTGAGTGTAAAGGTTTACCTTCTGTAGATTATGCAGCTACAGGTGGTAGACTATATGCCAGAACAGGTGGTGTTTCACAAGCAGTATGGGATATTGTTGATGAGCTTTTACCAGAAAAGAGAAAGCTTTTTACAGCTATACAAGTGGATGGTATGAAAGATTGCAAAGCATTATTAGAGGAAGTAGAAGAAGGAAAAGTTCGTGCAAGTTTTATTGAAGGGATGGGTTGTAAAGGAGGATGTGTAGGCGGACCAAAAGCGATTATTCCTGCCGTTGAAGGAAGGGAAGTTGTAAATGAAGTGGCCTATGAGTCTGCTATCAAAAATCCAGTACACAGTGAAGTTTTACTAGGTTTATTAAAGAGACTAGGTGTTAATGAGTATAGAGATTTGATGAATCAGCACAGTATGTTTGAACGTAGCTTTAAGTAAATGTGGATAGACTTTTAAATATTATAATTTGATATCTAGAGATTCATGGTGAGAATAAGATTACCACTTTATTTTAAAGATATAAATGAAAATGCCATGCTAGTAAAGAGACGGTGGTAACGCCTAGCAAATAAGCGTATAATAAAGGAAAATAAAATGATTACATCAAGTGTGTGAATCAAGTGGGGAGATCATAAAAATGAAAAGATTAAGTCAGAAGCAAGCTAAAGCAAAGCTTATGCTTATTTTAGCCATGTTTATCTTTGGGACGATTGGTATCTTTAGAAAGTATATCCCTTTGCCCTCCAGTGTGATTGCGTTAGCAAGAGGTAGTATAGGGATGCTCTTTTTACTAGTATGGGTTCTGTTAAAAGGAGAGAAAATTTCTTTTCAAGCCATTAAAAAGAATAGACTCTTTTTAGGCTTATCAGGCTTCTTTTTGGGGTTTAATTGGATTTTGTTATTTGAAGCCTATCAATATACCTCTGTTGCCACAGCGACGCTTTGCTACTATATGGCACCTATTATGGTGATTTTAGTTTCACCATTTCTATTAAAAGAACATTTATCTAGGAAAAAGATGCTGTGCGTAAGCGTTGCACTAGTGGGTATCATTTTTGTATCAGGTGTTACAGAGGTAGGAATGAGTCATTTATCTGAGGTAAAAGGGATTCTCTTTGGTCTAGGAGCAGCCTTATTTTATGCCAGTATTATGCTGCTTAATCAGAAAATCAAAGACATTTCAGCTTATGATAAAACCATTACACAGTTAGGTATTGCGAGTATTGTACTTTTACCTTATACATTAATGACAGAAAATATATCAGAGATTACTTTAACACCAATCAGTATGATTATGCTGATAATTGTGTGTGTGATACATACAGGGATTGCCTATGCATTATACTTTGGTTCTATGGGGGATTTAAAAGCACAAACCATTGCTCTTTTTAGTTACATAGACCCCATAGTAGCCATTATCCTTTCGGCTCTTTTTCTAAAAGAACACATGAGTATAATGGGGGCAGTTGGTGCAGTGCTTGTATTAGGAGCAACTCTCATAAGTGAGTTACCTGAGAAGACAACAGAACAGTCTATTAGTTAAAGCAATTCATGAGAAAGTGAATTTGGCAAAAGAAGATAAAAAGGTGGGGGCTAAGGAATATAATACTTTAAGAGAGTCTATTTTAAAGAGAAGATCATTAGGATATACTATACATAGAATAAAGTTTTACCTCAGAAGGAGAAAGTGTATGTATAAGATAATAGAAGAATTAAATTTGGATGATGATTTTCTCTTTGCAAAGGTAATGAGCGATAAAGAAATTTGTAAACAAGTTATAGAAAAAATTCTTGGTATTAAGATTAAGTACATTGAAATGCCGACTCAGCAAAAAGTGATTGATATTTTATTAGATAGCAAGGCTGTACGTTTAGATATATATGTTAATGATGAAAATGGCACGATTTATAACGTAGAAATGCAAAAGGCAAAGCGCGGTAATCTTGCCAAAAGAAGCCGATATTATCAAGGTAGTATAGATTTGGATATGATTTCAAAAGGTGAAGATTATAAGCAGCTTAAGAAAAGTTTTGTTATCTTTATCTGTACCTTTGATCCATTTGATAAAGGAAGACATCTATATACTTTTGAAAATAGATGCAACGAAGACACAAGCCTTTTATTAGGTGATGAGACTAAAAAAGTATTTTTAAATACACAAGGCAACCTACAAGACGTAGATGATGAAATGCTAGAATTTCTAAATTATATCGAACATTCCAATGATGATGTGGCATCTGCATCAAAGAGTCCATTAGTTAAAGCAATTAATGAGAAAGTAAGCTTAGTAAAAGAAGATAAAAGGGTGGTGACTGAGTATATGACACTTTTAGAAAGAGATAGAGAAAAATTCCAAGAAGGCGTAGAAAAAGGAATAGAGCAAGGAATAGAACAAGGCATAGAAAAAGGAATAGAGCAAGCAAAATTAGAAGTTGCAAGTGCATTATTAGATGTACTAGAAGATGATATGATTGCTCTAAAAACAGGATTATCGATAGACCAAGTAAGAAATCTAAGGAAACAAGCAGAAGAAAAACATTAAGATATAAAATATAAGCAAAAATAAACTTAAGGAGAACTCAGATGGAACTAGTTG
>JAFOHG010000091.1 GCA_017421915.1 Cellulosilyticum sp. | reverse complement strand
ACTTTTGCATTTCCTAATATCCCCATATCAGCAGGTTGTCCACCGCCTTCTGGATAAAAAGCGGTTTGGTCTAAAACGACTGCTATGCCTTTTTTACCTTCCTCACAACTTAAGACTTTGCCTGTAAATTTTGTCATATATGCATCTTTATAATATAGTTTCTTAGTCATTTTCTTGCTCCTTCCATTTCAATAAGAATAGCTTAACGCTTTAGTCCCTAAAAATAAAGTCTATATCAAATAAAATAGTTATTGCATCTTATCCCTTTATCTTTTAAACCAATAAAATAACCCCAACCCTTTATTTATTAAGGACTGAGGTTATTTTATTATTTTAACTTGTTGATACTATCTATAAGTCATCATTTCTCCTTAACTTATAGTCAGGTATCATTTTATGCATTTGCCATTTTCTTATAAGATTCAAGTCTTGCTTTTGCATTTTCTTCTGCTAATGTAAATAATTCTTCTGCTTGTTCTGGGTATTGTTTAGCAAGCGCTGCATATCTTACTTGACCCATAATAAAATCTCTGAAGCTAGCTGTTGGCTCTTTAGAATCTAATGTAAATGGATTTTTGCCTTCCTCTACATCTGGGTTGAAACGATATAAGTGCCAGTAACCTGCTTTAACAGCTTGGTCTTCATTAGCAACAGTACGTCCCATACCTTCTTTAAGACCATGGTTGATACATGGTGCATAAGCAATGATAATAGATGGTCCTTTATGAGCTTCTGCTTCCATAATAGCTTTCATAAATTGATTTTTATCTGAACCCATAGCTACTTGTGCAACATAAACATTGCCATAGCTCATCATCATCATACCTAAGTCTTTTTTACGTGTTTTCTTACCTGAAGCAGCAAATTTAGCAATTGCAGCTGTTGGTGTTGATTTAGAAGATTGACCACCTGTGTTAGAGTAAACTTCTGTATCGAAAACAAGTACATTCACATCTTCACCAGATGCCATAACATGGTCTAATCCGCCGTAACCGATATCATAAGACCATCCATCTCCACCAAGCATCCATACAGAACGTTTAACAAGATAATCTTCTTTTTCTTTAATTTCATGAATTAAAGCTTTAGCTTCTTCACTTGTTACTTGTGCCTCATTAAGAGCTTCTATAACTTTTTCACTAGCTTCTTTTGAAGCTTCTCCTTCTTCTTTATTTGCAAGCCATGCGTTAAGTGCCTCTTTCACTTCTGCTGATACATCCATATTAACAAGTTGTTGCATCATATCAGCAAGTTTATTTCTAATTTGTTTAACACCTATGCACATACCTAAACCATACTCTGCATTATCTTCAAATAATGAGTTTGCCCATGATGGACCTTTACCTTTACTATTCTTAGTATACGGTGTACTTGGTGCAGAACCACCCCAAATAGAAGAACATCCTGTAGCATTAGCAATCATCATACGATCACCAAATAATTGAGTAACAACTTTGATATAAGCTGGTTCACCACATCCTGCACAAGCCCCTGAGAACTCAATAAGTGGTGTTTTAAATTGACTATTTTTAACGTTCATAGGAAGTTTTAAATCATCTTTGCTGCTTACTTCATTAACTGCATAATCCCAGTTAGGAGCTTCTGCATCAACTTGAGAAGCTAATGGTTTCATTACTAATGCTTTATTCTTAGCTGGACAAATATCTACACAGTTTCCACATCCTGTACAATCAAGTGGACTCACTTGCATACGGTAAGTAAATGTTTCAAGGCCTTTACCAATTGCTTTTTTGCTTGCAAATCCTACTGGTGCTGCTTCTTTTTCTTCTTCTGTTAAAAGAACTGGACGGATTGTAGCATGTGGACAGATAAATGCACATTGGTTACATTGAATACAATTTTCCATTTGCCACTCAGGTACATTGATTGCAATACCACGTTTTTCATAAGCTGCTGTACCTGCTGGGAATGTACCATCTTCTATACCATTAAATGCACTAACTGGTAATCTATCTCCTTCTTGTGCATTCATTGGTCTTAAAATATCTCTGATAAATGCTGGTTCTTGTACAGCTGCTGCTGCTTCATCTTCTGCACTCTTCCAAGCATCTGATACATTGATTTTAACTGCTGCTTCAAAACCTTTATCAATTGCTGCATAGTTCATATTGATAATTTTTTCACCTTTTTTACCATAAGCTTTTACTACAGCTTCTTTAAGGTAAGTAACAGCATCCTTTTCATCAATAATAGCAGCAAGTTTAAAGAAAGCAGCTTGCATAATCATATTAATACGATTACCTAATCCAATTTCTGCTGCAATCTTAGTTGCATTAACTGTATAGAAGTTGATTTCATTATCTGCAATATAGCGTTTCATTTGAGCTGGTAAGTTTGCTTCTACTTCTTTTTCATCCCAGATACAGTTAAGTACAAAAGTACCACCTTTCTTAAGACCTTTAAGTACATCATATTGATTCACATATGATTGATTATGACAAGCAATATAATCTGCTTCATCAATTAAATAAGGTGAGCGGATAGGTGTATCACCAAAACGAAGATGTGAAATAGTTACCCCACCTGATTTTTTAGAGTCGTAAGCAAAATAAGCTTGCGCATATTTATCTGTATGGTTACCAATAATCTTAATTGCTTGTTTATTAGCACCTACTGTACCATCTGAACCTAATCCCCAGAATTTACAACGTACTGTTCCTGGTTCTGCAATTTTAAGTTCATCTTTAGGTACAAGTGATGTATGTGTAACATCATCTACAATACCTACTGTAAAGCCATTAACTGGATTTTCGCTTACTAAGTTATCAAATACTGCTTTAATATGAGTTGGTACTGTATCTTTTGAACCAAGGCCATAACGTCCACCAATAATCATTGGCGCATTTTCTTTTCCATAGAATGCACTACATACATCTAAGTAAAGTGGTTCACCAGCTGAACCTGGTTCTTTAGTACGGTCTAAAACGCAAATACGTTTTACGCTACTTGGAATAACAGATAATAAATGTTTGATAGAGAATGGTCTATAAAGGTGAACTTTTACAACACCATATTTAGCACCTTTTGCATTAAGGGCTTGAACTACTTCTTCAATTGTTTCTGTAACAGAACCCATAGCAACAATGATGTGCTCTGCATCTTCCACGCCATAGTAATTAAATAAACCATATTTTCTGCCTGTTAAAGCATTCATTTTTTCTATGTAATCTTCTACGATAGGCACTAATTCATTATAGAATTTATTAGAAGCCTCTCTTGTTTGGAAGTAAATATCTGGATTCTGAGCTGTACCACGTGTTACTGGGTGGTTAGGAGAAAGTGCACGATCTCTAAATTCTTGAAGTGCTTTAGTATCTACTAACTTAGCTAAATCTTCATAATCTACTGCTTCTACTTTTTGAATTTCATGAGAAGTTCTAAATCCATCAAAGAAGTGAACAAATGGTACTCTGCCTTTAATAGCTGCTAAGTGAGCTACTGGTGCTAAATCTAATACTTCTTGAACAGAACCTGTTGCAAGCATTGCACAACCTGTTTGTCTAGTAGCCATAACATCTTGATGGTCCCCAAAAATATTAAGTGCTTGTGCAGCAAGCGCTCTTGCACTTACATGGAATACACCTGGAAGAAGTTCTCCTGATACTTTATACATATTTGGAATCATTAAAAGTAAACCTTGTGATGCTGTAAATGTAGTCGTTAAAGCACCTGCTTGAAGACTTCCATGGAATGCACCTGCAGCACCTGCTTCAGATTGCATTTCCACTACATTAACAGTCTGACCAAAAATATTCTTTTTACCTGCAGCAGCCCATTCATCAGTTACCTCTGCCATTGTAGATGATGGTGTAATAGGATAAATTGCTGCAACATCTGTAAAAGCATATGCTACATAAGCAGCAGCAGTATTTCCATCAACTGTCATAATTGTTTTGCCCATAATATCTCTCCTTTTCTTTATTACTGAATACAAAAAATAATAAATTATTCAGTCTTTTTATTTCATAATATAGCAGATTTTAAGAATCAGCAAGTCTTATAATTACTTCTAGTATTTTATTCGCAAAAAAATTTATGATGTATATTTTTTTAATAATATACAAATTTGTTTTTTATCACTTTTATCTAATAAAAAAAAATGATATTATAAGTACTCATAAAAATTTATTTGTAAAGGATTTTATAATGAAAAAACACCATTTTAAAATTGGATCACTGATAAGTTTAATAGTTATCCTATCTATTTTAGCTGTTAAACTTTTTATACCAACTGTTGTTCCAATAGAGACAACAAAAAAACAAAATTTAGATTTATCTCTTACCCAAAATGATTTTTATATTGATGAAGCAAATTATGCGGATTCTATGCAGCAAATAGTTGTGCCTTATCTCAGTCAATATGAGCATTCTGATTACTTTACTACCTCAGATAATACTAAAATATATTATAAACAATATCTTTTAGAGCAGCCTAAAGGTCATATTGCCATTTCACACGGTTTTACTGAGTCTTCTCAAAAATACGATGAAGTCATTTATTACTTCTTAATGGAAGGCTATAATGTTTCTATTTTAGAACATCGTGGCCATGGTTATTCTGACCGTATGGTTGATGACCCTTCTAAAGTTCATATTGAAGATTTTAATACTTATGTAGAAGACTTTAAAGCATTTATGGATACAGTGGTTATACCAACTATCACTAATGAACCTTGCTATTTGTACGCTCACTCTATGGGTGGTGGTATTGGAGCACGTTTCTTAGAAACTTATCCTGAATACTTTGATGCAGCTGTACTTTCTGCACCAATGCTTGAAATCGAAACTGGTGGTATTCCTATTCCACTTGCAAAATTCATTTCTAAAGCAGCTACTTTAACAGGTTTCGGAAAATCATATGTTTTGGGACACGGTCCATTTGAAGAAACTTATAGCTTTGAAAATGCCTCTACCTCTTCTGAACCAAGATATAAATATATCTATAATAAAAAAATAAATGACCCTATGATTAGAACAAATGGAGCTACTTTTAACTGGCTTTCTGCTTCGTTAAAAGGAAGTGAACTTGCAAGCGAAAATTCTGACAAGATTAATATTCCTGTTCTCCTTTTCCAATCAGGTCAAGATACTCTTGTAAAACCTAACGGACAAAATACTTTTGTAAATAATGCACCACAAGCAACTCTTATTTATGTTGCTGATGCTAAACATGAACTGTACTGTGAAGTTCAAGAAATTATGGTTCCATACTTTAATACCATTTTTAATTTCTTTAATGCATTTCATGCATAAATAAAAGGGCAATATCGCAATGCGATACTGCCCTTCTATTTATTTATTTCCATATATTTTTTTATACCTTCAAAAGTTTCATTACTTATAATATGTTCAATTTTACAAGCATCCTCTTCTGCAATCTCAGCACTTACGCATGCAACCTTTTGAAAGAATTGTGTGAGGATATGATGTTTTTCATAAATGGCAATAGCTTTCTTTTCGCCTTGTTCTGTAAAAATAATTTCACCACTATCTTCTACTCTAATATAACCATTTTGTTTTAAAATACCTACTGCTCTACTTACACTTGGTTTACTAAAACCTGTCCTCATAGCAATATCTATTGAACGTACAAAACCCTTTTCTTTTTTTAAGAATAAAATTGTCTCTAGGTAATTCTCTCCTGATTCCCCTAACATATATTTAGTTTACCCCTTTCTTCATGCAACTCGTATCTGTAATCAATTGTATTATAAGTTATTACTATTATTTTTATTGCTATTATAATTTATTGACTTTTCTCTCTCTCGTAACCTACTACAATGTATTAAAAATATACTTGCTATTATTAATCCCTCTATATATGCACCTTCACATTTAATAATTTCGTCTGCATGAGTGATTAACTTTTCTTGTGTATTTAAAATATTTCTATAGCAGACTAATGTGCTCATTAAGCCTAAACTATGTATTGTTACACTGAAATGTTCTAAACTTCCCTTTTTATAAGAAAACCAACTTACTAACATTACAATAATCGTTACTACTTCAAACAAACTTAAATATCGATTTACCATATTAATCTTTTCTGCTAGCATGCTTCCAAAAATTCCAAAAGCAACATACCAACTGCAGGCTATACGATTTACTAATATAAAGCTAAAAATTACAACAAGCATCAAAATAGTATGCCCAGCTGTAATCTTTATCATTTCAAGAGAATTTATATCACCTTTATGTGTATTTGCCTTTATTCTAAAACCTTTTTCTAATATCTTTAAAACTACTAACATTACTATAGGATATAGGATTAATATCACATCAAATAGCGGTATATTATATTCGCTCATTATCGTCTCCGTTCTAGCCATCTATTTCTTGTAACTTATCACATTAATATGAGTTCGTCAATATTCGTTGTTATTTTATATTAGCTCTAGGTCAATTTATACAAAAATCACTTCTTTTTATAGTATATTATCCTATCTCCTACCCAAGTGCTACATCTAAAATCATCATGACTAAAAATCCTACCATAACCCCTAAAGTCCCCTGATGTGAATGCTCTCCTAAATGTGCCTCTGGTATTAATTCCTCAACAACTACATATAACATAGCTCCTGCCGCAAAAGATAAAAGCCACGGCATATAGGCAGCAATCTGATAAGCTACTAAAGTAACCATAATACCAAAAATCGGCTCTACAATACCTGATAAACTGCCACATAAAAATGCTCTTCCTCTAGACATTCCTTCTTGCCTAAGTGGTAATGCAATAGCTGCACCTTCGGGAAAGTTTTGAATGCCAATTCCAATAGCTAGAGCAAATGCTGATGTAAATAAAGCAGGTTCATTATGATGTTGCGCAGCTAGTGCAAATGCTAATCCTGTTGCCATTCCTTCCGGAATATTATGTAATGTTACTGCAAATACAAGAAGGGTGGTCCTTCTCCATGAAGCACTTACCCCTTCAGTTCTATTTGTATTGGGATGGAGATGTGGTAATATATTATCTAGTAAAAGAAGAAATAAAACCCCTAATATAAATCCTCCTGCTGCTGGAATCCATCCTATCTGACCCTTCTCTTCTGCTTCTTCAATAGCTGGAATCAGTAATGACCAAACAGAAGCTGCAATCATCACACCTGCAGCAAACCCCAAGAAAATTTTTTGCACATTTTCCTTAACGTTTTCTTTAAAAAAGAAAACTAAACTAGCCCCTAATGTTGTCATTAAAAAAGTAAAACCTGTTCCTAATGTAGCCCATAATATAGACTCTCTCATATCTCCCCCTCCTTTTTTGTTATTACTTTTCACACGGTTAGCTTTAACTAACTCTATATAAGATACTATAATTTAAACTTATACTTTAGTCAATATATTTACCTAGTCTTAGGTTTATGACTTATGCCTTGATATCTTTATAAAAGCCAACTATACTTTAAATAAAGTTTATATATTTTATACAGAATAACTTAATATAGGAGGGGTTTTAACAATGGCAATTCGTCAACTACGTTTAGAGGATGACCCAATTCTTAGAAAGAAATGTAAAGAAGTAAAAGTCATTGATGATAAGATTAAAGATTTATTAAATGATATGATGGACACACTCCATTCCACTCCAAATGGTGCTGCTTTAGCTGCACCTCAAATCGGTATTTTAAAACAACTTGTTGTGGTTGATATGGATGGCTGTGTTTTAAAAATGGTAAATCCTAAAATTACAGTTTCAGAAGGTACTCAAGATTGTATAGAAGGCTGCCTAAGCTTTCCTAATCAATTCGGAAAAACGGTTCGTCCTGCTAAAGTAACCGTTGAATACTTAGATGAAAATGGTAATGCTCACACTCTAATAGGTGAAAAGGACCTTGCCAAATGTTTCTGCCATGAACTAGATCACTTAAATGGAGAAGTATTTATTGATAAGGTAACGGAATTTATTTAAGGTAAAAGGACGATATCGCATTTCCCGATATCGTCCTTTTTATAAAATCCTTGCTATATTTCCTTATTAAATTTACTATCATTCACTTTAAGTATCTCATTATACCTGTATTTTATTAAGTTCTTCTATCCTATAGCTTTTCTGCTCCCCTGAAAACATATCTTTCACTAACACCTCTTCTCTTTTCATCTCATCTTCTCCTACTATAATCACTCTTGGAACTTGAAGTTTATTGGCATAAGACATTTTTTTCTTAAGTTTACTTTCTTCTAAATTTAATCCAACTCTATATCCTAGTGCACTTAGTTTTTGATAAACTTTTAGAGCATACCTATTTGTATTACCTAATGAAAGAATCATATATTCTCCTACTGGTTTTAATGGATATTGCTGTATAAACCCAATTTCTTTAAGCACACTAAATAATCTAGTTAATCCAATCGAAATCCCTACTCCTGGATAGTTCTCTTTTGTAAAACAAGATGAAAGTTGGTCATATCGCCCCCCTGAGCAAATAGAACCATAGTTTTCTGCTCCTTGTAAAAAGGTTTCAAATACTGTTCCCGTGTAATAATCAAGTCCCCTTATGATGCTTAAATCAAGTTGATAATTTTTAACCGGGACTTCTAATACTTTTAGAATTTCAATAACTTCCTGAATTTCCTTTAAGCCTTCATCAAATAATTCGTTTTCCCCCTGATAGCTCTCTAAACATCTTAAAACTTCTTTTGTATCTTTTACCATCGTTAAAAGTTGTATCAGCTCCTTGGCTATTTTTTCTTCAACAACCTCCTCTAACATCTCCTTAAATGTTTCTAATTTTAGTTTATAAAACTTATCCATAATTCCTAAAATAACTTCTTCTTGTGTTTCTACTTTCCAAAAAGCTAGTAAGCCTTTAATTAATTTTCGATTACTTAAAGCAAAATAATAATTTTCTAATCCAATCGCTTTAAATGCTTCACTTACCATATAAAGCACCATGGCATCATTACTTATATCCAATGTTTCTTTACCTACAATATCTACATCACATTGATAAAATTCACGATATCTTCCTTTTTGATTACGTTCTCCCCTATAGACCTTTCCAATCTGATATCGTCTAAAAGGAAATGCTAAATTTTCACTGTGCATAGCCACATATCTAGCAAATGGAACTGTTAAATCATATCTTAAGGTCATATCCTTATCTTCTTTTGTAAAACGATAAATTTGTTTACTTGTTTCCCCTTGTGATTTTGCCAATAAAACTTCACTCTTCTCAATAATAGGTGTATCCATAGGTAAACACCCAAAGCTTTCGTACACATTCCTAATCTTTTGTTGCATATCTTGAAAAATACGTTCTTCCTCTGGTAATAACTCCATAAATCCTGGTAATATACTTGGTTTCACTCTACTTTCCATTTTTCGTTTCTCCTTTTATTATTTATTTTATAAATTAAAAAAGCCACATAGGCTCAATACCTACATGGCTTCTCAATATGTTATGAAAGCATATTGTTCATCATAGTAGATACAAGCCTTTTGGAAAACGCCAAATAGACTTGTACCTTTTGTCTTACAAAAGAGGCAAGTCTCTAACTATGATGATGATGAAATTTTACTAAATAATTTTCATTGCTTTTCATAACGTATGCTCCTTTAATTTTTTACTATTGTAAAGTATAAACTTATTATTGTCAAAATATTTTATATTTACAACTTATTCCTTTTAATTTTTTTAGAAGTTGTTTTTTCAAAAGCTGTATTTCTAATTTTTAACGTGTGAATATGCTTATATGATGGTACTTTTTGATTTACTTGATCAATAATTTGCTGTAGAGCTTCTTTGCAATCTGTAATGCCTTGCTCATCTTTATATTCTTCATTAGGATAAATTTCAGCTGTAATTAGGTTATTTTCTCCATAAACCAAAACCTCAGAAATAAGTGGCGCTTCATAAAGTTTATTTTCTATTTCTTCTGCTGATACATTTTCACCATTACTTAAGATAATAAGATTTTTCTTACGTCCACTAATATAAACAAAGCGTTCTTCATCAATGTAGCCAAGATCTCCTGTCTTAAGCCAACCGTCTACTAGTGTTTCTTCTGTCGCTTCTGGATTATGATAATATCCCATCATGACACTATCACTTTTTACCCAAATTTCACCCTCTACAACTTTAGCTTCTACCCCTTGAAGAAGTTGTCCCACAGACTCATCCTTAGATAGCCATGAGTAATTACAACTAATACGTGGTGCAGATTCTGTCATACCATAGCCTTGTAAAACTTGAATCCCAAACTCTCTAAATGCTTTAATCAATTTAGGATTTAAATAAGCACCCCCACAGTAAATAACCTTTAACTTTCCGCCTAAAGCTGCTTGCGCAATCATAGGTTTTGGTATTTCAGGCGATGCCTTACTTGCTTCATTTAGTTTATAGTACATAGATTCTAAAATCATAGGTACTAATAAAATAATATTAGGCATAAAACGTTTGAGATTACGAACAAGATGCATCATTGAATCATTAATACATACTGTACATCCATTATAAAGACCTAATAAAATATCACAGTTAAAACAGTACGCATGATGAATAGGTAGTACTGTT
>JAFOHG010000090.1 GCA_017421915.1 Cellulosilyticum sp. | reverse complement strand
TTGCATGACTTCCCCATGTAAAGCGGTTAAAGCTTCAAGTTTCTTAACTCTAACTGAATCTCCTAAATCTTTTATAGGATAGTCAAATGCTAAAACACTCCCCTTTTGTGAAAGCTCGGCGATTTGCTTTAACGTAGCTGTAAAAACAGGTAAAGTTAAATAATATGAAACCCCTAAAATGCTAAAAAACGTTTTTTGATGTGGATTAAATCCCGCTTCATACAATTTAGAAACCATTATTTCCTTTTCAAAATCTACAGATACAAAATGGACGTTATTAGGAATATTCCACTCCAATTCTTCTATTTTTTTCATCTTGTAACGTTGTGTATCTGGATGATCTATTTCAAAAATCGTTATGTCTTCATTGGTATTGCGCCAAGAAAATGTATCATATCCAGCACCACAAATCACATATTGTATAGGCCCATTTTCCTCAGCAAATGTTGTTAATAGGCTTTCTGTAAAATAAATTCGTGAAAGCACAATAGGGGCAATGTATTCTTTTATAACCTCTTCAACATTTTTTATCTCATCTTCATAATCACCAAAAAGCTGTTTTAAAATAGCCTCCTGAATATATTGTTGAATATTCTCATATTCATCCTTCCCCATCAAATCATAAGCAAGATAATCATCAAAAACTTTATGTTTCGATTTATTAGAATGCCAAGCCCTTGTAAAAGCACAAAGCTTAGCCGTTATACTTTCTTGTTCTGCTATCATACTCTGGCCTCCTTCTTTGCTCACTATAAAGTTTTATTCTTATTTTCTTCTTGTTTAACAGCCCTCATAGCAGCCCATACAGCTGGACCAATACCTCGTATTATAAATTTTCATTTTAAACCTCATCCCTTTCACTGTACCAAAAACATGTCTTTTTATTTCCTAGTATTTTGATATGTTTTATATGTTTTGCATTCTATCACCAGTTATAATTAAAGTCAATAAATATTTAGAAAATTAAAAATAATTTAACACATATAAAAACAGGGATGTCGCCTAACTAATCTCTAATTGATTAATTACTCGACATCCCCATTTTTTTATAAATTAAAATCCTTAAAGGTATCCACTTATTGTCTCTTCTTCCATAAAGCCAAAATAGGCTCTAAGACTGTAATAACTCTAGTATTTCTTCTTTTGTGAAGCTTCCTGTACTCATACCTTCACCTGATAGTACTTGATCAGCTAGTTCTTTTTTGAGGGATTGGATTTTAATAATATTTTCCTCTATAGTCCCCTTCGCAATCAGCTTATAGACACTCACCACATTTTGTTGACCAATGCGGTGGGCTCTATCTGTGGCTTGATTTTCTACAGCTATATTCCACCATGGATCATAGTGAATCACAATATCTGCTGCTGTTAGATTTAAACCTGTTCCACCTGCTTTTAATGAAATACAAAAGACAGGTGTCTCATCTTGGTTAAAGGCATCCACCATCTGCATACGTTTCTCTTTAGAGGTTGCACCTGTAAGGAGATAGTAATTAATTTTTTCACGCTCTAATCGCTGTTTGAGAGTCTCTAGCATACTGGTAAACTGAGAGAAAATCAAAATCTTATGCCCACCATTCATGGCATTTTGAATAAGTTCCATACATACATCTAGTTTAGCCGAATCTCCCTTATAATCTTCATACAATAAACCTGGATCGCAGCAGATTTGTCTAAGCTTTGTGAGCTCAGATAAAATCTGAATCTTAGATTGCTTAAAGTCTTCATCTGTTTGGCCATCTAGCATTAATCTCAGCTTTTCTACATTGGCATCATATAGTTTTTGTTGCTCACCAGACAAGATGACATATTGATTTTCTTCAAGCTTATCTGGTAAATCAGTGAGTACTTCTTTTTTAAGCCTTCTTAAAGTAAATGGTTGAATCATCTTTTGTAAGCGTCTAATCGCTACTTCATCTTTTCCTTGAACAATAGGTTGCTCAAGCTCTTCTTTAAATCTTGTATATGAATATAAAAAGCCTGGCATTAAGTAATCAAATAAACTCCATAACTCACTTAAGCGATTTTCAATCGGTGTTCCTGTTAAAGCGAGTTTAAAATCTGCTTTAATTGCCTTAACTGCCTTAGCTGCTTGTGTATTATGGTTTTTGATATATTGCCCTTCATCAATGATTTGATAATCAAAATGTAAATCCTTATAGTATTCAATATCTCTTTTTAATAGATCATAAGAGGTCACTAAAATCTCTTGTCCATCTAATGCTTGAAGCATAGTCTTTCTTTCTTCTGTACCACCAATCATTAATTTCACCGTTAACTCAGGTGCAAATTTTTCAATTTCCGCTTTCCAGTTAAAAACTAAAGAGGCTGGACAAACAATTAATGTCCTTAACTCATTTTGTGCTTTGGCCTCTTGATATTCAGATAATAAGAAAGTAATCACTTGCAAAGTTTTCCCAAGCCCCATATCATCTGCTAATATTCCACCAAATCCATTGTGTTTTAAAGTTTTAATCCATAAGAATCCTCTTTTTTGATATTCTCTTAAAGTCTCTTCTAAGCTTACTGGTACTTCAAAGTCATTATCTTCTACGGTTTTCATATGACGTATCAATTCTTTAAAAGCTTTATTCTTAGTGGTTTTAAGGGATTGATGAGATTTAAGCTGACTGTCTAGGTAAAGCGCTCTATACCTAGGCACTTGTACTTGACCACTTTGTAGTTGCTCATCTGAAAGTTGAAGGCTTTGCTTAAGCTCCAACAAAACTTCCATCTCTTCTCCCTCTACATTAATAAAATCACCATTTTTTAGTCGATAAAAACGTTTCTTTTGCTTATACTGACTTAATAAATCTACTAGTTCTTGATTAGATAGCTCTTCTGATAGCATAGAAAGTTGCATTAAATCTCCACTAAGAGAAACGCCTACTGCAACCTTAGGACTTGGTTTCACTTTTAAACGTTTTAGCTTGTCTGATACATAAACTTGTGCAAGTTCACTCATTTTCTCAATGCCTTGAGTTAATAAGGCATAAATCTTATCTTCATCTGAAACAACTACTTGCTTTTCCTTCTCATCATAACTTGTGGCATATGTCATAATCAATCTTTCTATTACTTTTTCGCCCACTAAATCTCTTAGTAACATCTCCTGGGAACTCTCAAATACACTATAACGTTTGTCATTATAAAGAACCTCTGCTCTACATGTAATCCAATCCGTCTGAGGTGCATCTAAATAAATCTCAAAATTAGCTGGTATTACATCATAATCTAGAGGATTAAAATTCTCTTTATGACATACATAAAATGTTTCTAAACTTGGTAATAACTCTCTACAAAATATAGGAACATCTTGCTTCTCAATATAAACACATCGATTAGGAATATTAGCCATACAACTTAAGAAATCTTGGATTGACTCTGTTTCTTTTAAACTACTTTGATATACCTTACCTTCATGAAAATATATACTTTGTGTCTTACAACGTATCCCAAATAAGTATTTTAATTTAACTAAAACGCCCTCTGCACTTCCTTCAATAGTCAGTTCACGTGGTAACTTCTCATCTGTTGTTTGCCATATTCTCTCCTCTTCATGCCCTACATCTGCTTGAAAAGAGCGTCCCTGCATTAACTGAATAAATGTCTCTAACTGTTCAGGATTAAGTTGTAAATATTTAAGATTCGGACTACTAAAATAAGCGTAGCTTGTTGGTGGCATCTCTCTTAATGAATGCTCTACACATTGACAAATAAATTGAACCAATGGTCTATCTTCTTCTCTAAATGCATTCATATGATGGGTAAACTTTAATTTTTGACCATATGAATAGCAGCTTTGTTCCCTCATTTTATGATAAAAATCTACTGTATCCTTAAGGACATACATTTGATTAACGCCCAACTTAAAATTTAAGCATATTTTTACATCTGATGTAATTGTTAAAAAGGGCTCTATTTTTACTTGCCCCTGAATATCTTGTTCAACAATTGGCAACGTTCTTTTTTCTGCTTTTTTGGTAAGTAATTGCTTAAAAAGAGGTGTTGTAGGTCGTACTTCTTTTTGTAGTGGATTAATTGTTTGACTAAGTGGGGGTATCTTGTCCATAAATTGTGCTAACATTTGATGCTCACGCTCCCAATCTACATCTGCCAACATCGGGGCTCTGTAATTTTCTTTATAATCTTTATATTCCATCAAAACTGCCACACAATGCTTACAAAGCCCTGGATAACTATAAAAAGCAGGACACTCACAAGTAACCCCTCCAATTTCATCATTCATCACATCATAATCTATAGTCACATCATACTTTGATTTTCCACTTCCTTCAACAGTAGCTTCAATGATATCTAGCTCTCCTTCCCTTGTTACATAAAAGTCTAAAATCTTATCTGCATTATAAATAGCTTTTCCCTTATTATAAGTCGTCATATTCGTTTTATTACGAATATCTGTCATAGTAAGCATACTTACTTTCTCCTTTATCTTTGTCCTAATTCATATTTTCATCAAGTTTTCTATCTTTACCTTTTCCTTGACCTCTCTATAATATGCCTTATCCTAACACCATAATAAACCTTGTACCATAACTTTTCACTATAAATAATTTACTTAATGCTAAAAAAGCTCCTTCTTGATTAGAATTATTAACATCTAATTCTAGCCAAGAAAGAGCTATTTGTTTACTAGTTTATATATTATATCAATCCTTTAATTTATTATTTGTATTTTCTATCTATCTTTCTATTTTCTAGAATGACCCTCAGCTTTTATAAATGGTATGCTGTCTCAAAGGCTGTACGAATTGCTGATTCAATTCTTCCTGGTTTTAATGCATCTCCTATTGTAAATACACGCTCTGTCACAGACTGACATAATTCTTCTACATCTTTTACTGATTGCACACCTAAAGATAAAACAACATAATCTGTTTTAATCTCAGTTTGTGCTTTTGTATTAACATCTTCTACAATGATACTTGTTGGGGTAATTTCTAAAAGACGACTAGATTCTCTATAACTTACCTCAAATTTAGAAAGTCTATCCATTGCATCTAAATAATGTTGTACATAAATGTTTTTACCGATTTTATCTAACATCTCTACTACAGTTACTTCATTGCCATTTTCACATAATGTTTCTGCAGTTTCTAAACCAGTAGCTCCTGAACCAATAACACATACTTTTTGATGAGCTAGTGCTTTACCTAGTTTTAAAGTTTCTTCTACTGTTTTTACATTTGGTAACTCAATACCTTTAATAGAAGCTGGTTTGATAGATTTTGCACCTGTTGCCACAAATATAGCATATGGACTAAGTTCTGTAAGTAAGGCTTTAGTCACATTGGTGTTAAGACGAATCTCTACGCCTAATTTTTCAAGTTGTGTACACTCATATTCTACAATCCAGTTAATTTTTTCTTTTCTAGGTGGTTTGTTAGCAATGTTAATCTGTCCACCTACACAATGACTCTTCTCCAAAACAATTGGCTTAAATCCACGAATTGCAAGTACTCTAGCAGCTTCTAATCCTGCTACCCCTGCCCCAATTATAACAACTGTTCTTCCGTTGCCATCTTTATTCTCAAAAGTATATTTTGTTTCACGACCTGCTACTGGATTAACTGCACATTTGACTGGCCCAATGCCTGCAATTGTATCACTCACTAAAGTTTCAAAGCAAAAAGTGCAAGAAATACATCGATTAATGTCACATTCTCTACCCTCTTTAGCTTTATTAGCCCATTGTGGATCTGCAACAACCGCACGACCTAAACCTACAAAATCTACTAATTCGTCTTCCAACATTTTTTCTGCAAACCAAGGTTCTTTTACCATGTTAACAGCTATAACAGGTATGTTTACGGCTTCCTTGACTCTTCTAATACGCTCACTGCGGCAACCTTGCTCATAAGTCATTGGTTCAGAAAGTGAATTAAAAGATTCATAAATTCCATTTGAAACATTAATATAAATAACGCCTAGCGCCTCTAATCTTTTACAAACTTCTACTCCATCATCAATAGTTAGATATTCTTTTACCCCATTAGGTGCTAAAAGTTCATCTACAGTTAATCGAATACCAATAGGATAATCTGCTCCACATTTCTTTTGAATACCCAATATAATTTCTTTTACAAAATTTAAACGGTTTTCAAAAGACCCACCAAAGCGATCCGTTCTTTGATTTGTGTAAGGACTCAAAAATTGTGAAATCAAATAGCCATGTGCACCATGTAGTTCAACTCCATCACAACCTGCTTCTTTAGAACGTATAGCCCCTTCTATAAATAAATCAATAATCCTTTCAACTTCTTCTGTTGTCATCTCATGTGTTTCTTGCCCACATACTCCACAAGATTTACTAGAAGAAGACCATACAGGTTCATTTCCATTAAGATTAGAAAAAGTTTCTCTACCTGGATGATGAAGTTGTGTAAAAACCACTACTTCTTTACTATGTAACATATCTACTGCACGTCTAAGTGGTTCAATCTGTTCATCACGTGCCACACTTGCTTGACAAGTAGCTGCTACACCATGCTGATCATCTATTCGGGTATTTTCAAGAATAATCATACCTACACCACCGTCAGCTCGGCATTTTAAATATTCAAAGTATGCCTCCCCTACTGTTTGATTAGCCTCTGCAACCCCCATAGCTAATGGTTCCATAACAATACGATTCTTTAAAACTAAATTTCCAATTTTCCCTGAACTAAATAGTTTTGAATAAAGCATAATGTCCTCCTCTTTAAAAAGATACTCTTACTATATAGAATACCTTTTTATTTAATTACGGCAATGTAGGTGTTCTATCTAATAAAATCCTTATTCCGCTAGATGGAACAAGGCTTCTTTTCTTTTATTTATTCGTCTAAATATGATATAATTTTTTGTATATTAAGGTCATTAAGGGGGACGTTATGGAAAATAATGTAAGAGTTGCGGAGCGTATTTTTTCTATTGTCGAATTACTAGCTTATACCCAAAAGCCTATGACTTTATCATTGATTGCACAAGAACTTAATTTAAGTAAATCTACAGTACACCGCTTATTAAAAACAATGGTAGAAAGAGGCTATGTAATGAAAAACTCAGAAGGCTCCTATACTGTTGGTTCAAAACTAATTGAAATTGCTAGCTATTATATTAATTCACTAGAACTACAATCCGAAGCACAACCTTTTTTATCTATGCTATATTCTCAAATTAATCTTTCTATTCACTTAGGTGTACTAGAAAACTTTAAACTAGTATATATTAGTAAACTAGATTTATATCCTACTATGCGTGGTTTTGCTAAAATCGGTTATGAAACACCTGCTTACTGTTCTTCCGTTGGTAAATGTCTACTTGCAGCACTTTCTGGGAACGAATTGGACCAATACTTAGAACAAAACCCATTAACTTCCTTTACTGCTCATACTATTACAGATATAGCTATATTTAAAGAACATTTACGTCAAGTACGAATTCAAGGCTGGGCTCTGGACAAGGAAGAATATCAAATCGGCTATTGCTGCATTGGTGCACCTATTTATGATTATAGAGGCAATGTGATTGCTAGTGTTGGGGCTTCTGGAAATACCGCTGACTTTTCAGATGACAAACTTCCTCTTATTATACACCAAGTCGTTCATACTGCTATGCAGATTTCTAAGCGTATGGGGTATATTCATGTAATCTAGTGAGTTTCTAGCCAATACTTCATAAGTGTGATATCTATTATCTAGCTCTCGTTACCCAAAGCAATACAAGTAAACTTTACATTACATTTAAACCATAAAAAATAAGCTATATACTTATTTTTAGCACATAGCTTATTTTAGCTTTCCTTATTTTAATCTTCCTTATAGTAATTTTCTAATCCCTCTACTATAGCTTCTACTAAATCATTTTGAAAAGTTTCTGTACTCATTCGTTGATCTTCTTCTGCATTACTCATAAAGCCCATTTCAAGAAGAACAGCTGGTACAGTCGACCAGTTAAAACCACTCAAATCTTTTCTTACTACAATTCCTCTAGATTTATTTGGAATGCCCTTACTTAAGGCATTCTCCATACATTCTCCAATGGCATAACTTTGACTACTTACCTCTTGACTTACAAAATCTCCACCTGGAACTAATACAGAAAATCCTTGAACACTACTATTTTCAGAACCATCTGCGTGAATACGTAAACTGAGGTCAGCCTTAACATCATTAGCAAGTTGGGCTCTTTCCTTATTACTTATATCTACCTCATTCGTTTCTCGTACCATATAGACAGTCATTCCTTTTTCCACTAAAGCCTTTTTGAGTTTAAGGGCTACCTCTAAGTTTAGTTCATATTCATATTTGCCTGTTGCTACGCCTCTAGTTCCCGAGCTTACTTTAGCTTTTGTCTTAGTACTTCCTGGTCCTATTGGTTCTTGAGCACTATTACCATGACTTTGGTGTCCCGCATCAATACTAATAATTTTCCCAACTAAAACGCTAGATTCTATCTCTTCTTCCACTTCTATGCTTTTTACTTTACTAATGGTTTTCATATATTTTACGTCTGAATTGGCCACATCTTGAGCTTTCTTTTCTTCGCTAACACCTTGTTTGGATTGAATAGTTTTTTCTACACCAACAACATGACTTATTTGAGTTTGTGAAGAATGATAAATATTGGTAAATAAATAGCTACCTATTAAAATAACCCCTATTATTTCTAAAACTAATATCTTTTTCATTAGACCCCCTAGTCGAACTTCTTTTCATATTCTTGAATCATTGCAATATTATAATGTTCTATTTCTGTTAACATAGATTCTGTAAATTGATCTGCCGGTATAGATGGGTAGTACCACGGTTGATTAGAAAAATAATCTTGTATCTTATCTGTAACAAACATTCTTCCATGTCTTGCATAAATCTCATTACGTGCAATACACAATTCTTCTTCAGATAAATAGTTTAAATCCTCATCTTCCAAATAATAAATATCACTATAAGGCAGTACATAATACTCTTGCCACGTATAGTCACTATTGTAAGAATCACGTTCTTTTACACTATAAACATCATTATATATCTGCTCTTCTTCCTCTACCACTTCTTCTATTTCAATATAAGCTGCCTCAATAAATGGTACTGTTAGGTTATTTCCCATTACTGTTTCATAATTAATTGTACCATTACTTACTCCCCATATTTGAATCATATCATCTTCTAAAATACGATTTTCTTTCTCATCTTTACGTGTATAAGCTACATAAACTGGATCTTCCCAACTATATTCATTTTGTGTAATATTAACTCTAAGCTGCACTTCATTGCCATTTTCCATTACCTGAATCACTTCACCATATAGATTAATTGCCTCTCCTTTGTAATCTAGTGGGTTTCTAGCCAATTCTTCATATGTACAATATACGCAAGTTGCTTTAAATTCTTCCATCGTTTGTGGCATCCCTGTGACAGTATCCTTGGGTGTTTCTTCTATAATTTTTGCAGACTCTTGGGGATGACTTTCTGTTATAGTTTCCTCTGTTTGCTCTTCTAATGGAATTTGCTCTAAGTTATTTTCTATCGTAGATGGTGTTTCTGATGAATTCCCTAATAAAAATATCATTAGACCCATACCTATTCCAATTAATAACCCCAATCCAATGACAATAGCAATCAAATACTTAGGTATTTTTTTGCGAGATGCTGCTGATTGACTCTTTTCTACTTTCTGC
>JAFOHG010000089.1 GCA_017421915.1 Cellulosilyticum sp. | reverse complement strand
CTTAACAAAGTCACCACATCCTAACTCTCGTGCAAGACGTGCAATACGTACTGCTTCCTCAGCATTTCTTGCACCTGATGTATTAGGTAGTAAAGTTACTCCCTTAGGAATATAATCTAAAATATTTTCATTTTCTTTTGTATTCGCTCTACGTACTGCCAGTGTAATGATTTCAGCTCCTGCATCCTTTACTGCTGCTTCTATTAGATTCATAGAATATTTTCCTGAACCTAAAATAAACCTAGATGAAAATGTATGTCCCCCAATGATTAATTGATCTTTTTTATTCATATGCTTTTTCTTCCCTTCTTTATTTCCTAAGGTTCTATTTCCCCGGCAATTAATCGAATGACCATATTAGCTTGATGTGCTGCACAAACCATAACCCTACTTGATAAAAGTCCTATTCCTGTTGAAACGTCACTTACCCCGTCCCCACATAAATAAAAATGCTTAGAAATCTTTTTTGTTTGAATACTATTAGCAGAACCTATACCGGCCATCCCAGAAGCTGCAATTAAATATTTTTCAGGAAAAGTCTCTAGTACCCCTTCAACTAGCATTGCTTTTGCTTCTGGCTGATCAAAAGCTTCACAAATAATAGTTTCCTCTTTAAACAAATTTGGAATATGCTCTTTTGTAATACATAAGGTATCAATCTTCACCTCACAATAAGGTGCTATATGTTTTAAACTTTCACAAAGTGCTTCTGTTTTGTATTGTCCTAACTGATGGACACTATATTGCTGTCTATTTAGATTACTTAAATCTACCTTATCAAAATCAATTAAATGTAAGCCGCCTATCCCCGCCCTAGCTAGTGCAATCGCAATGTTAGAACCTAATCCACCTAAACCACAGATTGCCACCCGAGTTGCCGCCATTTTTTCTGGTAGCTTTATGCCGTACCTTATTGTTAAGGCTTGTTTCATTTCCTCCCTACTTGGTATCATTTCTCTCAGCCTCCTCCTACAAAACTCACCACTTCAATTACATCATCTGCTTTTAGAATGGTTTGATTATAAAGGCCTTTAGGTACAATCTCTCCATTTCTTTCAATAGCAATATGATTGATCTTATAAGATGTGCTTTCTAAATACTGTGCAATTGTTAAGCCCTCTACTTCTAATAATTGACCATTTATTTTTACCATGTCTTAACTGTTACCAAACTATTATGCAAGGTAACCTCCTCTCCTCTTTTCTATGAACTATTTATTAAAAATCCTTTCAAGTTAAATAAAAGCTGAAATAAACTTTGGTTTACTTCAGCTTCCTAATGACTATATGCTAAGATGATTCTTGATTAATTTTCATCATTGCCCCTTATATCATACAGATAGATGAATTTTTCACATCTTATGTATAAATAAAATGACTTTCATACTTGAAAATCAAAAAAGCACAAAATACTCAAAATAGGTATTTTGTGCTCTACGCGCAATGTGTCCATAAAGATACACTAAATCTTAGCAAAATATTTCCCTACGTTGGCATTATCCAAATCAGGTTATAGGTTAAAGCTTCCGCTTACTCTCAGCCCATTACTATGAGCACCCTTTTTATTTTTATTATAAACAAACCCATTATAAACTTGGGTGATTTATACATACCACAAATTATATCATGACTTTTTGTTTTTTCAATATATTTATAATAAAATATTTATTACCACAAAAAACTATCGTATGATTTGACCATTAAAATCAATTTGTCATTTTATGAATTAATTTCTAAATATTACACATCATAAATAATAACTATTTAAGAAAGTTGGGTAAAAGCAATGATAATACATGGTGACGTAGCATTTATGATTATTTCCACAGTTCTTGTTCTTATTATGACACCAGGTTTAGCCTTCTTTTATGGTGGTCTAGTAGAACGTCGAAACTCATTAACTATGATGTTTCAATCTTTTATTGCCATTGGCATCGTCCCTATCCTATGGATTTTCGGAGGATTTAGCCTTGTATTTGGGGATGATATTTGGGGTATAATAGGTAATCCTATGCAGTTCTTCTTATTTAATAACTTTACCCCTTTAGTTGTAGATCAATACAACGATACCATACCACGTCTATTGTTCTTTATGTACCAAATGATGTTTGCTATTATTACAGCTCCCCTTATGACAGGTGCTTTTGCTAATAGGTTAACACCTGCTGGCTGGATTAAAATCCTTATCCTTTGGATGATTCTTGTGTATTTTCCTGTTGCACATTGGGTATGGGGTAATGGATTCCTTGCAAAAATGGGATTTGTAGATTATGCAGGTGGAGCAGTTATTCACATTACTGCTGGGTTTGGTTGTTTAAGTGGTGTTTTCTTCTTAGGAAAGCGTGCTTACAACTATAACTCACACCCATTTAATATTGGGCTTGTTTCAATAGGTACCGCACTACTTACCTTTGGTTGGTTTGGCTTTAATATGGGCGGTTCACTAACTGCAGCAACCACTGCTGCTATTGTATTTACCAATACAGGTTTAGCAGGGGCTTCAGGAATGATTACCTGGCTTATTTTACACTACATCCATCACAAATCACTTTCTTTCCTTGAACTTTGTGTTGGTATCGTGGCTGGTTTTGCAACCATTACACCTTGCTCAGGTTATATTACACCTAGAGCTGCCGTACTAGTAGGTATTATTGGTGCTGTTATTTGCTATTATTGTGTCATTTTTGAACGCAAAAGATGGGATGATAGTCTTGATGTATGGGGCGTTCATGGTATGGGAGGATTTATAGGTACCGTGTTAGTTGGCTTATTAGCTCATCCACTTATTAACGGTATTACCGCAAGTATTAGGCAATTAGGTGTACAACTATTTGGTTCTGTCCTCATTGCCATTTATTCCCTTGCCCTCACTTATGCCATTTTCTTTATTGTTGATAAAACTAAATCTATAAGAGTAACTCCAGAAGTTCAACAAAAAGGATTAGATGAATTCTTCTTCCATGAGCATTACACCGATTATATTAATCGTGATGATGAATAGCCTGAGCTTTACCATCTTATCTCATATAAAAATGCCTAAAATACTAGGTTACTTAATTGCTTAGTATTTTAGGCATTTTTGCTTAATTAATCTATTCTATTCTCTTTTCTATACTTTGAATGTTAACTCATCGTGTTCATCTTCTACTTCAAAGATATAATCATTCCCTGGTAAGATGGCGTTAAGTAAGATACCTGCAATGGCCGCAATAGCTAATCCTGATAAGTTGATAGTTGTACTTGCTACCATAAAGCTAATGCCTCCAATATTGTTAAAGCCCAGTGCACTTACTAGGATAACCGCTGCAATAATGAGATTTCTACTTTCAGTAAAATCAATACGATTTTCTACTACATTTCGAATTCCAACAGCTGAAATCATTCCATAAAGAATAAGCGATACCCCGCCAATAATAGCTACTGGTATTGATCTAATAAGACTTGCTACAACTGGGAAGAATGAAAGGATTATAGCAAATACAGCTGCAATCTTCATTACAAGTGGATCATAAACCTTTGTTAAAGCTAAAACTCCTGTATTTTCTCCATAAGTTGTATTCGCTGGCCCGCCAAATAATGCCGATAAGCTTGTTGCCACACCATCTCCAATTAAAGTACGATGAAGCCCTGGATTAGCAATATAATTTTTACCTGTTGTTGCACCAATAGCTGAAATATCTCCAATATGTTCCATCATCGTTGCAAGTGCAATTGGTACAATCGTAATAATTGCACTCATATCGAATTTAGCAAATGCTGTTGATTGAATTGGCAATGCAATAATTTCTGATGTAGTTAACTCTGAAAAATTTACTTCGCCAATAATAAGCGCTACTATGTAAGAAATGATAATTCCGAGCATAATTGGGATAATCTTAATCATACCTTTACCCCAAATATTACAAATAATAATCACGCCTAATGCAATAATGGCTAACATCCAGTTCTCTTGACAATTTGTAATAGCTGATGGTGCTAAAATTAAACCAATAGAAATAATAATTGGACCTGTTACTACTGGTGGGAAAAAGCGCATTACTTTTTTTACCCCAAATACTTTAATACATGTTGCTAGTACAACGTATACAAGCCCTGCTACAAATACACCACCACTGGCATATGGTAACATCTCTACATTAGGCTGTGTACCAATTAGTGGTGCTACTGCTGCATAGCCACCTAAGAAAGCAAATGATGACCCTAAAAATGCTGGTACTTTTCCTTTTGTAATAAAATGAAAAAGTAATGTTCCTAATCCTGCCATTAAAAGTGTTGTAGATACATTTAATCCAGTTAATAATGGTACTAATACTGTTGCTCCAAACATTGCAAATGTATGCTGCATTCCTAGTAAAATGATTTTACCTACACCCATCCCTTTAACGCTATAAATTGCTCCGTTGTCAACGACTTTTTGGTCTTTATTCACTTTTCTTCACCCCATACAAAATGATTAACCTAAAACCCACGAATCATCTCTTCTATACTATGTCTACTTTGTATGTATACTAAAATAGTCTAATCATTTAAGGATAGAGCCATTCCTAACAATAGTCTTAAATAAAATGTCGCAATTTGGTTTCAAATTGTTAATATAATACCTTATATCATTTTTACTGTCAATATTATTTTTTATTGATTTTTTATACTTTCTTAAATTAATAGTTTAAAGTATTAATACACTCTCTTTCCTTATTTCTTTTATCATATATATTCATTTTTCACTTCAATATGCTCGTTTCATCTTTTATCTTAGTAATAGGTTGACTTCTTTATGCTAACTGATTCATCCATTTTCTTTGCTTAAATAAAATCAAGGTTACTACTAACCTAAAAACTTCTTCTAAAGAAAGTAAAAAATAAACTGCTTCAATTGGCCATTTTAAATAATACGCACTAAAAAACCCTAATGGAATCCCTATTAACCATGTACCTACCAAATCTAAAATAAGTGTATAATAAGTCTTTCCACCGCTTCGTAAGATACCTCCTGCGGCAATCATATTAAGTATCTTTACAGGTGCAATCAATGCATAAACCCATAAAATCTGCAATGTTATTGTTCTAACCTGTGATTCCACATTAAAAATATGTATATAAAGAGGTGCGGTTACTACAACCACTAGACTTAATACTAAACTTCCTAGAGTGCCAATCTTAATAAATGCTTTTGCCCTATTATAAGCTTCATCCATTTCATTTGTTCCTAACCTATTCCCTACCATAATGCCAGCCGCTGCCGAAACACCACTAAATAATCCAATTACTAAACTTTGAATAGGTCCCGTTAAAGTCATTGCTGCACAAGATAAAGTACCTAATCTTCCATAAATACTTGCATAAATGTTTTCCCCTAAGCTCCATAGAAATTCGCAGAGTAAAATAGGATAAGTAATTTTCCATACTTGTTTTAAAAATCCTTCTCGATATCTAAAATCTAGATGTATTTTAATCTGCCCTTTCTTACACACTTTAGAAAAGTATACTAATAAAATGAGCATCTCTATGATTCTTGATAAAG
Source organism: Cellulosilyticum sp. (assembly GCA_017421915.1). Classification (GTDB taxonomy): domain Bacteria; phylum Bacillota; class Clostridia; order Lachnospirales; family Cellulosilyticaceae; genus Cellulosilyticum. The sequence continues at coordinate 8,781 of JAFOHG010000089.1, read as the reverse complement.
TTGTAGCTACAGCTGCTCCTTTTAATCCTAGCATAGGACACCCTAATTTCCCAAATATAAAAACATAATTCAAACTTGTATTAATAATAACCGAGCTTATGCTAGCATACATTGGCATTTTAGCTAAACCAATACTTCTTAATACAGTGGAAAACATTAAGGTAATAGTCATCGGAATAAAACTGATAGCTACAATACTTAAATACTGTGTACTAGCTTGAATGACATCTAGATCCTTTGAATAGCACTTCATTAAAATTTCAGGGCACCCCAAAGATAAACCTGTAAAAATTAAACTTACCACTAATGCAAATCCCATATTAACTGTAAAACTATCCCAAATGCCTTTTTGGTCCTTTGCACCATAATATTGAGAAATTAAAATACCTGCAGATGTACATAATGCTACAATTGTAACCGAAACAATAGAAGCAAATTTTCCGCCTAATCCAATTCCCGCAATACTAATACTTCCCAAACTTCCTACCATAATTTGATCAATAATACTTAATGAAGATTGAAATAAACTTTGAATTGTAATCGGTAATGCCAATGTAAAAATTTCTTGACGAAAATCTCTCCCTATTTTTCTCATTATATCCCCTCCTATTTCAACTACTATCTTAATACAAATTCTAGTTGTTGCAATAGGTTAATCGCGTAACTTCATTTAAAATAAATCGCTTATTTTTGTAAAAGTTTCACAAGCTTTTTACACTATCACGCTCAATAAGCGTAACTGGTAAATGTATACATTCTCCCTTATCCCCTTCATTTAAAAATCTTATAGCTTCTCTTGCTCTTAATCTAATATCTTGCTGAACCGTTGTAAGCTTTGGTCTAACTAAAGTAGCCGCTGGAATATCATCAAACCCTATTATAGATATCTCTTCGGGTATCTTTACGTTATGATCTATAAGCTCATTCATTACTTCTATTGCATATGCATCTGAAGCACAGAAAATGGCTGTAATTTGTTTATCATTTTTCAGTATTTGTAATAGCTTATGATAATCTTCTAATCGTTCTTCATAAACCAATCCTACTTTCAAAAATTGGATAGAAAGCTCAATATTATATCCCTGTTCCCTAAAAGCTTTACAAAGTCCCATATATCTCTCATAATCCATATCTACTTCATTATCTGCAATAAACAGTACTTTTCTATGCCCTTTTTTAATAAGATACTTACCTACTTGATACCCTCCATCCATATTATCAATACTAATATTCGCACACTTGCTATCAGGTTCAAAAAAACCATCCATAACTACAAATGGAATATGCATATTTTTTCTTAATTCATTGTAATCTTGCTTACAAAAACCAGTCAGTATTAATCCAGCCATATTCCACATAGAAGCGTATCGTATTACTTCATTAATCTCTCTAGTACGTTTAATCATCATAAAATATTTACTTTCCTCAATCTGACTAGAAAGCTCATCTAAAAGTGCTGAAAGAAATGGATCTTGTAATAACTTATCCTCATACTTTTCATGGTCTGCAATAACCAAACATATAATCTTAGAATTATTTTGTGCCAAAAGCACTGCTGCCATATTTGGAATATATTGCTTCTCTTCCAATAAAGCCTGAACTCGTTTCACTGTTTCTTTAGAAACTTTTTTTGTCTTACCATGGATAACATTGGATACAGTCGCTGTACTTAATCCCAATTCATCAGCAATATCTTTAATTCTAACCATTAATTTTCCCCTCTTTTCTATCTTTCTTATTACTATAAAATCTACCTATATTATAGCCTTCTTATCTCTTCGATTAAATTGATTTATATTTGTTCCCGATTTTAAGCATAAAAAATAGGAGGTCTATGAATGATTTCATACCTCCTATCTTACTATAGAGCCTCTACTTGCTCCATTGTCATTTCATTAATTGTTTTTAATGCCTTTAAGTTAAACCCTATAGAAATAAGTTGTTTGGTTGATATATGCTTTGTTGATACATATCGAATAACATCACCTGTAAATAGATTTCTCGAAAGTGGATAAACCCTTATTTCATCTGAAGACCTTTTAAATTGTTGATAGTGTGGTTCAACTTTAAAAATATTAAACCCAATAGCACTTGGATTCGCTGCTGCTTCAAAACATCCTTTATCATCTATATAATTAATACTATGTAAAAAAAGTCTTTGTGCTAATTTTTGTAAAGAGTTTACGTCGCGCGCGCCTTGATATTGTGCTACTTTCTCACCCATCTTCATAAGTTTTTCTTCTAATTGACAGTTTAAAACCATATTAATTTGTTCTTCTGAAATATTCTTTGCTTTTTCATTAATATCTCTTAACTGAATAACTACTTCATCTTGTTTTTTTACAGCATCTACCATTTTTTCAGTATTTATAATAGTCTCATCAAAAGAATTTACCAGTTCTACTACTGTATCCTCACCCAGTTCCACAGATTTCTTAATCTCATCACTACTGATTAATGTTCCTTGAATATTTTTATCTAATTCAGATGTACTTTGAGCAATCTTATTAAGATTTTCCTCTAGCACTGTAATACTACTTTTAGTTTGAGTAATCTTCTCTCTATTCGTTCTAGAAATTTCATTTAACCCTTCAATACATTCTGTCATATCATGAATCATGCCACTAATATTAGTACTAAATTCTTTAGATTGATCTGCAAGTCCTTTAATGGCATCTGTAATGACCATAAATCCTCGACCCGCTTCTCCTGCTCTTGCTGCTTCAATACTTGCATTCATAGATACCATTGAAGTTTTTGATGCAATTTGATCCATATAAGTTGTGATGTTTCCAATACTATCTGAATAACGTTGTAACTTTTCTAAAGTCTTCCCTACTTCATCAACATAAGCAAATATATCTTCAATGTTCCTAATGCTTTCATTTAAATCCTTCATACTATATTGCACATTTTTTAAATTTTCACTAGAAAGCTCTTCATTGTGTTTAGCTCGTGTATGTATATTTTCTGCTGCTATATTAATAGACTGTACTTCATTCTTAACCTTCTCAATCATTTTTTTATTAATCTGAACGTTATGTTCTACACCATTTCCTATTTCATTTAATGATTTAGAGCACTCATTTAAATCCTTTGAAGAAAGGTAAACTCCCTTACTTACATCTGCTAACTCTAGTGTAATAGGCACTACTGCCTGCATATCCTTGATTAACTCTGTATTGTCTTGTTCATTTCTTTGTTTCTTTCTCTTGCCAAACATTATTTCCTCCGTCTGTACTAAAACCCTAGCTTTTATATGTCTATTATTTTATATAAAGATACTAATTTTATATGTATTTTATTATTAAACAATTATTTATTGTTTTAACTACTTCTTCCATATATTTTTATTTACCTATTTTAAACTATAATTCTTATATAATCAATAAAACGCTTTTTTATTTAATATTTTTATATTTAATGCTACATGCTAGTAATATGCTAAAAGCAAACAAAAACTATTCACAAATATTTACCCTCAAAAATATAATAGCCAACCACATAATGTGATTGGCTATTATATTTTTTTATTTTTACCATCTACTCGACAACTGAACGCTTGAATCTTTTATACATTAATACCAAAGTTAGAGCAAAGTGCAGCAAGTCCACCTTGGTAACCACTTCCTACTGCGCTAAATTTCCATTCACCATTGTAACGGTATAATTCACCTACTACAATAGCTGTTTCAATAGAAAAATCTTCTCCTAAATCATAACGAATAAGTTCCACACCAGATGCTTCGTCTAGAACACGAATATACGCATTAGATACTTGTCCAAAGTTTTGGTTTCTTTGCATTGCTTCATGAATCGTTACTGTAAATGAAATTCTTTCAATTTGAGATGGTACTTGATCTAATGAAACTTTAATTTGTTCATCATCTCCTGCACCAACACCTGTTAAATTATCTCCAATATGTGTTACAGCTCCAGATGGGTGACGTAAATTATTATAGAAAACAAAATCTGTATCACTTGTTACTCTACCATTTCCTGCTGTTAAGAAAGCTGCTGTGTCTAAGTCAAAGCTATGCCCACCATCATATTTATTAACATCCCAACCTAAACCTACAACAATATTTTTAAGACCTGGATTTGTTTTTGTTAAATCCACTTTTTGACCTTTAGCTAATGTAATTCCCATTTTCATTCCTCCTTAATAATTTGTTTTTGTATCTTATCATTTATTTTTAATAAAATATCCACTAAATTGTATAAGCTCAATATATCTTTACAACTTCTTATTTTAATAAGTATTCACCTTTATTTCAGATTATACACGTTTTAACAAAATTTTTATTGGATTATTAATGCGCTTAAACTTCTAGTCCATAATTCTGACATAATGATGCTAGTCCACCTTGAAATCCACTACCTACTGCACTAAACTTCCATTCACCATTATGACGATAAATTTCACATACAACTAGTGCTGTTTCAATAGAGAAGTCTTCCCCTAAATCATAGTGAATCAATTCTTCTCCTGTAGCTTCATCTAATACTCTAACATAAGCATTAGAAACTTGGCCAAAGTTTTGACCTCTTTCCATTGCTTCATAAATCGTAACTGCTACGGCCATTTTCTCTACATCTGCTGGCATCTTATCAAATTCTAAAATAATTTGCTCATCATCGCCATCTCCTTCTCCAGTGCGATTATCTCCTGCATGAATAACTGCTTTATTTCTACTTTCTAAGTTATTATAAAAAATAAAGTCTTCATCATGATTTGTTCGACCATTGCTCCCTACTAAAAATACAGATGCATCTAAATCAAAACTTTTTCCACCAGAGTATTTATTTAAATCCCAACCTAATCCAATAATGACTTTTTTTAGAGAAGGATTTCCTTTTGTTAAATCAATCTTTTGCCCTTTAACTAAATTAATTGCCATATGCCGACTCCTCTCTTTATTTGTTCATCTATAAGTACTTTTTAATCATTTCTGAAAGTGATAATTCTCTTGTTCCATTACCAACTGCTGCAAATTTCCATTCGCCATTATGACGATAAACTTCTCCTACTTCTAATGCTGTATACCCTTGATAATTATCTGTTAAATTGTAGCGTGCAAGTTCTTCTTTTGTTCCATTATCTACAATACGAATATACGCATTTTTAATCATGCCAAAATCTTGTTTTCTATTAGCACAATCATAAATATTAACAACAAAGCTAAGTTTTTGAATATCACTAGGTACTGCCTTTAAATCAATAAAGATTTGTTCATCATCTCCTGCACCTTCTCCTGTGATACTATCTCCTCTGTGGCATACACTATTAGAGGCATGTGTTAAATTTCCAAAGTATACTACATCTTTATTGGATTTTAATTTGTCTCCTTCTGTAAGCATAATAACTGAAGCATCACAATCAAAATCTTTCTTTGCACCGCCTCCAAACATGGCAGCTAAAAAGCCTTTACCTGTTGACGTAGCAGGCTCCCAGCCTAATCCTACCATAATTTGTTTTAGCCCTGCATTTCCTTTTGTTAAATCAATCTTTTGCCCTTTAACTAAATTCACTGCCATTTGTATGTCCCTCCGTTTTCATTTAACTTACCTTGATTTAATTATTTTATCATTTCCATATGTATTTATTATGGAATTAAAACTTTTTCTCATTATAACATATTCTATTTATTTTTATTTTTATTTATATTTTTTATATTATATATTTTTAATTATATAAACAAATTTACTATTTTTTTAGTTTTTATCACAAAATATGGCAATAAATATGATATAATAATATCGATTTAATTCGTATTAACTCATTTTAATTTCATTACTTTTATCGAAGAGGATTTAATGGAGGACCTTATGAGACACAAAACAATTTATGCACCACACCATGACTTTTACATTAATCAGTCCAAAAAAACTAATAATTATAATATGGACTCTTTTCACATGCATAAAATGTACGAAGTTTATTACTTAATGGAAGGTTCTAGAAAATATTTTATTGATGATTCTATTTATTTAATTAATGCCGGAAATTTGATTCTTATCGATGCCGATTCTGTACATAAAACTGCTAGCATGGGAGATCTTCCTCATACACGTATTGTACTTAACTTTAGTTTAGACTTTCTAGAAGGCTTTTCAAATGACGTCAAAGATTTAAATCTAACATCTATTTTTAAGACTAAGTTTACAGTTCTTCCCTTATCTTTTAAATATAAACTTATTATAGAGAATATTTTAAGTCGATTGGTAGATTTAGGATGCTCAGATGATACTAAACAACCAGAAGAGGATACACATTTAGAGCAATCCACGTTATTACACAAAAAATTACTAACTAAATTATTACTTTCAGAATTACTCATTAACATTAAAGACTATATTGGTTTACTAGAACAAAAAGAATATGAATCTCATCAGATTGTTAACAATAAAGTAGATAAAATTATTAAATATATCGGTAAATACTATGCTGAGGATTTAACTTTAACTTCTATTGCTGAAGAATTTTATATTAGTCCTTTTTATCTAAGTAAAATCTTCAAACGTTCCACTAATCTTTCAATTGTCGAATACATAAACGGTTTAAGAATCAGACATGCTAAAGAACTACTTGAAACATCTCCTACTAAAATCTCTGAGATTGCCGAAATTGTAGGATTTTCTAGTAGCTCACATTTTAGCCGTACCTTTAAACTTTTAACAGGACTTTCACCACAACAATACAAAAAGTTTTATGCAAATAAATAATACAAGTACATATAAATTTCACATTTTTATATACAGGAGAGCACAATGATGATTATTGTTTCACATGATGAAGCTGGAGATTTTAAAACGATTCAGGAAGCAATTAATAGCCTGCCACAAGATAATATAGCACCTGTTACCATTTTAGTTAAACCAGGAGTTTATAAAGAAAAACTTCACCTTGAAGTACCTTTTGTGACTTTAAAAGGCGAGGATGCAAAGGCTACTATTTTCACTTATGATGATTATGCAGATAAGCTTCATGAAGATGGTAAAAAGTATGGTACTTTCCGTTCTTATTCTTTCTTTATTGGCACACATGATATACATATTGAAAATTTAACGATTGAAAATAGTAGTGGTTTTGGTGATCAGGTTGGCCAAGCTATAGCTGTTTATGCAGATGGGGATAAAATTAGTTTTAAAAACTGTCGTCTTTTAGGCCATCAAGATACACTCTTTACCGGTCCACTACCACCTACACCTATTCAGCCAGGTTCTTTTATTGGTCCTAGAGAAAATGCAGAACGTATTATTGGTAGACAATACTATGAAAACTGTTATATTGAAGGAGAAATTGACTTTATCTTTGGCTCTGCTACTGCTTTCTTCTATAACTGTGAAATCTTCTCTTTAAATCGTAACCAAGAAGTTAATGGTTATGTAACTGCTCCTTCTACTGATGAAGGTGAAGCTTATGGCTATGTCTTTAAAAATTGCAAACTCACAAGCGATTGTGAGAAACATACAGTTTATCTTGGTAGACCATGGCGTAATTTTGCAAAAGCTGTTTTCATTCACTGTGAAATTGGCGAACATATTAAAGAAAAAGGTTGGCACAACTGGAACAAAAAAGATGCCGAAGAACAAAGTTTCTTTGCAGAAGCAGAAAATACAGGTGCTAGTGCCGCACTTGATAAACGTGCACATTTTAGTCATGTCATTAAAACAAGTGACCTTAAACACTATTCTCGCCAAGCAGTGCTTTGCGGTGAGGACAAGTGGATGCCTTGGACATAACAAATATAAAAAGAGGAGTATTCTGAAAATGTCTTTCAGGATACTCCTCTTTTATACTTAATTTACTTGAATCTCTTTATTTTATCTAATCTCCTTGCTCTATTCTAATACCATTGCAACATGTACAATTCCATCTTCTAAATACTCATCTGATACTTGCTTAAAGCCTGCTTTTTCATAAAAGCCTTTTGCATATAACTGAGCCGATATTCTGATTCGGTCTGCTTGGAATTTTTCTTTTGCCACCTTTATCCCTTCAGTAACAATTTTTTCGCCTAGTCCGCATCCTCTATCTACTGTTAATACTCTTCCAATACTAGCTTCTTCATAAGATACGCCTTTATCTAATACGCGTAAATAAGCTTTAATACCTTTGTCATCTTTTAAAAAAACATGGTAAGCTGATTGATCTTTCTCATCTAAATCTTGATAAACGCAAGTTTGCTCTACCACAAATACTGCTGCTCTTACTCTTAATATTTCATAAAGCTCCTCTAGAGATAGTGCTTTAAAATGTTTCACAACTAGTTCCATCTGAGTTCTCCTTAAGTTTATTTTTGCTTATATTTTATATCTTAATGTTTTTCTTCTGCTTGTTTCCTTAGATTTCTTACTTGGTCTATCGATAATCCTGTTTTTAAAGCAATCATATCATCTTCTAGTACATCTAATAATGCACTTGCAACTTCTAATTTTGCTTGCTCTATGCCTTTTTCTATGCCTTTTTCTACGCCTTCTTGGAATTTTTCTCTATCTCTTTCTAAAAGTGTCATATACTCAGTCACCACCCTTTTATCTTCTTTTACTGAACTAACTTTCTCATTAATTGCTTTAACTAATGGACTTTTTGATGCAGCTGCTACATCATTATTTGAATGTTCTATATACTTTAGAAACTCTAGCATTTCATCATCTACATCTTGTAGCTTGCCTTGTGTATTCAAAAATACATTTTTAGTATCATCACCTAATAAAAGGATTGTATCTTCGTTGCATCTATTTTCAAAAGTATATAGATTTCTTCCTCTATCAAAT
>JAFOHG010000088.1 GCA_017421915.1 Cellulosilyticum sp. | reverse complement strand
TACATGTTACTAAACCACCTCTAGAAGATAGTTGTTTGGCTTTCATTTCTATTTTCCCTAATTTCTCTGCCCAATAAGGAATCAAGTTGGAATGAGCAGAACCTGTTACAGGGTCTTCATTCACTCCACATTTAGGATAGAAACATCTAGATACAAAGTCATATTGCTGACTCTTGGCTGTTACAATAACGCCATCTCCTTGCTGATAGTCTTTAAGTTTATCAAAATTAGGTGTAAGCGTTTTTAAGATCTCTTCATCTTCAATAACTACCATAACATCCCTACTTAAATAGGCTTCTTTTATTTTAGTTCCCAATATTTCTTCTAATTGTAAATCCACTTCTATTGGCTCTGGCTTTCTAGATGGAAAATCTAAAATAAACCCGCTTCCTTCTACCTTAACTTTTAGTTCGCCACTGAAACTTGTAAACTTAATTTCTTTTAAATCTGGTTCTACAAAATGATAAATAATATAGCTACTTGCTAATGTGGCATGTCCACATAAATCAATTTCATACTGTGGCGTAAACCAACGAATATGATAACATTCTCCCTCTTTAACAACAAAAGCTGTTTCTGAAAGGTTATTTTCAAAAGCAATTTTTTGCATTAACTCATCACTTATCCAATGCTCCATTATGCATACTCCTGCTGGATTTCCCTCAAAAATATTTTCAGCAAAAGCATCTACTACATAGTACTTCATAAAATCTCCCCCTTTACCAATTTATAGCTATAAACGCTAGTTATCACTATCTCTATACTCACCAAACTTCATTCCAACTTATTTAATGGTACCACAAAATTACGCGTTTTACTTATGTAAGAATCCAAAAAGAAGTATCACGAAACTATTGATATAGTTTTGTGATACTTTTTTGCCAGATTCTCTCCAATATCCTCTTCTTATTCTAGACTTTCCAAATTAATATTCTCCACTTAAATAACTTACATGACCATGCTAAACATTTCTTATTTTTAGAATGATGTCGCACTCTCTCTACCCCCCACTTTCACAACCTAATATGAGTGTTCTATATACTAATATATTGTTGTGGGTAAAATTTATGACAGCGATCAAGCTTTCCATATGCGATTAAAAGTTGTTAAATGCTCTGTATCAGAACTTATATGATCACTTAAATAAGCACCTGTAATTTCACCTATTACTAAACTGCTTAATTCTTTTTCATTATAATCTAAAGTAATTTCGCCCTTTTCTTTAGCTTCTTTACATATCTTCATAAATAACTCATTTAAAGTAAGCTCATTATAATAAGCATAATCTTCCTCTTTTAGGTTTCCATAGAAATAAACAAATTCAGCATCTATCAACTTCATTTCATTAGCTTCTTCACCGACTGTTAAGATAAAGTTAATATAACTACTAATAAACTTACTATATTGTTTTTCTTCTAAAAACCATTTATAAATAGTATCTAACTTTTCTTCAAAACTCATCTCTTCATTCCATTGTTGCATCCTTAAAGCAATCTTAATAGTAAAGATACGAAGAAAATAGTGAAAAATATGTTCTTTAGTAGAAAAGTAATTAAAAAAAGTTCCTCTTGAAATTTGTGCTTTTTGACAAATCTCATCTACTGTAATATCTGCAAATTCTTTTTGTTTAAGTAAATTTGCTGTAGTTTTTAGGATAGTTGTCCTAGTTTTTACATAATTAATCTTTCTTAATGGGAAGTTCTCTAATGATTGATACATCATCACATCTATATCTCCTTTCAAACTTCGAGGCTAACATTCTTCTAAAGTATGGTCTATTTTCTATTTCTTATACATGTTTCCAGTTTTTTATTAATATCTTTTTTTGCTTTGTGTGCCTTGTTTGACTATTAATTGCATCTATAACTTTGATTGTTATATAATAGATGGAGATTTATTTTTTCTATACTTGAAAGGAGTTATTAATGTTTCGGAAATTTATCTGCTTTTTATTTAGTTGTCTTTTAATATGTAACATTACCTTTGCCACATCGCTTCCAGAAATTAGTGCTGATGGTGCATTTTTAATAGAAACCAATACAAATACTATTCTATATGCTAAAAATTCAGATTTAACTTTTTATCCTGCCAGTACAACTAAAGTACTTACTTCTCTTGCCATTGCCGAAGATTTACCTATGAGTCAAATCATTACAAAATCTCAGGTTGCTGTTGATCATGTGCCTAGCGATAGTAGTCAAATTGGTCTTAATGTAGGTGCACAGTATTCTGTTTATGATGGTTTGCATGCTGTACTTATGGCATCTGATAATTTTGTTTGTTATGACCTTGCCTTAGCAGATTCAGGTAGTATCTCAGCTTTTGCTAATAAAATGAATTCAATTGCTACTACCTTAAATGCTAAAGATTCACACTTTATAAATCCTCATGGCTACCATAGCGAGGAACACTATACAACACCTGCTTCACTTGCTAAAATTACAGAAGCTGCCTTTGCTAATCCCATTGTTTCCAAGATTGCTGGTACATTAAACTATGATTTTAAAGTGATTAATACAGGACAAACTATTCCTTTAAAGCATACTTCTGTTCTATTAGACCCAAATAGTCCTTACTATAATGAACATGTTGTTGCTACTAAAACAGGCTATCATACACCTGCTAAGAGAACACTTGTTGCTCAAGCTCAATATGGTGATTTAAATTTAATAGGTATTGTTATGCGTACAGATGCTCCTTTACAATTTGAAGATATGAATAAACTTTTTGATTATGGTAGTAGTAATTTTACATTAAAGACTGATGCTTCAAATAATAGTTATCTCATCAATAATACCTATTCTTCATGGGCAAAACCTTATGTACAAGAAGCACTAAGTAATGGCTGGATTACAAATACTAGCTGCAACTATAACTCTCTTATAACAAAACGTGAATTCCTTAATATTTTACGCAATATCGCACCAAATCTAGTAAATACTACAGTAGATGAAATGCTACATCATAATGGAGATTCTATTTATATAGAAAATCTTCCTATTAAACGTAAGGAGCTTGCAAAAATTATTTATAAGTATTTTAGCGATTTTAATCTCTTAACCATTCCTAATCCTGTGGAAATTGCTGATATCCATTCACTTCCACCTTCTACTCAAGAAGCCATTAAGTTTTGTGTAGATGCTCACATTATTAATTTACAAAATACTAATGAATTTCTTCCAGAAGATTCGGTCACCTATGAAGAAGCTATTTGTATGCTCTCTAAAATAAATGGTATTTTAAATCGATACGAACACTTCACACTATAAAAATTAAAAGGATTGTAACAAAATGCTTACAATCCTTTTAATTTTTATCTCTTTATTCTATTTTAAAGCAATACCATTTGCATCACATTCAACCTGTCCGCATAAAATTAAAATCCCATCTATAAATCCCCATACTCCTCCAATAAAAAAGATTGGGAAAGTAAAAATCTGACCAATTGCTATACCATTGTATCCTAAATAAAATCTGCCAATTCCAAATCCTCCAAAGAAAATTTGTAATAGACCTGCTATGATTCGAGATTTAGGGGCATAGCTATATTCTACATCTGCCACACTACTTTTTCGTATTTTTCTTTTTTTAGGTAGTTGCTCACTTTTACATATAGGGCAACGTCTTACGTCTTGCCCTAATTCTTGCCCACAATTTATACACTTCATCTTTCTCCCCCTTTTACAAATCTTTTTTACACCATCTTAACTTAACTCTATTATATAATATCTATATTCCTAGGGGGCATTCAAAAATAAAAAAATTTTATTTTAAATGTATATATTCTCTTCCTTCTGTCCATAATACTAACGTACCAAGTGTGAGGTACATCGCTAAATCCCCCCTCAACCTAGGTTTCCCCCCCTGAAACCTAGGTTTTTTTTATTCTCCTATAGATAGACACTCCTCCCCCCTTTTCTTTCCTATTGTTTTCTTTAAAAACATAACCTACAGGAAACTTATTTGAGTATATGCGTGTTCTTTTTCTATAACTTCTATACTGATAAAAACTATATTTTTCAATATTTTCTACTTCTTCATTTTTATATTTTTTCTATTTATTATTTTCTGTAATTGTATACATAAAAAACCTTTCTTTACTATATGTTGGAATATTGACAACTTTTTTGTCAAAATGATATGATTCATTTGTATTCCAATAAGCATATTTACAATTACATTTTTCACAGTTTATTTTGTTAAAAAAATAACATTGTATCTTAATTGTAAACTATTTCATTTACTTATACTCAATACATAAAATTAACAGGAGGCTACATCATGTCAAATACAAAAAAAGTTTCAAACAACGAAGTAATTGATCCTATAAAAATGGTAGACGAGCTAGCTAATAAAGCTGCAGTCTGTCTAGAAAAAATGATGCAACTTACTCAAGAACAAGTAGATCAAATTGTTAAAGCAATGGCTCTTGCTGGTCTTTCAAATCAAATGCACCTTGCTCGTATGGCTGTAGAAGAGACTGGCCGTGGGATTTTTGAAGATAAAGTAACTAAAAATATTTTCTCTACAGAATATATTTATCATGATATTAAAAATCAAAAAACTGTAGGTATTATCGAAGATAACGACGATGATGCTTTTATGTTAGTAGCTGAACCAGTTGGTGTTGTTGCTGGTGTTACACCTGTAACTAACCCTACTTCAACTACAATGTTCAAAGCTATTATTGCGCTTAAATCACGTAATCCAATCATCTTTGGATTCCATCCTTCAGCTCAAAGCTGTTCATCTGAAGCAGCTCGAATTGTAAGAGATGCAGCTATTGAAGCTGGTGCTCCTGAAGATTGTGTTCAATGGATTGAACATCCTTCTATTGAAGCAACTAATGCTTTAATGAATCACCCTACTGTAGCTATGGTTCTTGCAACTGGTGGTTCTGGAATGGTTCGTGCAGCCTACTCAACAGGTAAACCAGCACTTGGTGTTGGTCCTGGTAACGTTCCAGCTTTCATCGAAAAGACTGCAAATTTAGAGAGATCTGTTAATGATATTATCTTAAGTAAATCTTTTGATAATGGTATGATTTGTGCATCAGAACAAGCAGCAATTATTGAAGCACCTATCTATGATAAAGTTGTTAAACTTTTCAAAGAACAAGGTTGTTATTTTGCAACTAAAGAAGAAATCAAAAAATTAGAACCAGTTGTTATTAATCCTGAAAAAGGTATGGTAAACCCAGCAATCGTTGGTAAATACCCATACGAAATTGCAGAAATGGCTGGTATTAAAATTCCTAAAGAAACAAAAATTCTTTGCTGTGAGATTGAAGGTGTAGGACCAGAGTTCCCTCTTTCTAAAGAAAAACTTTCTCCAGTCCTTGCTATTGTTAAGGCTAAAAGTGTTGAAGATGGTATTAAAAAAGCTGAAATTATGGTTGAAATGGGTGGTCTTGGACATACTTCATCTGTTCACTCAACTAATAATGATGTTATTAATGCTTTCAGTAATGCCTTAAAAACTGGACGTATCGTTGTTAATTCACCTTCAACTCATGGTGCTATTGGTGATATTTATAACTCTGTGACACCATCATTAACTCTTGGATGTGGTTCATATGGTCATAACTCAACAACATCAAATGTATCTACTACTAACTTAATTAATGTAAAGAAAGTGGCTAAACGTAAAGTGAATATGCAATGGTTTAAAATTCCAGAAAAAATCTACTTTGAAGCAGGTTCAGTAGCTTACCTTTCTAAAATGCCAAATATCTCTCGTGCATTAATTGTTACTGACCCAATGATGGTACAACTTGGCTATGTAGAAAAAGTTGTTTATCAATTAAAGAAAAACTTAAATAACGTAACTATTGAAATCTTCAATGATGTAGAACCAGATCCAGATCTTACTACAGTTCGCCGTGGTACTGAAATGATGAACTCATTCAAACCAGATGTTATTATCGCACTTGGTGGCGGATCTGCTCTCGATGCAGCTAAAGGTATGTGGTTATTCTACGAACAACCAGAAGCAGACTTTGTTGCTATGGCTCAAAAATTCGCTGATATCAGAAAACGTGTATATAAATTCCCACGTCTTGGTCAAAAGCTCAAATGGTATCTATTCCTACTACATCAGGTACAGGTTCAGAAGTAACATCATTCGCAGTTATCTCTGATAAATCTAAAAATATGAAATACCCATTAGCTGACTACGAATTAACACCAAATGTAGCAATTATTGATCCAGATTTTGTTATGAGTGTACCTAAAGTACCAACAGCTGATACAGGTCTTGATGTATTAACTCACGCTATCGAAGCTTATGTATCTATCTTAGCTTCTGATTATACAGATGCACTTGCACTTAAAGCTATTCAACTTGTGTTTGAATACTTACCACGTTCTTACAAAAACGGTGCAAATGACCCTGTAGCTAGAGAAAAAATGCACAATGCTTCAACAATTGCTGGTATGGCATTTACTAATGCCTTCTTAGGTATTAATCACTCTCTTGCTCATAAATTAGGTGGTGAGTTCCATATTGTTCATGGTCGTGCAAATGCTATTCTTTTACCACATGTAATTGAATACAATGGAGATACTAATCCAAGTAAATTTGTTATCTTCCCTAAATATGAGAAGTATATTGCACCACAAAAATTCCAAGAAATCGCTAGAATGCTTGGTCTTCCAGCAAGCACACCACAAGAAGGTGTTAAATCACTTGCTGATGCAGTTAGAAAATTAATGAAAGAGCTTAATATGCCACTTACTATTAAAGAACTTGGTATTGATGAAAAAGCATACCTTGCTAAAGTTGATGAGTTAGCTTATAAAGCTTTTGAAGATCAATGTACAACTGCTAACCCAAGATTACCAAAAGTAACTGAGCTTGCTGAACTCTACAAAAAAGCTTATTACGGTAAATAAAACACTTTTACACTTTTACACTTTACGATATACCTTATTCTTTAATCATTACTCAAAAAAATGGTCGCCCCTAAATCATATGGGGTGACCATTTTTTATTTTTTAATTCCTTTAACATATCTTATGATTATATCTTAAATTTCTTAACTGACTCTCTTAACCCCTGTATTTGAATATCTAATTCATCTGCTAAACTTGAAAATTGCTCCATAACTGCTTTTTGCTCTTCACCTAATGCATATTAACAATAATGAGTGGAATTGCCACACATAAAAAATACGATATAATCATTCGACTCTTTATTGTTATCTTAATTTTACCACTAATCAAATTGTAAAATATTTCATAATTTACCAATAATTCTTTTGTGTATTTTCTTAAAAATATATTTAATATATAGTTTTAATTGTTTAATATTCAATTAAACGTTTCATACCACTTATTTATATTGTTTTAATTTCCTTTCTACTCCAATAAACTTATAGTCAATTTTATTCATATCTTTCCTCTTATTTGTAAATATTAAGATTAAATCATAATAGCTTAGGAGGTCCTTATGAAAAAATTACTTATTTATACGCTTTGCTTAACTGCACTAATAGTTGTTTTCGTAGGTTGTAAGCAAAATACTCCCCAGTCCAATGGGCAACAAAATAGTCAACAACAAACTGAAAATCAAGGCCAAAATCAATCTTCTACTGAAGCAGAAAAAGCAGTCTCTGACTTTTTAAATGATTTAAAACACGAAAATTATGCAAGTGCAAAAAAATACTATAAAGAAAACCTAGATAATATGGCCGACTTCCATAATCAAATCGAATCGATTTCGCCTACTGTTACGAATAAACTTTTTAGTAAACTAACTGATTTTACTTACACTATAGAAGGTTCTTCTATTTCACCAGATGATCCATCTAAGGCTACTGTATATGTTTCAATGGAATACTATGATGTAGGTAAAGCCTTTGAAACAACAATGTTGGAGTATATTAAAAATGAAATTACTATGACATATGATGGTAAAAATGATGATGATATTGAAAAAAAGGCTGATGAAATCATTATAGAAGATATTGAATCTAGTCAAAAAACTTCCGCTCAGCATATTCCTGTTTCATTAAGCTTTGAAAAAGATTCCTGGAAGATTGAAAAAATGAGTAGTAATCCTGAACTACTAAATATTCTATCAGGCAATATTTTAGAAACTATTAATACACTTATTACTACCTTAAATGAAAATGACTAAATAAATAAAGCTAACTTACTGTCCCTTAGTTCGAGTAAGTTAGCTTTTTATCTCATTTCTTTATAAATAAAGCTATTTAGCTATAACTGTTTTCTATCTTTAAATTATTTTTTAAGTCTATCATAGCACCTAATAATCTTTCCTTCATAAAGGCAACTATTTCATCCCCTTTCCCCTCTCCTTCTATAATTCTTTCATAAAGCCTAATAGCTTGTTCCCATACTTCATAATCAGATATTTTATTAAGTTGTTTTAATGTAACAAACGACTGTCGTATATTAATTATTCTATATTCTATCTTTTCCATATAAACTGTAATAGCTTCTTGAGTAGATTCAAATAGCCTTACAAAGAACTTACCTATTTCCTGCTCTTCTAGCTGTGTTAAAATATCCTGTTTAATAAGTACATTAAGTGTTTCAATTACCTGTGCATAATCTAATTTTTTTCCCTGTCTATAAAAATTCATATTATACGCCCCCTTAGTTGAACATTTTAGTTGACCCTATTATATCATTTGATCTGAATTTTTACAATTTATATAATATTTTTTATAGTTATATCTTATCTTCAAGCTATATTCTATAAATACAAGTATCTAATTAATTTATTAATACTTTTTAACCTATCTCACTATCTTTTATTAAGATATGCTCAATTTACTAAGATGCCAAAAAGAGGAATGCTTTTCTAATGAACACTCCCCTTTTATATCTATTTTCCCATATAATACATTAACTTAGGTGTTTTTTTTGCTTCAATATATTCATTTATAGCTGCAAAATTTTTCATTGCCTCTGCACCATCTACTCTAGTCTCTACACTAGAAAGTAACTCTTCTAACATAGTCTTTGGCTGACTTTGATGATAAATAGTACACTCTTTTAGTTTATATGTATCTACTAGATTTTGAAGAGCTTCTTCACAAGACCCCACTTCATCAATTAAACCTAACTCTTTAGCTTGATAAGCTGAATAGACTCTTCCATCTGCAATCTCTAATACCTTAGCTTTATCTAATTTTCTATTTTCTGCAATAATATCTACAAAAATATCATAAGACTCATCTACTAGTGATTGAAGAATAGCTCTTTGTTCTTCAGTTAATGGATTTCCCATTGCTTTATTAGGCCCTGACGTAATATTTTCTTCCTTTATGCCTATCAGCTCTTGAAGTCCAGTTGTATCCACTGATGACATAATAACACCTATTGAACCCGTCATTGTCATACGATTTGCATAGATTTTATCAGCTGCCATGGCTATATACAGCCCACCTGAAGCTGCTGTTTGCGCCATATAAGCATATACGGGCCTACCAGTCTCTTTTTTATACTCTTGTAGTTTAAGATAAAGTTCATCAGACTCATAGATTCCCCCACCTGGTGAATTAATGTATAACAAAATTCCTTTATTATTTTCATTTTCCATTAATTCATCAATTTGATTCAAAGTCCATGAATGGGCATATGTTGCACTATCCGATGCAATTGTGCCCTCTACATAAAATACATCAATCTTATCTCCTTGAATTGTAACTTCATTATAAGCCTGAGTATTTACACTATTCATTACCCCAAATAAATTTCCAAAGAATTGACTAAATAAAATGTACCAAAATCCTAGAAACATAATCGTTCCACATATAACGCATATAGCAACAAGTGCTGGTTTCATAGGCCCCTTAGATGACTTTTGCCCTTGTGGCATTTGTTCTTGTGGCATTTGTTCTTCTTCCATATCATACCTTCCTTACATATCCTATCTTTCATTAGGATTTTATTTTTCTACATACTCTTTTTTACCTATTTCATATAGGTTATTTCCTTCACTATCAATCGTAACAATCGCAGGAAAATCCTCTACTTCTAGTTTGTAAATAGCTTCTGCTCCTAAATCTTCATAAGCAATACAAGTTGCTTTTTTAATACATTTTGCAAGTAGTGCACCTGCACCACCTACTGCAGTTAAATAAACTGCACCTTCTTTTTTCATCGCCTGAATAACATCATCATTTCTAAGTCCTTTACCAATCATAACCGTCTGTCCATGAGCCATAAATTTAGGTGCATAAGCATCCATTCTACCGCTTGTTGTTGGTCCGCAACTTCCAATTACTTCACCTGGCTTAGCTGGCGCTGGCCCCGCATAATAAATCGCTACATTTTCTATTGGCATAGGAAATTCTATACCTGCTTCTTTATTCTCCAACATACGTTTATGTGCTGCATCCCTAGATGTATACATTGTCCCACTAAGTAATACTTTCTCTCCAATTTTCAGTGCTCGTGCTTCTTCTTTATTTATTGGTAATTGAATATGTTTATTCATTTTTGCTCTCCTCCTATAATTTTATGCTCTTATGTCTATTAACATGACAACCAATATTAATAGCTAGAGGCATAGAGGCAATATGACAAGGATAATCTTCAATATTTACAGCAATCGCAGTTATTTTCCCACCTAATCCTTGAGGCCCAATCCCTGTTCGATTAATCATTTCAAACAACTCTTCTTCTAATTCTCTCATTCTTTCATCTCTATTATGTGTCCCTACTTCTCGTGTCAGTGCCTTTTTAGCTAAAAGCGTAGACATCTCAAAATTTCCTCCAATACCAATCCCCACAACCATTGGTAAACAAGCATTCGGACCAGCTAATTCTACAGTCTCCATAACAGCTGCCTTCACTCCTTCTATTCCTTGTGAAGGCTTAAGCATATAGATTCGACTCATATTTTCACTGCCTCCACCTTTAGGGCAAACCATAATCTCTAGCTGGTCTCCTTCTACAATTTCATAGTGAATAATAGCAGGTGTATTATCTCCTGTATTTTTACGATAAAGTGGATTTTCTACTATAGATTTTCTTAAATATCCTTCCTTATACCCTTGTCTAACGCCTTCATTAATGGCATCTTTTAAAAGACCACCTTCAATGTATACTTCCTGACCTATTTTTACAAAAACTACAGCTGTTCCTGTATCTTGACAAATAGGCATGCGCTCAGTAGTAGCTAACTGAGCATTTTGACAAATATCTTCTAAAATCGCTTGTCCTACCGGACTTATTTCCTTTTCTTTTCCTGATTGTAACGCATTAAAAATGTCTACAGGCAAATCATAGTTTGCCTGCATACAAAGTTCTTTAACTGCCTCAACGATTGTCTTTACCTGTATACTTCTCATTGTAATCCCCCTTAACTTGACTTTTTAACAGGTTTAAACTTAGGTAAGGCACCTACATTTTGTAGCATTTGTATGATAACTACAATAGCAGGCCCTATAATTAATCCTAAGAAACCTATTGTTCTGTAACCAATATATACTGCCATTACTGTAACTAGTGCATAGATTCCTATTTGTGAAGCTAAAATTTTTGGTTCCATAATCTGTCTTGTAACAAAAATAATCCCATAGATTGCTAAAAGTCCAATTCCTAACGAATAATGTCCTATAATTAAATTATAAATAGACCATGGTATAAGCTCCATGTTCAACAGCATGAGCGATCGCTTCGACCCCGCCCGGCGTCCCGGTTTTGAGGAGCAGATCCAGCAGACCACCTATTACCTGAACTGGATCGTCGCGCCCAAGACCAACGTCAACTTCCCCGAGGCGGATCTGCTCTTCCCGCAGGCCAGCAAGCGCTTCACCCGCCCCTGTGTGCTGCGGCACGCCTGCGCTGCTGTGTCCTGCCGACGCCCAGCGCACGCCGGAGCATGGCCTGATCGTTGCCGGCCAGGTGTACTGCCCCGCCTGCGCCCGCCAGTATCGCCCCGGCGCATAAGTCCCTCCCATCCCTCCCTGCTCCCTCCCTGCTCCCTCACGGGAACGGGGAGGGATTCTTTTTTCTGCCCTGCGCCGTATTGTGCGTGATGGGGGAGTTATGGTAGAATAAGATGAAGAATTATGTCATGAACTGCTGTGGATTGGCGCTGCTATCCATGGCGCAACCATACGAAAGCGTGGGTATGATTGATGAAGCTGGGCCGCAAGTTTGATGTGATGGTGATCACGCCTGGTGACGTGGAGCTCTTCCGCAGCTACCGGCAGGGTGAGGATGGAGAGAGGATTGCCTTCACCTATGACGACAGTCTGCACTTCCGCCTTGTGCGCAAGC
>JAFOHG010000087.1 GCA_017421915.1 Cellulosilyticum sp. | reverse complement strand
TATCATCACTCATACTCATTGCTTCCATTTGGTCATGAGTAACAAAAACACCTGTTACACCAAATTGTTCTGTAAGACGTTTGATTTCAACTCTCATATCATCACGTAAGATAGCATCTAATGCTGATAAAGGTTCATCAAAAAGAATACAATCTGGGTTTGTTACGATTGCTCTTGCAAATCCAACCCTTTGTTGTTGTCCACCTGAAAGCTGACTTGGATATCTATCTTTAAAATCGCCAAGTTGTACCGCATTCAATGCGTCTTGTACCTTTTTTTCAAGACCTTCTGTCTCTTTTCTTACTCTTAACCCAAATGCTACGTTTTCAAAAACAGTCATATGTGGCCAAAGTGCAAAATCTTGGAATACAAACCCTAAATTTCTTTTTTCAGTTGGAACTTCAATATTTTTCTCACTAGAAAAAATACAAGTATCGTCAAACCAAATTTCGCCTGAATCTGGTTTTTCTAGTCCTGCAATCATTCGAAGTATTGTTGTTTTTCCACAGCCAGATGGCCCAAGAAGTGTCGTAAAACTTTTATCTTCAATTTGAAAGTTCATATTTGATATTGCAAAAGCATCACCAAATTTCTTACAAACATCTTTAAATCTAATTATCATTATATTTCCCTCTCATTAACTTACGTTCCATATACTCCTAAATCAAGTCACCAACATACTTTAACATACTTCTGTAAAATTTATGTAAAATAAACATAAAACCTATGTGTATTTTTTTTAATTTGACTTCATTAATTTGTAAGAAACTATTTTTGTATACCTAAAAAGTATTATTTATAACAAATCATTTCTATCGTACACTTTTATTGTTTCTCTTAAAATATCTTTTTAATTGTTTTCCATAATTTAGGAGTATAAAATATAGCATTCCCTTTGTCAACATAACTATTTTCAATTTCTGAGGTATTCTATTTACTATATAATATAACCAATCATTGATACCTCCCTTATAACTAGCATTTCACTTATATAATCAGATTCAAAGTTCTCAGCCTATACGTGGTAATACCAATTAGGCAAGTTATTACAATGTATTTTATGATCACCACAATGAAATTATGTTAATCTCATTTCCTTATTTTGAATACTCTATTAATAACCACTTTTCTGTTTATGTCAATATTAGTATACACTTTTTTACACTTATGCTAATATTAGTATATAGGTTACTCTTATAAATATCTCCAGTATATTGTACCGAGGCTCACTATTTATATGGTAACGTAAGAAATGGAGGAATAGATTATGTCACTTACAATTAATTTAACATCAGATTCCCTAAAGGCACTTCGTGAAATTAATCCAATGATGATGTCTTATAATGTAGAGTTTGCAGAGGTTACAGGCGGAACTTTCTGGAAAGCTTATACTCCAGAACAAATTGCTGGAACAGAAGACTTCTATGTAGAACCAACTTCTGAAGGTATCGCAGCAATGTATAAAGACTTAATGCAAGTTTATGCCCCAATTAATTTATATGATGAAAAACTTCGTGGCCTTGCAAAAGAATTAGGTCCTGTATGGGTACGTGTTTCTGGTACATGGGCTACAAAAACTTATTATGATTTTGATGGGACAACAAACGGACAAGTTCCAGAAGGTTACCTTAATGTATTAACAAAAGATCAATGGATTGGTGTCCTTGATTTCGTAAAAGCAATTGGTGCAAAACTTATTGTTTCTGTTGCTAACTGCCCTGGTCTTCACAGTGCTGACGAACCTTGGAACCCATCTGAAGCAGAAAAATTATTTGGTCTTAGCAAAGAATATGGTGTACCAATTGATGCAGCTGAATTTGCAAATGAGCCAAATATGTTAGAGCATACAGGTTTCCCTCATGGTTATACTGCTGCTGATTATAGACGTGACCAAGATTTATTCTTCAAATGGCTTAGTGCAAACTACCCAGAATGTCTTAAAGTAGGTCCAAGTACTACTGGTGGAGACGTAGAATTTGGTGCTGGTGATCATGCCGAAGTTAAATCTGCTGGTGGTGTTGAGCAAATGGTTGGTGAGATTGTTACATGTGATGACCTTATGGAAGGCACTACTGAGAAACTTGATGTATTTAGCTACCACTACTACAACGGTGTTTCAGAACGTCTTGCATCTGTAATGCCAGAAGGTCACTGGCTTGCTCATCAAGCACATACTGAACCTTACCTTGCTGTAGCACCTACGTTTGCAGAAACTTATGTTCCTTTACGCGATAAATATGTTCCAGGCGGAGAAATGTGGGTAACAGAATCTGGTGACGCAGGTGGCGGTGGTAACACTTGGGCATCTACTTACCTTGATGTACTTCGTACTTTAAATGAGCTTGGTGGATTTGCTACTATAACAAATGGTGTTATCTTCCACAACACACTTGCTTCTTCTGATTATGGTTTCCTTGCTCGTGAAGTATTTGACCCACGTCCAAACTACTTTGCAGTACTTCTTTGGAACCGCTTAATGGGTACAACTGTATACGATTCTGCTGAACCAATTCGTGAAGGTGCACACGTTTATGTACACTCTCGCAAAGATGGCAAGGAAGGATTTGCATACCTTATCATCAATAACTCATTAACCGAAAGCACATTTGTAGAATTACCAAAAGCTGCAAAACGCTATACTTTAGCAGGTCAAGACGGCAATATGCGTGCTACAGTTATGACTTTAAATGGTAACCCACTTGTTTTAGGTGAAAACAACACATTACCATCATTAGAACCTGTAGACCAAGAAGCTGGTAAGCTAGAATTAGCACCTGGTACTTGTACTTTCTTAGTGATGTAATCAACAAATAAAAGCGATATAAAACCTCTCAAAATTATTGTTCATTTTGAGAGGTTTTTTAAAATTAAATTTATATTCATCTATCCTTTCGGTTGTGTAAATCATTTTGTGTCTTAGGAAATAAAAAGCTCTTTCTTGGCTAGAATTAGATATCAATAATTCTAATCAGGAAGGAGCCTTTTTACTTTAATAACTTTTCCTTTTGATCTTACGCATTATAATTCCACTTGCTGGAAGTGTTGGCATCTCTGATAAGCTATAGCTTAAATCTTGTGGTGGAAGTTCATAAGTTATCTTATCCACTAATACATCTAGAGCAATATGCATCATTGCCATTGTAATATCTTCACCTATGCAACGATGCCCCTTTAGTTTCCCGCCCCCTTGTGGCATAAAATTATACAGATTCTTTTTCTCTTTTTTATAGCGTTCGGGATTAAAAGTATAAGGTTCTTTCCACAATCGCTCATCATGATTAGTTCCATATAAATCTAATAAAACAAGAGTTCCTTGTCTAAAAGCATAGCCTCTCCAAATAAAATTTTTTCTTACTTTAGCACCTATAAAAGGTGCAAAGGGATAATAACGGCGTACTTCTTCATTAAACCTTTCTTTATCCCCTTCATCTCCCAAAGCTAATTTTACTTTATAAGCTGGATTTTCATAAAGTGCAAGTGTCATAAAAGTAATATAGACAGCAACTGCCACAATTGGTCTAAGTAAATTTAACAATTCAACCGCAACAACTTGAGGCTCTAATACATCTCCTGTTTCATCTATATAATGGCTCATCTCATAAAGAATACTATCCTGTTTTACTTTCATTTTTCCTTCTCTAACATCCTTAACCATATGAGTCAGCCATGCTTCTAATTTATTTCTAGAAATTCTACCTTTCCAATGCTCAACACCTAATTTACCGAAGCCAAAAATCATTTCACCTAGTGCCCTTGCCACTTCTTCTACTTGCTCTTCTGCTAAAGGGATTCCCACCCATTCACAAGCTGCCTTGCACAAGATTTTCTCCGCTTCCACAATCAGGATGATTTCATCCTTATGAGTCCATTCTTCAATAGCCTCTTCCCATGCTTTAGTCGCTAATTTAACTAATTTATTCTCTTGCTCTTTTGTTGTGAAATGCATTAAAAGAGCTTTTCTATTTTTATGTGCGGCGCCATCTAATCCTTGTATGCTATTTTTTCCTACAAGCGTTTCCTTAACACGATGCGGCATAACACCTTTTCTTTCAAAAAGTTTAGGACTATAAAATATTCTAGCCCCATCTATACCCGTCATACAAATCATTTTCTTTCCCATTAGCCTTGTCTCAAAAAAATCTGTTTGATAACGATATGCCCTATGCCCAATAAAAGCATAACCTTCATTTAATAAGTCTAATGTATGATCTAAACCTTTATCTTTTGGAAACTGTTTTACTTTTACCATAAATATAATGCTCCTATTAATGTGTCTTATATTTTATTTTTTCCTACATTAATAGACTCATTCATATTAACCCATTTTTCTTTTGATTCATTTTTTATTTTCCATATTAGACTAAATTACTGAATAGCTCTTTCTTTTAGCGTATAACTTTTACTACCCTTTTAAAGCTTGCTACAGAAAATATATAACTTATTATAAATATGCCCATACATATTATGGCACTTATAATAAATGTTCCTAATAAATTCTCAGATATAAAGTCTCCCAATACTTGAATTGCAAAAAAGCTATCTATTAATCCTACCACTAATGGTAATGCATAAAATATAGCAATTTCTTTACTAATGGCTCTTTCTAAATCTTTTTTAGAACCACCTATACGTGTTAAAATCTTATATTTCTCTTTATCTTCCATAGCATCACTATATATTTTAGTATAGATAATACTCGCTTCTGCCATGACAAACACTAAAAATAAAAATGTACCAATAGCATAGACTACTCGTAGCCATGCAACATTTTCGACTGCATAAATCCCTACTTGCGTTTTCATATTATCATTCAAATAAGGGGTAATCTTCTGTGTAATATCCTCCATTACTTCTTGATTTAATAACTGCTCTTCATTGTCCACTTTAACCCCATAAAAATGAAGCATTTCTCCTTGCATTTTTAATCTATTATAAACATCATCATTCACAATGAGTGTTGGGGCATTTAAAAGTGAGCCTAATGTCTTAAATCGAATATTTCCCTCACTTACTTCATAAGGTTCATCATAGATTTGTACCTCGGTTGTTGGAATAAGACTTGCTAAGGTTCCTGGCCTTTGAACATATATGACTTTATTACCTTCCACCATTTTTTCATTCACTTTGCTTATTTCATCTTCATTCCCATTAGTTTTTAAAATCTCTAAGAATTGTTCATAAGAAAGGACATTATAGTCACTGTGCTGCCACTGTTCTCCTTCTTCTAAAGTAGACTTTACCCTAAGTATAGTGGTATCTAGTTCATATTGTTTATGCCCTAATTGAAGGAAAATGTCTTCTATTTCTTTAGTAGGAATTGCCTCCTCAGAAGCAAAAGATGCTGTATAAAGAGTGTCATTTTCATAAGACATTGTGTAAAGATTCTTCATAGAAACTGCTGTGCCTAATACAGAAATGGTACATGCTGTTAACAAACTCATAGTGGCATAAGTGGTATAATTTTTCTTTATACGATAAGCGAGACTATTAATGGCAATGATATTCTCACCCTTATATAAAATTGATTTTTTAT
>JAFOHG010000086.1 GCA_017421915.1 Cellulosilyticum sp. | reverse complement strand
GGGTACCAACCTTTCGATTCATCACCGACAGCTTCAAAAGTGGAAAGATTTAACCTTTCACCGATTTGCACCAACCATCGGCTCTCTGAAGAAATTTATAAATCGTAGCTTTTGTCAAACGCCTATTTTTCCGTATCATTTTTTACATTTTCTTTATTATATTGTCTTTTTCATGTAAAATCAAGTTTTTCTTCTTATTTCATTACAAAGTTTAACCATCTTAGTGAAAATTTAAACTTGCTTTATTAAAAAATCTCTTACCTCAATAAGTGAATCAAATTTTTGATATAACATGACTTCAATCTCTTTGGTAGGCTGTATAAGGTCTGGCACCATAATAGGTTTCATCCCTGCTGCATGAGCTGCTCGTATACCATTTAGAGAATCTTCTATAGCTATTGTTTCTTTAGGATTAACACCTAACTCTTGACAAGCTAATAGATAAATTTCTGGTTTTGGCTTACTTTCTTTAACCATATCTCCACCTATAATGACTTCAAAGTAATGCTCAATATCAGCACTTTTTAATTCACTCTTTACAGACTCTACTCTGGTTGAAGAGGCTAGTCCAATTTTATAGCCTTCTTCTTTTAAATATTCTAATAACTCATGTACTCCCACTTTCATTGGCATACCATATGTAGTTATATGCTCTTGAAAAAGGGCTCTTACTTTCTTATGGTAGTAGGCTAAATCAAATGATTCTCCATAATGAGATTTAAGAATTTCTTTTGTTTTTTCTTCATTTGTACCTATACACTCTTTTAAAGCACTTTCTATATCTTTTAACTTAAACTCATCTGCTAATTTCACCCAACATTTAATAAATAAACTTTCTGTATCAAACAAGATACCATCCATATCAAATACAACTGCTTTACTCATTACGACCCTCCTATTTCTAATTTTTATATTATTCACATTATATCACACTCTAATATGGATTCCTTAGGTTTTGACACCCTTTATTAACTACTTCTACACTATGCCTAATATAGGAGCAGAAAGAATCATTTAATTGCGCTTTTCTACTCCTATGAATAGGAATCTTTTTACTAAATTCCTTTCTTTAATATGAAAGTTGCTTATATTAAAAACGAATCTCCGGATAATAACAAGATAATCCCATTTTACACATGATTTCATGCCCATTTGGAAAAATCATTTTATCTAGATATTCCTCTTCGGATTGACATTGTTTAGCAATTTCTACATTTTGTTTAATGAGTCTTATATCCTCACAAATGTTTTGCCACTCATCTGAACGTCCTACAATCTTTCCCGCTGTAATGCCTAATTTCACAAAACGATAAATAGAACAAATCCCACAGGTAAAATTATGAAAGTTTTGAGTGTAAACAATATCATTTAGCTCAATCTCATGTTTTTCTTTAAAGCTCTTTCCTTTTACTTGAAGGTCTCTTCCTGCATTTCCAATGCAAGCACAAATAGAGGGCTTTTCACTACGATGAAATCCTAAACAACTTGAATCTGAGAATCGACACCCATTACGCATCATGAAAATTTCATACTCTACATCTGGGCATTTAGTCACAATCTCTTCTATTTCTTTAGTGGATAAATCTCTTGGTAAAATCACACGCTTTGCACCTAAATCACGATAAAATTTCGTCATATCCGAGTTATAAATACCTGCTATTGTACTAATAACCGCATTAAGCCCTACCTTATGTGCTACTTCTACAAGTTCAGCACATGAAACAATGACACCATCTAAATTGGTTTCCTTTAATCTTCTCATATAACCCTCAAGATAGTCTAATTGCTCCTGATTGTAAATGCTCGCATTAAATGTAACATAAATATAGACGTTCTTTTCTTTTACCTGCTTAATAATCTCAAGTACTTCTTCAAAACTATAAGGATTGGCATCTTTTTTAAAGCCTGTTAGACGGTTGATGTCTGCATACTCTCCAAACTTCTCCCACCAAGCTTCATCGTAAAAACCAATATAAAATTCTTTTGCACCTGCTTCTATATAGTCATCAATATGGCTTATGTTATTTAAAGGGACTAATACATTCATATCTATACCTCCCAATCTAATGGTGCATAAATTTCTCTCACCTGATTTAGTCCTATTATTTCTACTTCTTTATTTTCAAAATAAATAGCTCTCCCTATTCTTCTCCACACTCTATCATCACCCATAAAATATCTCATACGATGCTTATAGCATTCTGCCATACAAGGCTCATTGGGCCTAAACTTTTTATCTACACTTTTTGAAATACCACCTAACTGACAAATTTGTCCTACTGTCATATAGGCATATGGTGTATAAATACCAATTTGAACCTCTTCTGGTTTTTCACTAAAATCAATTTTTTTATGAGTTGGATCGAATTCTAGATATCGCACTTTATAACGTTTAATGAGCTCTTTTAAATAATTAGTAAAACTTCTAGGCTTAAAAACTTGATTAAAATATTCTTCATACCTAGGTTCTCTATAATCCTTCATAAAAAGTCTTCCCATATTTAATCCTATATATGGATATTTCTCATGCACATATAGAAGCATGCCATAATCATTCACTGTTACTTCATCTATTTCTGTTTTAAATTCTGTTAGTAATCGTTCTAACTTATCCTTTCCCTCTTGTAAATTCTTTTCTGTAAAAATAGGTAATACAAGTGTTACTTTAATATTTTGCTTCTTACAAACTGCCATAAGTTCTTTCATTAGTTTCATTGATAAATGTAAGAAATATTGTCCACAAAACGATGAGCCTATATAGATACGATCACACTTTGTATATCCCGCCATACCATTAATCTCTTTTATCATCTGCTCAAACTGTGGCTCAATATTATGAATATGTTCCATTATTTCACATACACTAATACATCTTTCTTTTTGCATCTCTCACCGGTTACCCCTTCCATAATAAGTTGCTCATTAACTCTACCTCTTATCATTTCCGAGGAAGTAAAATCTATTCTTCATTTACCCAACTCTTCTAATATACATTGAAAAAGAGGTGTACGATTTTCTCGTGACACCTCTTTTTCAATGTATATTATTAAACTTAAACTATAATTTTTTTACAAATTCAGATTTAAGTTTCATTGCACCAATACCATCAATTTTACAATCGATATCATGGTCTCCATCAATTAAACGGATATTTTTTACTTTTGTTCCGATTTTAATGACTAAAGAACTTCCTTTTACTTTAAGGTCTTTAATAACTGTTACAGAATCTCCATCTTGTAAAATATTTCCGTTGCAATCTTTATAAACTTTTACATCTTCATCTTGTGAAGCTGTTTCTAATTGGCTCCATTCGTGAGCACATTCTGGACATACATACATGCTGCCATCTTCATAAGTATATTCTGAGTTACATTTTGGACAATTTGGAATCATGTTTCTTCTCGACTTTCTTTCTATTTTTGTACATCTTATCCTAACACAAACTAATAGTATTTACAATTGTGCTTCTCTATACTCATTTTACCAATCAAGTCATTCTCCAAGTCCTAGTAGCTCTTTTTATAACTTGTATTCTTTTACGCTTTTTCCCAATCCATCTACTTTAAGCTTTACGCTATCCATAATTTGTAGAATTTGTTCATTAACAATCGCTTCATCTTGAATACATGATGAGATTTCTTCTGAAATAGCTGAATACTGCTCTGTTCCTTCAACAATAATGTCATTACTATTTTTCACACTGTCTTTATACACTTCTATATCTTGCATAAATGCTTTAAGTTGATTCATCCCATCTAAAATTTCATCTATATCTTTTTCCATTTCATTAGATGTCCCAATAACCTCTTTTGAAACTAATCCTACCTGCTTATTATTACTCATTAATTCTTCCATAGATTGGTTTGTACTTTCTACTTCTTTTACAATGTGTGTAATAATTGTTTCTATTTGTTCAGTAGAAGATGCAGTGTCATTAGATAACTTCTTAATCTCATCTGCTACAATCCCAAAACCTTTTCCTGCTTCTCCTGCTCTCGCTGCTTCAATTGCTGCATTTAAAGCAAGTAAATTTGTTTGTTCAGCTAAATCTGTAATAACTTTTATGATTTCTTTAATTGCACGTGAGCTTGTAATAAGCTGATTCATCTTTTCATCTACTATCTTAGATGTTAACTCATTATTTTTATAAACAGTTTGTAACTTGTCAATAGATTGTTTGTTTTGCTCACTTGTTTCTTTAGTTGTTTGAGCTAAGTTACTAATTTGTATCATTTCAGTATTAAAGCTTTCAATTTTTTCATTTAGTAAATTAATCATGCGCCCACTTTCAGTGGTAGATGATACCTGATTACTAATACTTGCTGCTAATTCTTCTACACTTGTGCTTACTTGTTGAGTTGATGCTGTTTGCTGTGCAATGCGCTCATGAATATGTTTAATTGCCCCATGAACCTCTTCTACTGCTCCATCTACTTCTAAAGCTTTTTCTCTTAGCTTGCCTCGCATCGCTATAATGCTTGTTGTAATTTCACCTATTTCATCTAATCGCTCTGCTAAGTTTTGTCCTAATTTCATATCTGTAAAGTCAAAGTTTGCTGTTGTCTCGATCATACCACCAAGTACTTTAAAGTTTCTACTTAGCATAGAATTAATAAATATATAAATTAAAATTAACTCAATAATTGCCATACAAAATAGAACTGCTATAAGTTGTATCTTAAGAATTCTTCCTTGTTGATTTACTGTGCTCGTTGCAATATCCGCTGCCAATACAATTACCCTATCATTCCCTTCAGAATAAATAGGTACTTCTATGGTCATCATCTCTCCCCAGCCTTCTGCATTATAAATTTCAGAAGCATATGCTTTTCCTTCAATAAGTGTCTTATAATAATCTTCACTTGAGTCTTCAAGTGGATCTCCTGGATTACAAAATTCTCCTGAATCCACTTCATTCCCATCAACTAAATAATATGAGTTTTTTCCATCATTTTCATGTACCATCACATAAAGATATGTAAGAGAAGTTGCATTTAATGCTTGATTTAAATACTTATGTACCTCATTAAAACTTTCACTTGTTATATCTTGATTTTCTAAAATATCTTTTACTACTTCTACATCTAAATCTACACTAAGAGCTGTTAAAAGTTCTATACCACTTCTCTTAAATTCTCTTATTGTATTATTTCCTGAAAATAACATTAAGATATTGGCTACAATCAAACTAAGAATAATGATAATTCCACCTGTTAAAGCAACTACTTTCTGACCTATACTTAATTTTTTTAACATGCTTAAATTCCTCCATTAAATTCCTCCCTATTATATCATGACCTTTCCTTAAATTATTACAACTTTTTACAATTTTTGATACTTCTTTCCATCCTCTTTTTTAATCACTTAAAGTAACTCAATCCATATAAATAAATACTCCTCTTAAAGCTAGCAGCAATCTATAGCTATCTTATTTAGAGGAGCATACAACATATTTTATTACCCATTATCCTTTTCTTCACGTGGAGAATCTATATTTCTCATGAAATAAATACCATCTGTCATTTGCGCAGGTGAAATAGGCGTTAACTCACCTAGAATATCTTCTAAAAATCCTGGACAATCTATTTCATTATTTAAAGTGCTACTATTAAATAACTCATTTGCCTGATTAATATATTCTTGTTCTACCTCATGTTCCTTCATGGTATCTAAAATCTCTCTTGTTTCATAAATCAGACACCCACCATAGTCTGCTCCTACTTCTGTATAAAGCTGCCCTATTTCTGTAGGTGTCATCGTCTCATAAGTATATTCATGATCGGCTGCATATTGATTAAGTTCATCATTATCTACTCTTAGACAATACTCAGCCACTTGATTATTATGATCAAAACAAATTAATTTCTGATTTGGTGAAAGTACTGCATATTTCATAATAAAATTCCTTTCTCTCTAACTGGTGAGATTTTCATATTTTCTATCTCTTTCATCTTATTATGAAACCTATCTTTTAAATTTATACTTTCTTACACCAACTT
This sequence comes from Cellulosilyticum sp., assembly GCA_017421915.1. Classification (GTDB taxonomy): domain Bacteria; phylum Bacillota; class Clostridia; order Lachnospirales; family Cellulosilyticaceae; genus Cellulosilyticum. The sequence goes on along the minus strand of JAFOHG010000086.1, from coordinate 31,416 downwards.
GCTTCTTCAATTAAAGTTTATTTTGTTCTTCTAATTGTTTCAGCTCCTTTTCTTTTTCACTAACCATTGCCTTTAATGAAAAACATCTATCTTTTAACTTAGGTGACGTATTAGGATTTTTTAAAACCATTTGAATCCACTTAATGGCTTGCTTATAATTTTCTAATTGATAACTTAATGCTGCAATAAGATAAGCAACAACTTCTTCTTGTAGTTCAAATATTGGAAATCCTTCTCGTTGATAAGCATTTAAAAAGCTTTTTAATGCCTCCCCTAAAAATCGCTTTTCTTCCTCACTATCCCCTATTTCTCTATATACCCAAGCTAGTTTTAGTGCAATATAAGCTTTTTCACCTTCTGTTGCATTTCTTACAATAGCATTTAAAAGTGCTAATTTATAACGATCAATGGCTTCTTGTGCTGTATAATAAGTCGAATATTTTCTTCCTAAAAAATTCGCTGCAATCTTCTCTTTTAAAAGACTTGCCTCTGCTAATGTTGGCATCTCGCTTCGTTTATTGAGCTGAGCAAATCCACAAACTTCACATACCACCACTTCATAATAAAGTGGATTAACTTTCTCATATCTTGCATTTAAATCAAAATCAATATCTAATAGCTTATTTTTACTAGACTTTACAGCTTTTTGCTTAAACTTTGTTTTACATAATGGACATTCATATTCCTTCTCATAAATCATCTCTTTTAAAATTTCTTCATTACAAATACCCTGCTGACACATTTAACATATCCCCCTTAAAACTTTATCCTATTGTATTTAATCTTATATTATTATACTAGAAATAATTGTAATTATTTTTATACCCTCGTTAAAATTTGTAAATTTTTATATTTTAACCACTCATTATCTCAGATATAGAGAAACCAAGAATAAGTTTGGGTTATTCATCCAATTAATCAAAAAAGAAGCATACGATTTTTTATCGCTATGCTTCTTTTTCTTATCATACTTGTATTTATTCTAAACTATCAAAATCAAAAGCTGCCGCTTTTGTATAATTTGTAACCTTTGCTTCAAAGAAATCTGTTTTTGTACTATTAAGGTTAGAAAAACTTTCAATCCATGCCATTGGATTTTGAGTTACCTCTGGATAAAGAATTTCAATTCCAATTGCTTTTAAACGTTGATTTGATAAGTATTTAATGTAAAGTTCAATAAGCTGGTCATTAATCCCCATAATATTATTACCTGTTACATATTGTCCCCAAGCAATCTCATGCTCTACACCTGTTTTCATCATTTCTCTAAATTCTTCTTCTAGTTCTTTTGTAAAAAGCTCTGAGTTTTCTTTCTTCATTTCTCTAATAATATTTTGGAAAACAACAAGATGGGTAATTTCATCACGATTAATATATTTAAAAATTGTACTTGTTGCTGTCATTTTCCCTTGTCTTGCTAAAGTATAAAAGAAACTAAAACCTGAATAAAAATAGATTCCTTCTAAGATATAATTTGCCATAATAGCTCTTAAAAAGTTCATTTCATTTGGTTCTTCATTAAATGCTTCATAAATCCCAGCAATAAATTTATTACGCTTTAGAAGATGTTCATCTTCTCTCCATTCATCATAAATTTTATCTCTTGTAATAGGATTAGTTACTGTATCCAAGACATAAGAGTAACTTTGTGCATGAATTTCCTCTTGAAATGCTTGAAGATTTAAAAGTGATGCTACCTCTGGTGCTGTAATATAACGTGACAAATGAGGTAAGTTTTCACTTTGAATAGAATCTAAAAAATTTAAGAAAGCAATAATTTTATCAAAAGCTCTCCTTTCCCCATCTGTTAAATAAGGAAAACCTTTTACATCTTCATTTAATGCAATTTCTTCAGGAATCCAAAAGTTATTGAGCATTGTACGATATAGAGTCTGTGCCCAGTCATATTTAATACGATTCCATTCTCTAAGATTTGTTGTATTTCCGCCAATAATGGATTGTGTTCCACGGTCTCCATTCTCGTTAAAGATACGTTTCTTTTGCATAAATATCCACCTCTATTTTTACTTTAAGCTTTTACCCTTTTAAACTACCTAACTTGAACAACTTGTACATTCATCTGTCTCAAGTGATTGATTTCGCACATAGTAAAGCGTCTTTATTTGATTTTTCCAAGATTCAATATACATATTTAAAATATCCTTAGCACTAATCTGTGGTGTAATATATAAATTAAATGATTGGGCTTGGTCAATATGACGTTGTCTAATACCACATGCTTTAATACTCCAACTTTGATTAATATGATGTGCCTCTTTATATAACCAGAAATTCTCTTGGCATAAATCTGGTGCAGTTTTTGGTGTAAAACTTCCCTTTTTCTCTTCGATAAAGAATTTCTTAAAAATTGGATCAATCCCAGCTGTAGTATTGGCAATATTGGATGTACTACCTGTTGGTGCAACAGCCATAATATAACCATTTCGAAGACCATACTTCGCTACATCGGCTTTTAGTTGTTGCCATCTTTCAGAAGTATAACCTCTTTGCTCAAAATAAGCACCTGTTTGCCAATCTGAACCTTCAAAAGCCTCATAAGCCCCTTTCTCTTTTGCAAGTTCCATAGAACCTTTAATAGCTTGATATGCAATCTCTTCAAACAGTTCGTCTGCTACCTTTAAATGTTCTTCACTTTCCCACATAATATTATGATTCACTAAATAGTGATGATATCCACTTGTTCCTAGTCCAATGGCACGATACTTATCACTTGTAATAGCTGCTTCTTTAACTGGTAATTGATTTAAAGTAATGACATTATCTAACATACGAATTTGAAGCGGAATACACTCTTTTAATTCTTCCAACTCAACCTTACCTAAATTCACCGAGTTTAAGTTGCAAGTTACCATATCCCCAGCTTTGACTCTTGTTACAACTTCTTTTACGCCATTCTCTGTTGTAACAATCTCCTCTACTAATTCACTCGCACTCATATTTTGGGCAATTTCATGACAAAGATTTGACGCATAAATCATACCCTTATGTTTGTTTGGATTTGTACGATTCACTGTATCTCTAAAGAAAATAAAAGGTGTTCCTGTTTCCACTGCACTAATCATAATCTTTTTCATGATTTCTAAACACGGAACAGTAATACGTTCTAGTATTGTATTGGCTTCACATTCTAAATACTTTTTCGTAAAGGCTTTCTCATCTTTCTCATCATAATAATCTTCTAAACTATAACCCATATGTTTTTTTACCATATAAGGATCAAATAATGACCAGTTTTCTCTTCTCTCTAATCTTTCCATAAATAAATCTGGAATACTTACAGCTGGGAAAATATCGTGTGCTTTTCTACGATCATCTCCATTATTGGTTTTTAAATCTAAGAAGTCATAAATATCTTTATGCCATACATCTAAAGTTATGGATGCACTTCCTTTTCTACGTCCTAATTGATCTACAGCTACAGCCGTATCATTATACAGTCTTATCCAAGGCACAATCCCCCCTGAAGAGTTTTTCACGCCACGAATTTCACTATTTAAAGCTCTAACCTTACCTAAATAAATGCCTAGTGCACCACCATGTTTAGAAACTTGCGAGAATTTTTGATTAACATCGTAAATGGACCACAGACTATCTTCTACTGTAGAAATAAAACAACTACTTAATTGATAAAAAGCAGTTCCTGCATTAGCTAAAGTTGGTGTTGCTACTGTCATCTTTAACTGACTTAATAAATCATAAAAAGCTTTAGCATAGTGCACTTTCTGATTTCCTTCAGGAATGGCTAAATGCATAGCAATGGTTAAAAATCTTTCTTGTGGCAATTCTAATACTTCTTTATTAAATCCTTTTACTAAGTAACGATCAGCTAATAGCTTAACCCCTTCATAATTAAATAATTCATCACGTTCTGGTTTCATATAAGCTGCTAATTCTTTAATCTCTTCTTTAGTGTAAGCTTCTTTTAAGTAGCTACCATAAAGATTCATCTCAACAAGTTTTTCAAAAAGTGCTTCATAGTCTCCATATCCAAAATGTTGATATCCTCTATTAATTGCTGCTTCTTTATATAAATCATAACAAAGTAATCTAGACGCTACATATTGCCAGTTAATATAAGTAGTCTTAATTTGATTACCATAATCATCTTGTTGAGTCGTAATCACCTTCTCTATAGCTGTCTGAATTAAGATTTTTTGAATCTCTCTTGTACTCATTCCATCTCTAAACTGAATTTTGGCATCTAATTCTAATTCTATAGGATCACATCCTTGTAACCCTCTGCATGCAAACTCTACCATTTTTTTTGTTTTTGCTGGACAAAGTTCCTCTAACCTACCATCTCTTTTTACTATATTAATTTTCAAATTTACCCCCATCCTTTCTTATGATTTATACTCTATTTTTTTGCGTATAAATAATTTTACTTTAAGTGCTGGTATATATTTCAAAAATTTATCTTTTAAAAAATGATATTGAACAATAGTTATTATCCATTATGTATTAGATATTATACACCACTCAACTTCTCCTTTCTAGGAAAAGGTTTTGGTTTTTTAATGTTAAAATATATCAAATAAACCTTTGATTCTTGAAACCCTATATAAAAGCGATTATACTAAAAAAAACTTATTTTTATCTTCTACATAAGGAGGCTTCAAATGAAAAGACAGGAATATATCTCTTGGGATGACTACTTTATGGGGATTGCTTTACTTGCTGCCAAACGCAGTAAAGATCCTAATACACAAGTTGGTGCTTGTATTGTAAGTGGTGATGCACCAAATGGTTTCAATCATAATACTATTTTAAGTGTAGGTTATAATGGCTTACCTATCGGATGTTCTGATGATCACTTTCCTTGGGGGCGAGATGGAGACTTTTTAGATACAAAATATCCCTTTGTTGTCCACGCAGAACTTAATGCTATTTTAAATGCTCGCGGTAAATCATTAGTTGGCTCTAAAATTTATGTTGCTCTATTTCCTTGTAATGAATGTTGCAAAGCTATTATTCAATCTGGTATTCGTGAAGTTATTTATCTTTCTAATAAATATGCTGATTCTGATGCAGTTAAAGCTTCTACAAAAATGTTTGAAGCTGCCGGTGTTAAACTAACTCGTCTTCAAACAGATACTCAAAAAATTGAATTATCTTTTGAAACAGAATAAAATCTTTATATAAAAAAGTACGCATAAGCTTATTAAATAAAGCCTACACGTACTTTTTATATTATGTACCTCTTATTCTTAAGTTAAACTATTATACAATTCTTCATAAATTCTCGCAGAGCGATTCCAAGAATAATCCATCTTCATTCCTCTTGCCACCATATTATTCCAAGATATACGATCTTCAAAATAAACCTTCTTAGAATAGTTAATAATGCCTAGCATTTCATCGGCATTATAATTTGCAAAAGTGAAGCCTGTACCCTTTCCTTCATACTCATTGTATGGTTCAACAGTATCTTTTAATCCACCTGTTTCACGTACAATTGGAACAGTGCCATAACGAAGTGCAATGAGCTGCGTTAAACCACATGGCTCAAAGCGTGATGGCATTAATAATGAGTCTGCTGCTGCATAAAGCTTATGTGCTAAGTCATCTGAATAGTAAATGTTAGCTGAAACCCTATCTGGCATAATCCATTGATAATGTTTAAACATATTCTCATATTGGGCCTCTCCTGTACCAAGTACAACAAGTTGTACATTTTCATCACAAATACCATTCATTACCCAGTCGATTAAATCTAAACCTTTTTGATCGGTTAATCTAGAAATAATTGCAATCATATACTTATTATCATCTACTGGCAAACCAAGTTCTGCCTGTATTGCTCTTTTATTCTTTACTTTTTCTGTTCTAAAGTTCCAGTTAGAATAATTATGATAAATGCGTTTATCTGAAATAGGATTATAATCACTATAATCAATACCATTTAAAATGCCACAAAGTGAGTTATTTCTCGCTCTAAGTAGTCCATCTAATCCTTCACCATAGTAATCAAGTTGAATTTCCCAAGCATAAGTATTACTTACAGTAGTAATATAGTCTGCATAAACTAAGCCACCTTTTAGCATATTGGCATCTTTCTTATATTCTAATTTATCTGGTGTAAATAAATAACTAGGAAGTCCCGTAATGCCTTGAATTGTTTTTATATCCCATATACCCTGGAACTTAAGATTATGTATAGTCATGATCGTCTTAATGTTCCAATAAAACGGATTATCACTAAACACCGTTTTTAGATAAACAGGTACAAGACCTGATTGCCAGTCATGGCAGTGAATAATGTCAGGATGAAAATCTAAAGTTGGCAAAATAGCTAATGCTGCCTTACAGAAGAAACTATATTTTTCAATATCAAAACGCATTGTTCCATAAGGTGCCCAACCACTAAAGTAGTATTCATTATCTATAAAATAGAAGGTAATCCCTTCATATTCTGCAGTCATAATACCTACATGATGTGGCTCTTTAAACCATCCCATTTCCATATAAAAATGAGTTATGTACTTAAACTTTCCTCTATATTCCCATGGAATACAGGTATAACTTGGTAAAACTACTCTCACGTCAAATTTGCTTTTGTCAAACATCTTAGGTAAAGTTCCTACAACATCAGCTAATCCTCCGGTTTTAATAAAAGGAACACACTCTGAAGCTACAAATAGTATCTTTTTCATCGCTTTCTCCTTTAGTTTTTAGTTTTATTTTTTGATTATTAAGTATATTCTAACACATTTCCTTTATTTTACAACCTTTCTATTTCAAAAACAAGCAAAAAGGTATTTATCTTTCTCAAACAGAAGGTATAACCACTCTCTAATAAAAAATAGCCGACTCAAAAATGAACCGGCTATTTTCTATATTTAAAATTCCGCTTTTAATGTTCTTGAAAATAAATTCTCTAGAGTTTGTCTTATATCAACCTCTTTATAAAGAACATCATAAACTGCCTGGCATATTGGAAGCTCAATATGATACTGTTCTTGAAGTTCTACTAAGGCTTTTACTGTATAATAACCTTCTGCTAAATCTCCATAGTTTTCTCCTTTTACAAAGCTTTCTCCAAACTTTCGGTTGTGACTAAACTTAGAAAAAACTGTTGCTTCATAATCGCCTAAGTGGCATAATCCATAAGCAGATAACTCATTACCACCCATAGCTTTTATAAGTCTAGCAACTTCTCTGGTACCTCTAGACATTAAAGCACCTTTCAAAGTAGATAAATTAAGACCATCTAGCATACCTGCTGCAATACCAATAACATTCTTTGCTGCTGCTCCTATTTCATTGCCTATCAAATCTTGTCCATAGTAAAAACGAATAAGCTTACTAGAAAACTGTTCTATTAAATACTCTTTTGTATGATTATCCTCACTGTCAATAACCATACAATTTGGAATCCCGTTATAAAATTCTTGTACATGTCCTGGCCCTAACCATACAGCAATTTTATTACTTTCATGCGTATTTTGTTTTACGATTTGTGTCAATCTTCTACCTGTAGAAATCTCTATTCCTTTCATACATAGTACAAAAATTTTATTTTCAAGATTTAGATGATTGAGTTCTTCCATAAGTTTTTGTAAACCTTGTGCATTAATAGAAATCACAATAACTTCTGATGTTTTTATTTCTTCTAATGAATGGGTTAATAAAATACTCTCCTTAAGCTCTAATAAATCATTTCTTCTCTCTTTAATAAGCTGCTTCATATGTTTAGAACTCTCACGTCCATATAAACTAACATTATGCCCTATATGATCTAAATACCAGGTAATAAAGGTTCCCCAGCGTCCACATCCAATAACCGAAATCTTCATATCTTACTCCTTATACTTTCTAATATTTACAATTTATTGTATGCTTGTTTAAATCACTTGGCAAGGAATACTAGAACTTACTACTTGGTACAAACCCAATTAGGACTGGTGCAGATGACCCATTTGGTAAGATATATTCAAACGTTTTTGTTTCACCTTTTTTTATTGTTCCTATACTTGCTGCTCTTGTTGTAAGTTGAGCAAGCATTCCTTGTGATGGCACATTATACACTTTTCCATCTTCCCACTTAATGGCACCTTGAATACCTGATCCTCTTGAATTAAGGAAAATCCCCATATCTTCTTCAGCTGTAATAGTCACATAATAACTAATTCCAAAGTTTCCCTTATTCTCTATTGGAGTATTGGTTCTAATATCTGTGCCTTGTGCCCATTCCAAACTCCCTTTATCTCCTAGAAGAAGCTTTGTTGGCTCTTTGCCATCTAAGTGTAATGTATATTTTTTACCAATCATATCAAAAGTACCACTCATATGGACACCATCTGCTGGTAATCTTTTTAAATCATCTATTTTTTCTAATTCTGCATCTTGTGTTAATGCCGCTACAATAAAGCGTACTTCTCCTTCTGTTTCTACATCAAACATTCCTGAAATACAATGATGAGCTTGCCAGTTTTGTGTATAAATCCATTGTTTTTCTCCTGGCTTTAGTGTAATCTTTCTTTCTGGAGTTCCTGTAAGATAGTCATACACTACTTTTTGCCCCACTCTTGTAATATCTGTTGCTGGTCCTTTCATTGCTTCATTGCTTAAAGTCAGTGTAACTTCTTCTTCTCCATCATTACTGATAGCTACTGCTAATTTTTGCTTCTGGTCTGGTACTAAGTTTTTGTCAATCTTATTTAAATGATGAATTAAAACTCTACCCTTTCCTTGTATTGTTCCTTCATAAAGTACACCTAAATCTTTAACATTTTCTGGTGAATCACTCATAATGAGTGTTCCTTCTACTATACTTTCTTCTGCAATAGGTGCATCTTTATATTGACGGTAGTTATAATCACTAAAGTTATCAATACGATCTCCTATTTTACCCTCATTAAAAACATAGTCGAACTCACTTCTTACCGCTTCACCTTTTACCTGTACAGTCTTTTCCATCACTTTACTACGTTTACCTTTTGCATCATCTATTTGAAGCGTAACAATATACTCGCCTTCTGTAAAAAATGCATTTGGCTTTCCTAATACAGCTAACTTACTATCTTGAGTACTCTTACGATACATCCATTTTTCATTTGTAATAGCTTCGCCTTCTTCATTGTCATATGTATAGTCAAAAGTAATAGTTTCCCCTGGTGCATAAACTTCCTTATCTGTAGTAAGTGTTTTTATAACAGGTGCTTTATTTTCTTTAATTTTAATGGTTTCATAAGTCCAATCACTCCATAAGCCACGTTCATCTTGTACTTGTAACCCAATAACATAAGTACCTGCTTTAGGCTTATTAAAAATACTAGAAAGTGTATCTCCAATAACTGGATTTTCTGTACCTACAGACCATTTTACATTTACTATTTCATCTTGATTAGGATCACGACTTATATTAATAGCTGTTACTTCTTCGCCTTCCATATAATCTTTATATAAAAAATAAAATCTTGCTTCTGGTTTATCATTATGGCGTCTATCTTCCCCTACTACTGTTAAAACCTGAGTATTTTCATCATAACTTGTTTCTATATCAAATAAAGTTTTTAAATCTTCAATGGAAATTCTATAATGTCCATCTTGGCTGTAAACCTTATGGCTTAGTGTGATTGTTTCTCCATTTACATCTGCAACACTTGAGCCATTTTCAATAAAAATTAATACATCTTGTCTTCTAATACGTAATACCTCATTATTTTCTTCTGTAGAAATACTGCCTTTTAATATTTTTTCAGCTAATACTCTTGCTTGAACATAGTATGTTCCATCAGCCTCTTCAACTGTTATCTTTTCTTCTAGAAGCTGATTATTAATCATGACACGACTATCTGATAAATTAAATTGGGCTGTATTCATAATCGGTGCTACTTGTGTTTCTTGTCCTAAAATACTGGAGTGGCTCATACCCAAAATTCCTAAAATTAATAAATATTTTGCTGCATATTTCATTTAAAATTCTCCGTTACATTTTATTTTTTATTAACTTAATACACTGTAGATATTATAAAGTATTAACAGTTATTTGTACAATTTAAACCCCTATAGAGCTTATTTTTATCATCTAAAAAGGGAGCATTTTGCACTTTAAATGCAAGATGCTCCCTTTTTCTTATTTAATAAGTTGAATATTCCCTATAATAGGTAAAGGCTTTGCCTCACCTTTTATAACATTTATAATCCCTAAAAGTCTAAAAATAAAAAATACAATACCTAGTAATCCATATAGTGCCATAATAATTCCACCAATAAAAGGAATAAATCCACATATAACACCTAAGATGTTCTTTACAATTCCATAAATCACTTCACAAATTAGTAAACTTAATCCTTGATTAGCATGGTATTTAGCATACTTGGAATCTGGAGCAATAATTAAAGTAACAATCACTAATATCCATATATAAGATAATATTGCTGCTACTTTATTTGCCTCCTTGTCTTTCTCCTCAAACACTTCTGTTATCTTATTTAAATCCATTTGTTTCCCCCTTATCTATTTTTTACTCCTATCACTTTATTATCTGTGTTGTCTCTTATACTATATTACAGGACTTGTACAAATATGATGTTTATCTAAAATAAACTGAGTTGTTCTTCCTGCCAAAATCCTGATTGATACGCCTTAATAATGTCAGGCATGTTATAAAGTATACCATACCTCTTGCACTCTGCCACAAAAATTGGCCATAATTTTCTTACTTTATCACTTGTGCATCGATAACGTAAGTTAAATTTTTTCTCATACTTTTCTCTTAGTCCCGGGAATTTTTCATCTAATTTTTGATAAAAGTATTCTCTTTGCCCTTCTCTTATAGTCATGCCTATAGCTGGGTAAATAAAGTTCACTCCACATTCTGCTGCTTTTCTTACAATACCTACTATATTTTCTTCATTGTCTTCTATAAAAGGTAGAATTGGCATCATCAATATGCCACAAAAAATGCCTGCCTCGGATATTTTCTTTAATGCTTCAAATCGTTTTGATGAAGGACATACACCAGGCTCTACTATTTTGCTTAGCTTATCATTACAAGCTGTAATGGTTATCTTTACAATAGTTGGTGAATGTTTATTAATTTTACTTAATAAATCTATATCCCTTGTAATTAAATCACTTTTAGTAGCTATTGCTACGCCAAAATGATATCTATCAATTAGTTTAAGTGCTTCTCTTGTTAATTCATATTCTTTTTCTAAAGGATTATAAGGGTCTGACATCGCCCCTGTACTAATGACCCCTGCACCAATTCTTCCTCTTAACTGTTTTCTAATAATAGCTAGAGCATCTTGTTTGGCTCGTATTGTTCCAAAATCCTCAATCTGGTAACAGTTACTTCTACTGTCACAGTAAATACAGCCATGTGAACATCCCTTATAAATATTCATGTTATATCGTGCCCCAAACCATGATAAATCTTTTGTTCTTGTAACTAACGTTTTAGCTGGTATAAATTCCATCTTAACTCCCTCTTCTATATTTCTTGTTCTTCATTCATTATTTTATAAAAATGGTTATACTAACTTTATAACACATTATCTATTTTGTAACTCCATTATAAACTAGATAATCTGACATCAAGCTGTCTTATTTACTCACTCCATTTAAAAATGATTCCCTTAACTTACTAGACTATAAGTAGCTTTTATAATCCATTAAAATATATCTATAATTTTTACCATTTTCAGTCTATACTATATATATCAACAAATGTAGGAGGCCTTCCAATGCAACAAGCATTAATTAAAAGATTTTTAAAGTATGTTCAAATTAATACAATGTCTGATGATAAAAGTACAAGTTTTCCTAGTTCTTCTGTTCAGCTAGACTTTGCTAAGTTATTAGTAGAAGAATGTAAATCACTTGGACTTAGTGATGTAACTCTAGATGAAAACGGTTATGTAACAGCTACGCTGCCTAGTAATATTTCTAAAAAAACTCCTATTATAGGTTTTATTTCACACATGGATACTGTTCCTGATTATCCTGGCGAACATGTTAATCCTCAATTAATCCAAAATTACAATGGTGGTACTATTATACTTAACGAGGAAAAGGGGATTAAACTTCGTCCTGAACAATTTCCTGTACTTTGTGATTTAGTAGGTGAATCTCTTATTACAACTGATGGAACAACTGTATTAGGTGCTGATGATAAAGCAGGTATTGCTGAAATTCTTACAGCTATGGAATACCTTATTAATCATCCTGAAATTCCACATTGCACCATTCGTGTTGGGTTTACCCCAGATGAAGAAATTGGGCGTGGTGTTGATTTCTTTAACGTTGAAAAATTTGCTGCTGACTTTGCCTATACTATTGATGGTTGTGAACTAGGCGAGTTACAATGCGAAAACTTCAATGCTGCTTCAGCAACCCTTCATATTCATGGTGTAAGTGTCCATCCAGGGTCTGCTAAAGGAAAAATGAAAAATAGTTTATCTATTGCTTGCGAATATCAATCTCTTTTACCTGCTTTAGAAGTACCTGAACATACAACAGGACACGAAGGTTTCTATCACCTCCATGACATGTCTGGTGATGTAGAAAACTCAACACTTCACTATATTATTCGTGATCATAATAGAGATCAATTTGAAAAACGCAAACAAACAATGCAAGGCCTTGTTCATGTGCTTAATAAAAAATACGGAGAAGGTACTATAGAGCTTGAAATCAAGGATAGCTACTATAATATGAAAGAAGTCATTGACAAACATCCTCAAGTTATGGACTTAGCACAAAAAGCATTTAAAAATGTTGGCATTAAGCCTATTCTTAGCCCAATTCGTGGTGGTACAGATGGTGCTCGTCTCTCTTTCATGGGCTTACCTTGTCCAAATATCTTTACAGGCGGTTATAACTGTCATGGTAAATATGAATTTGCTGTGATTTCTCACATGGTACTTGCAACTAAAGCGATTATAGAAATCAGTACACTTGCAACTAAAGAATAAAAAATACCTACTTAGATTAGGGCCTATAAAAAAGAGGTGTCGCATTAAGCATTTCAACTTATATTCATACAATCATTAAGCCAATAAACTTATTTAAGCCTAAAGCCTAATAACTTGTATATTCATAAGTGATATGCTCTTAGTGCAACACCCTTTCTTTTTAGTTATTTATATTGATTTATTTCTCTAACCATAGATATACAAATATTCATCGTAAAGCTCTTTACAAACTTCTTCTGTAAGTTCTTCGCAATAAATATAAAATACTTCTTCTAATTCTTCTCTTGTTGCTTCAATTTTCATTTTCCCAAAGATCGGTGAATCTACTGCTTCTGTAAAAGTCCAATCTTTCCATATTATTTCATTCATTTTATTCTCCTATTATTTTTGAATTTCTATCCATTCTTCCATTAATAACATTAATTGTAATTTCTTTTATCTATATTCATCATAAGTGCCTATATAGTTAGTGATTTGACAGTCCTCAACTTCACTTACCTTATCAGCTAACTTATTAATAAAGTATCTATCATGCGAAATAAAAAGTAAAGTCCCATTAAAACTTTGTAATGCTTTTTCTAGATTTTCTCTGGATTCAAAAAGTCCAGAAAGCATCTGCTTACCTGGACTCTTAAATACTTTTGAAAGCATACAATACTTCACTTTAATCTATATCAAAGTTAATATTTTTTGTCTACTTATTAAGTTGTTCAAAAAATGAACCTATTATCATATTCTCTTGCTTAAAATTCTCTAAAAGTTGGTTATAATCTTCCATCTTTGGTAAAGTTTCTAATTCTATACTAATTGCTGTTTTATAAATGCCTGCAAAAACTTGTTCTGCATCTTTTATAGCTTCTAAATACTTAGTTTCTGGTAATACTGTATATAAAAATTCCAGTTTTTCTAAGGTAGAAACAATACTATAATTAAACGTTTGAATAAGCTCTGGACTAATTTGTTTGGTTAATTCTAAATAGGAAAAAATATAGTTATATAAATCTACAAGCAACCTATCTGAGATGTCTTTAAACTCTATTCTCAAATAAGATTGTTTTGGTTTTCTAAATCTTCTTTTTACTGGTGTTTTTTCTACAATGTAATAGTTTCTAAAAACTGTAAAGTGCTCTTCAAATCGCTTGATTGACATGTTCAAGCCAAATTTTAATCCTCTAAAAAAATAAATATTACCAAAGCCCTGCCAAGCTTTAACCACTTCTCCCTTTTGAAATCCATCGCATCTTTTTATACAAATTGCCCGAAACATCTTATAAGTCCTCCATATCTGGTTCTATACTTTATCCAACCTATTCTTCAAAAAATATAAGTCTAATCTATATAAAAAGAGCCCCTCTTTTATAAAACGCTCCTTTTTTACCTTATGATTTATTTTATGCTTCCTCAATTTCTATATACTCAAATGTTGCAAAACCTTTACTATTACTTTCCCGTTCACTAAATCTTTAGAATGTAAAATAGGAAGTCCTGAGTAATCTGCATAAACAATGGGATTTTTATATTGCCCATTACCTCAGTCTGCTGTCCGCATTTTAAAATCTCCTTTTTTGTGTTATTTTTTACTTATTAAAAGTTTGTACAAAACTTTTTAAAAATTAAGCAAAAATCCCAAAATACAATTACAACCTTGTATATTATTGTAAATTTATATTTTTTTATTGGATTTTTATCCATTTTTTATTATGCTATAAGTATACAACTTTTCAAAAAGGAGATATTATTATGAAATTTAGTGTTCACAAATTAAATAACCTACAACAAATTTCATCTATTGTTCCTACAGGTAAATTAGCTATCCTTTACGCAACAAGTGATGTATTTATAGACTATGCCAAAGCTTGTCAAAAAAACTTTAAAGACATTGAACTTATTGGATGTAGTACACATAAAAATTTAATTTCTGAAGGTTTTATTACAGATGCTATTCTTATTTTCTTAGCAGATATTGAAGTGTCAACTTACTGTTTAGAAGATATCGGTGACTATCCTATTTTACATATTAACCAAATCAAAAAAACAATCCAAAAGTTGCCTTCCTTTTCACCAGAATCTACAATTTGTTTTTCATTATGCACTTTCACTAGTCATGAAGAAATGGTATTGAGCACCCTAGAAGACCTCTTTAAGTCCCATCATATTGATTTAATAGGTGGTACTGCAGCTACAGATCACCAAGGTCTATCCTATGTGATGCTTAATGACACCATTAAAACTGATGCCTGTATTTTAACTTTTATCACTAATAAAAGCGGCAAAATCAAATTGTATAAAGAAAATATTTTTAAACCAACTGAAGATTGGTTTATTGCTACCGAAGTGGATGTTGATAGACGCCTTATAAAAAAATTAGACAATAAACCTTGCGTTGATGTGATTAAACAAATAGTTGACCATAACGATTTAGAAAGTCAATTTTTATCTAATCCCTTTGGTCTAGTATTAAATGATGATATGTATATTGTTTCGGGCAAACAAGTTCATTCTGATGGTATTGAGTACTACTCTAATATTTATAAAAATGCTACATTATGCCGAGTAGAATTAGATGATTATCATACAATCTCCAAAGAAACTGTTTCAAACATTTTAAGAGATATTCCTCATCCAAGTGGTACATTGGTGGTGAACTGCATTTTACGTACCATTCAATTTGAAAATGAACACTTTGGTCCTACCTTTGGTCAAAATTTATCTAAACTTGGAAACTTTGCTGGTTTTTCATCTTTTGGTGAGCAAATTCATTATCATCACTGTAACCAAACACTTGTATTAGCAGTTTTTGAATAGGAGGTATTATCATGGGTATTTTTAATTTCAAAACAAAAAAATTATCTTCTTCTGAAGAAACCACTACAATTCATACACTTTCTAGCTCTATTTCTTCAAATAAGGAGGTTCTTGATGCTTTAAAATGTGCTACTCACTATGCCAATTCACATCTTGAAAGTCTTATTACTGAAGAAGCTCAAAGTAGCCTTACGCTAGGAAACTTACAAGAAAAAATCAATCACCTTGCTTTAAGCACAGATGAATATATCCACATTGTTCAAACGTTAGATGACTCTGTTACGACTCTAGAAAAAGATACACATGCAACCAAAGAAACATTAGTCTCTAATCATACGCTTTTAAATAATAGTATTTCTAGTATTGAAGAACTCCATGTGTATATTGAGGAACTACATACCAAATCTAATTCTATTATTCATGCTATCCATAATCTTGGCACCTATATTCAAGATATTGTGACTGCCGATCAGCAGATTCATGCCATTGCTGATAGCACCAACTTACTGGCACTTAATGCAAGTATAGAGGCAGCCCGAGCAGGAGATGCCGGTAAAGGTTTTTCTGTAGTGGCCAATGAAATTCGTAATTTATCTAATAGCACAAAAGAATTAGTTGCAGATATCTTCGAAAAAACAAATGCTGTTACTGCTCAATTTGAAAATACACAATCTCTCCTTACTCAATATCAAAAAAGTATTGAGGAGAGTGTACATCTTGCTAAAAAAGTCCATTCCCACAATCAAGAAATTATAGATGCTAATGAAAAAAACTTAGAACATATGAATCAAATCCAACATATTGCATCTGATATAAAAGTACATATGAATGACGTCTCTTTATCATCCACATTACTTCATAATCGCATTGTGGAAACTGCCGAAGATGTAGTGAGTTACCGAAAAAAAACGACTGCTAAACAATTAGCACTTACACCGATTATTTCTTTCTTAAAACAAATCACCAATCTTCTTGAAAAAGCTGCAAATTAAAGATCATTTATCCTGAAACAATAGCTTGTGCCATTAATGCACTATAAAACCCCATCGAATCATTTCAACGGGGTTTTATTTCTAATATTTTCACTTGATTAATTAAACATAACTAAATCTTCTTGATTTTCTTTCGCTTTCTCTATGGATTTCACATAAAGAATTGGTCCCATGTCATTATTATACACTTCTGCTTTTTCATAACGAATTTCAGCATAAACTGAAATGCTATCTTTATTAGAATATCTTGGTTTTCCAATATTGTGACAGTATAATCCCATAAGTGCTATATCATCTGCACAACATGGCATTGCAAAACGTCCAAAAGTAAATCGATCTTTTGGCTCATGGGCATCATGAAAGAATAAACCATTAACCTTTACTTTTTTATTCATATAACGATTAGGATGTTCCCATAAATCAATATACCAAACCCCATAATCCTGATCTTCTATTTCAATAACATCTGCTTTAATATCATAAGGTAATTCTTCTTTAATAGGTTCTAATGAAAAGTCTTCATCACATATAAAAAGTTTTGCTTGTCCATTAACTGCCTTTATAGTTCCTCTAAATGAAGATGGATTCATTTCTTCATTGACACGATTAAACACAACCAAATCTGCACATTTAAAATGCTCCATCATAATACCACGCATATTATTAAGATACACATTAAATGTTTCTGCATTAACTAGTGTAATGACTTCATATACAAACCATCCTGTTGGATATTGTAATTCAAAAGGAATCGCCATATCCCACATACCATTATATTCTATAATCACTCTATGTGGTTGATACTGTGTTGCTAACTTAGAAATAAAGGCCTCTGTTATCTCTTCTTCTTCCTCTACTTGTATAATGGTAATATGATTTTTTTCACAATAATCTGTATCATATTCTTCCATTCCTTCTTCGCAGGCAATTACTAGAGTATTCCTACCATCTGCAAAAACTCGTTTTTTAAGCATATAATTTATAAAAGAAGTCTTCCCCGCTTCTAATAAGCCATTAAATAAAAATATTGGTATTTTCATAAATTAACTTTCTCCCTTTAGCACATAAATAATCTCTTAAGGCCTTCTTCATCTAGTTTTGTACCAATGACACATAAGCGTCCTGTATAGTCTGCATTTTCTTCACGAATTTCATATTCTCCTGGTACCATATCAAAGCAGAACCATTTACCTTCTTTATTTTGAAGAATCCCTTTAGCTCGTAAAATAATGCCATACTCTTCTGATTGTGACAAAGTTTCCAGTGCTTCTTTAATCTCTTCCTCACTATATTTACGTGGTGTTTCCATGCCCCAACTTGTAAAGACTTCATCTGCATGATGATGGTGGTGATCATGTCCACAACATTCATGGTCGTGATGGTCATGGTCATGTCCGCAGCATTCATGCTCATGGTGGTCATGATCGTGCTCACAGCATTCATGCTCATGATGGTCATAATTGTGTCCGCAGCATTCATGCTCATGATGGTCATGATCGTGTTCACAGCATTCGTGGTCATGATGTTCATGATGAACATGTCCACAACTTGGACATACTGCTTCTTCTTTCATAAGTTCCGCTTCTAATGACTGTTTAGATTCCATAACTTCAAGTAATTTAGCCCCTGTAATTTCATCCCATGATGTTGTTACAATAGCTGCTTTTGCATTATGCTCTCTAATCATTTTGACACATTCTTCAAGCTTTGCTTCAGATACTTTTTGAGTACGACTTAAAATAATGCTTGTTGCACTTTCAATTTGATTATTAAAGAACTCTCCAAAGTTTTTCATATACATTTTACATTTAAGTGCATCTACAACTGCTACTCTTGCATTCAGTATGACCTCCATACCTTCATCTACATTTTCAACAGCCTTAATGACATCTGAAAGCTTACCTACACCTGATGGTTCAATGATTACACGATCTGGTTTATAATTTTCTAATACATCTTTAAGAGCAGCTCCAAAATCACCTACCAATGAACAACAAATACATCCCGAGTTCATCTCTGTAATTTCAACGCCACCTTCCTTTAAGAATCCACCATCTATACCAATTTCACCAAATTCATTCTCAATAAGAACAAGTTTCTCTCCATTAAAACCTTCTTTAATCAATTTTTTGATAAGTGTTGTTTTACCTGCTCCAAGAAAACCTGATATAATATCAATCTTTGTCATTTTTTATTTCCTCCCAATCTCTTTTCCTTGTCTAAGTTCTATAGTAATGAATAGAATTGAGACTTATTTGCAATTAAATTATATATCTAAATTATAACTATATCAAATTATTTTATACATTTATATTTATTAATTATATTATTTATATAATTTATTTAATTCAATCTTCTTAGAGAGAAATGCAAAAAAGGAAGTAACCTCAACTAAATAAAAGTTTGAAGCCACTTCCTACTAATCAAAAGAAATATTGTAAATCTATAATGTAGCTAAAATAAAGTCTTTAAACGCTTTAAAACTAGATTTTTCGCTACTTGTTCCCTTATTTATCTTATTGTTCATAAAGTTAAACCCTACATTTCCATAACTAAATACCGCACTTGCTACACTCATACCGTCTTCCGTTAAACTATAAGTAGCATGATTTTCAATAACAGTTGCACATAAACTTGCTAATTCATTACAAGAAGTTATTGCTCCACTTGCAACTAAGTGAAGCATTTCATAAAAATACTCAAACCCACCTAATAAAAGCACCATTTTTCCTTGTCCTGTATAAAATGCTTTTCCTGTATGGTAAAAATATTTCATATCTCCGCATTGCATAGATTGATAATTTTCATTAATTTCTACTTCACCAATTCCTAGTGCTTTTACTTTCTTAGCCATATCATCAAAGCTTAGATTTTTTGCTACTGTATTATTCTTTACTGCATTTTTAAACACTTGAATAGCTCTTTCTTCATCTTTTTCTTTGCTTAAAATAGTCTCGCCAAGTTTTACTATATATTCATTGTCTACATATGTTATCGTTACTTTATTACTCATATTGATCTCCTTTACCAAAATAGCCTTTCTAATTATAACATATATTGGTAATAGTATGTCTGTTTTCTTATACGTGCATTCAGAGATTTATATAGTCCTTTATTTCAAAATTTCCTATTTTATTCTAAGCTATCATTGTAACTAATGCTGGAATACCGTAAGCAATAAAGCACATAATGACTGTTGCCATCACAAGTCCACAACCAATTGCCATAAATGCTTTTTTGTTTTTTACATCTAACAATGATGCAATAAGGGCACCTGTCCATGCACCTGTTCCTGGTAAGGGAACACCTACAAATAACAACAATCCTAAAAACTCATACTTTTCAATTTGACCACCTTTACTCATAGACTTATGTTCTAACCACTCTACTAATTTCTTAAAACAATTTTGCTTTTTCATCCATCCTAAAATTGTTTTTATAAAGAGCAGAATAAATGGTATTGGAATTAGATTCCCAATAATACAAATCCATACTGCCTTATACATCTCTATATCTAATAAAGATGCCGCCAGTAATCCACCCCTTAGTTCTAATACTGGCACCATAGATACAATAAAAATAATAGCTTCACTTGGAATAATTCCTACTAAGCCTTGAGTAAAAAAATTAACTAATGAATCTACCATACTGTAACCTCTTTCATTTTTCCTATGTATTTTAAATTTAATTTTTTAATCCGCAGGTTAATAATACATCATTTGCTTTAATAATGGTACTCCCACTTGGTACAATATTGCCCTCTTTTCTTCTTACCATAATGATTATGATATTTTTAGGAATATTACATTCTGAAATGCTTTTTCCTACCCAATTATTATTTTTATCTATTGCAATTTCTTGTATTTCTAAATCTGAAGGTTCTTCTTGATATTCACTACTTAATACAACTATATCTTCTGGTTCTAAAACTGTATCCCCTTTTGGTATAACCACTTCAAATCTCCGCTTTATAAATACTACTAATGAACCTTGTGAAAACGTAATTTCACTCAATCTTTTTCCTACCCATGGATGATTTTGTGTAATAAGTATATTAATTAGCCTTACATCTGCTTCATTGCGGTAATCATTAAATGTCATAGAAACCGGCATCTCATCATCAATCAAATCTAACTTTCTAGCAACAGTAGGTAATAGTGCGCCTTGCACCATAATAGATAACATAGCAATACAAAATACAATATTAAAAATCGTATTTTCCGGAAATACACCTCTTACAGTTACTACAATAGCAAAAACAATACCCGATGCGCCTCTTAGTCCTGCCCATGAAATTAACATTTGTTCCTTAAAAGATACTTTAAATGGCGTAAGTAAAGCTGCTACTGCTAGTGGTCTTGCAACAAAAGTTAAAAATAAAGCAACTAATATTGCTGGCCCCAAGTAATCTATAACCTGTGTTGGAAATGCTAATAAACCTAGCAAGAAGAAAACAACCATTTGAAATAAATTCGTTACACCATCAAAAAAATGTACCAATGCAGGCTTGTTAGGAATTTTAGTATTTCCTAGTATAATCCCTGTTATATAGACACTTAAATAACCATTTCCGCCTAATAAATTACTTGCTGCATAAGAAAGTAATGCAATTGCAAATACAAAAATCATATCTAGTCCTTCATTCATCTTTTCAAATCTTCTAATGCCACGACCAGATAAAATTCCTAATGTAACACCCACTAAAGCTCCTACCAAAAATTGCATAATAAATACTACCCAAATAGGTCCTGAACTATTTCCCTGAATGATACCTAATAAAATAATTGTAAGGATATTTGCAATGGGGTCATTACTTCCACTTTCAATTTCTAGTAATGAAGCCAATCCATTCTTTAAATTTAGTTTTTTTGCTTTTAAAATATAAAAAACAGCAGCAGCATCTGTAGAACCTATAACTGCCCCTAATAATAAACTTTCTAACAACGCCATTTTTAAAACAAAATAACAAAATAATCCTGTTAATAGTGCTGTCAAAATAACTCCCACTGTAGACAGTATTCCTGCCTTTACAGCTACTGGCTTAGCCATTTTCCAGTTAACCCCAAAACCACCATAGAACATAATATAAATCAATATAAAAGAACATATATAATTAGCAAAATTATAGTCTTCAAATTGAATGCCACCTATTCCCTCACTTCCAAAGAGCATTCCTAATCCTATAAATAAAATTAATGTTGGTATTCCCATTTTATTAGAAACACTGCTGGCAGTTAAACAGAGGAAAATAATAATTGCAGCCATAATAAGATAATATTCCATTGTATTGGCCCTCCTCTCTCATTTAATAATAATTTATGGTATTATCCATATCTTATTATATCGTCAAGACAGGATATATTTTGTTAAGATTCCATAAAGAAACATATTTTCACGTACTTATATTTTATAACTTTCATACTTATTTTTGTTTTATTCCTCCTATTTCCTATATTTTTCACTTTATATTATTTGTTTTTTATTATATTTATCAAATTTTTCTTAGACTATATTTCAAAAATACCATTTAAATATTTTAAATTTAATTAACATTTTAGCAAAATTGTTTTATACTTATTATATAGTCAGAAACTTCTTGATAGTTGTGACTATATAGGCATATTTTTCTTCATGAAGGGAGGATCAGCTGATGGAATTATCAAATACTTTTGTTATTTTGATGGGATTAGGAACTGTATTTATTGGACTAATTTGTATCATCGCAATTTGCTATGTTATGAGCTATGTGGTACAAAAAATCACAAAACCTACAGCTCCTGTTTCTGCACCTGTAACCGAAGTAACTCCAGCACCAGCAAAATCAACCATTACTAATCGTCAAGAGTTTATTGCTGCTGTTTCTGCAGTTATTGCTGAAGAGTTAGGTACAGATGTATCTGCAATAAGAATTTTATCTGTCAAAGAACTATAGGTTCCACTACACTTAATCAAAAGGAGAATTTTAAAATGAAAAAATATCGTGTAAATGTAAATGGAAATGACTATGAAATCGCTATTGAACTTATTGATGAAGCCGAAGCAAAAGCTGCTGCTCCAGTAAAAGCTGCTGCTCCTGCTCCTAGCAATGCACCTGCTGGTGGTGAAAAAATCACAAGTCCAATGCCTGGTAATATCTTAAGTGTAAATGTATCTAATGGCGATACAGTTAAAAAAGGACAAGTATTAATGATTCTTGAAGCTATGAAAATGGAAAACGAAATCATGTCTCCAATTGATGGAACCATCGTATCTGTTCATGCTACTAAAGGTGCTACTGTAGAATCAGGCGCTCTTCTTTGTGTGATTAAATAATTATCCTAATTTTGATTGGAGGAACATGTTAATATGGAAACTATTATAAATTTCATAAATCAAACCGGATTTTCACTTATTGCGAATGATCCTAAAGTATTAATCATGTTCGTTATTGCATTCGTCTTAATGTATTTAGCTATTGCTAAAGGTTTTGAGCCTTTACTTTTACTTCCTATTTCATTCGGTATGCTTTTAACGAACCTTCCTGGTGCTGAAGTGTATCATGAAGCATTATTTGCTAATGGTCATGTACACTGGGATTTATTTGGTAACGGTGAAGTTACACCAGGTCTTATAGACTATTTATACTTAGGCGTTAAACTTGGTATTTATCCATGTTTAATCTTTATTGGTGTAGGGGCTATGACAGATTTTGGTCCACTTATTGCCAATCCAAAAAGCTTACTACTAGGTGCTGCTGCACAACTTGGTATTTTTGTTACATATATTGGTGCTAGATATCTTGGTTTTGATGCTGCTGAAGCTAGTTCAATTGGTATCATTGGTGGTGCTGATGGCCCTACTGCTATCTTCGTAACAAGTAAACTTGCGCCACATCTCTTGGGACCTATTGCCGTTGCAGCTTATTCTTATATGGCACTTGTTCCAGTTATTCAACCACCTATTATGAAAGCACTTACTACTCCAGAAGAACGAAAAATTAAGATGGTTGCCCTACGACCTGTTTCTAAAGTAGAAAAAATTATCTTCCCAGTAGTTATTACTGTATTCGTAGCTCTTCTCGTACCATCTGCTGCACCACTTGTTGGTTGTTTAATGTTTGGTAACTTACTTAAAGAATCTGGCGTTGCCGACCGTTTAAGTAAAACAGCTCAAAATGAACTTATGAATATTGTAACAATCTTCCTTGGTATATCTGTAGGTGCTACAGCTACAGCTACTACATTCTTAAGTCTTAGCACCATTAAGATTATCTGTATGGGTGTTGTTGCATTCGGCTTAGGTACAGCTGGCGGATTAATCCTTGCTAAAATCATGAACCTATTCCTTAAAACAAAAATCAATCCACTCATTGGTTCTGCTGGTGTTTCTGCTGTTCCAATGGCTGCTCGTGTATCACAAATGGTTGGTCAAAAAGAAGAACCTTCAAACTTCTTATTAATGCACGCTATGGGACCTAACGTTGCAGGTGTAATTGGTTCAGCTATTGCTGCTGGTGTATTACTTGCACTATTCGGTTAAGGAGGAAACATAAATTATGGGTAAACAAGTTAGAATTACAGATACAATTTTAAGAGATGCACATCAATCACAAGCTGCAACAAGAATGCGTATTGAAGATATGCTCCCTGCTTGCGAAGTACTTGATAAAATGGGTTATTGGTCACTTGAATGTTGGGGTGGCGCTACTTTTGACTCATGTATGCGTTTCTTAAACGAAGACCCTTGGGAAAGACTTCGTACATTAAAGAAAGCTATGCCAAATACTCCACTTCAAATGCTCCTTCGTGGACAAAACCTACTTGGTTACAAACACTATGCAGATGATGTAGTAGAAGCTTTCTGTAAAAAATCTATTGAAAATGGTATTGATGTTGTTCGTATTTTCGATGCACTCAATGACCCAAGAAACGTAGCTGCTGCTGCAAAATATGTTAAAGAATATGGTGGTACTTGTGAAATTGCCTTTAGTTACACAACAAGCCCTGTTCACAGCATTGATTACTTTGTTAAATTAGCTGAAGAAATGGTTAAAATCGGTGCCGATGTAATCTGTATTAAAGATATGGCTAACCTTCTTCTTCCATTTGATGCTTATAAGCTGGTTAAAAAATTAAAAGAAAACTTAGATGTACCAATTCATTTACATACACATAATACTTCAGGTACTGGAGATATGACTTATCTTATGGCTATCCAAGCTGGTGTAGATATTGTAGACTGTGCACTTTCTCCACTTGCTAATGGTACATCAAACCCAACAACAGAAGCACTTGTTGCAACCCTTCAAGGTACTGAGTATGATACAGGATTAGACCTTACTAAGTTAAGTGAAGCTGCTGCTCACTTTAGAAAAGTAGCAGACAAACTTAAAGCAGATGGCATCCTTGACCCTAAAGTACTTAGTGTAGATACTAATGCTCTTCTTTACCAAGTACCAGGTGGTATGCTTTCTAACCTTATCTCTCAACACAAACAAGCTAATGCCCTCGATAAATACTATGATGTATTAGCTGAAGTTCCAAGAGTTAGAAAAGATTTTGGATACCCACCACTTGTAACACCAAGTAGCCAAATCGTTGGTACACAAGCAGTATTTAACATCCTTTCTGGTGAAAGATATAAAGTATTCCCTAAAGAATCTAAAGCAGTTCTAAGAGGGGAATATGGACGACTTCCTGGTGAAGTTAATGAGGAAGTTAGAAAGAAAGCTATTGGCGATGATGAAGTTATTACTTGTAGACCAGCTGATCTTCTTGAACCAGAACTTGATAAAATCAAAGAAGAATGTAAAGATGTTGCTAAATGTGAGGAAGATGTTCTTAGCTATGCTTTATTCCCACAGGTTGCTAGAAAATTCTTTGATATTAGAGATGGACGTGTAGCAGCTCCTGATCAAACATCAGCTACTAAAAAAGAAACAGCTGCCCAAACCGCTTCTACATCTGACGGTGTAAGAGTACTTTATGTACAAGATGTTTCTAAATAATTCTTATTGAAAAAATAATAAATATCAAACAAATAAAGAATTGCCATTAGAGATTATTATCTATTTCTAATGGCAATTCTTTATTCAACTTGGTTTTAAAGTTTTACTCCCATATAACATTACCTTTTGAATCTTCAATCTTTATCTGTAATTTACTAGTGTCACTCCCCAGTAAACGACGATCTAAATTAGTATAAATTCTTAATTTCTCTGAGTAAAGTATTTGTTGTGCCTCTATTTTAGAAAGATTAAGTTTGGCTTGTAAAATGTGTACCACTTCATTATATACCTTTGCAATTAAGGTTCTATCATTTTTATTTCCCCATGTCTTTCTAATATTTTGATATGGATTACTTTTTAAGACCAATTGCCTATCCTCTTCCTTAAGATAACCACTTGATACCATCTCTTCCATCACACTACGAACCTTCTCCCAATTATTTTTAGGATTATGAATCGGACTATAATATGTAGGATTTTTAATCATAACTGCTAATACAAGCTGCTCCCCTAAAGCTAACTCATTAATATGTTTATCAAAATAATACTCCGCTGCCGCCTCTACCCCCAAGGCTCTTCCCCCAAATGAAATTGTATTTAAGTAATTTTCTAGTATAATATCCTTACCATAGTACCTTTCTAATTTTAGCGCTAAATACTGTTCCTGTAGTTTATCAGCTATTGTATGATGATTTAATGCTACATTACACTCTATAACCTGCTGCGTAATAGTCGAGCCATGATATAGGCCATGGCCTGAAATAAGATGCTTTATTAATCTACCTATAGAATTAAAAAAATCAATTCCTCTATGTTTGTAAAATTCTTTATCTTCCATAAAAATAATCGCTTGTTGCATTGTTATAGGAATTTGAGACAGACTAATATATGCTCTATCTTCAGATTGAGAGAAATTTATAATTCTGTTCCCTTCTTCATCATATACAATAGTTGTATATGGCTCTTCAGCCTCAAACCTAATCTGATTAATATCTGGTACTTGTGCTACTATTCTTCCTATAATATAAGCACCTATTAGTACCCCCCCTATTATACATCCTAAAATACTCGTTATAATTCTTCTTCCTATATGCTGCTCTTTACTATTTTTCATTTTTTCCCTTAGCCTCCCTTACTTACTTTAAATGCAATAAAATTTATATATGCAAAAAAGTGTTATAAGAACTTTTGCTCTTATAACACTTTTTATTTAATATATTTAACCTAGATTCTACTGACTTATATATTTGCGTTCTATATTTTCTTATGTATATTTTCTTATGTATATTTACTTTGTATATTTATTATTGTATATTTCTCTCTATATATTTCTCTTTTATGTCTATTAATAAACTACCCTCTAAAAATACTTCTTCCATCTTATTGATTTCACTCAATATTATATAATATAACTCTGACCTTTCCTCCTTACTATGCACTCTTATTATCTCTACCGTTCATCATCTTACGCTTTCTTTTATTCAATGTCAATTATTTTAATAAGTCATTGATAATTTTTTTATTATTCCTATCTATAATTGTATATTTTTATAATTATACTGAGATTATCTAATGATTTCATACATTTTTTATTAAAGCTTACGCTACAGCTGGATGTACTAAAAACTTAGAGTCTTCATTGAACCGCTTTAAAAGCCTCTTCCAAATCTTCAATAATATCCGCTATATTTTCTGTGCCAATAGATAATCGAATTGTATTTTCTTTAATACCTTGGTCTAATAATTCTTCCTTGGTTAGTTGTGAATGCGTTGTAGAAGCTGGATGAATCACTAGAGATTTCACATCTGCTACATTAGCAAGTAGTGAAAAGAGTTCTAGGTGATCTATAAAATCTTTAGCTTTCTGTGCATCTCCTTTTATTTCAAAAGTAAAAATAGAACCTCCTCCATTTGGAAAATATTTCTTATATAGTGCTTGTTGAGACAAATCTTTAGAAATCGCTGGATGGTTTACTGTTTCTACCTGAGGATGATGACTTAAATACTCTACTACTTTTAAAGCATTTTCTACATGACGTTCAACTCTAAGAGAAAGTGTTTCTAAGCCTTGTAAAAATAAAAACGCATGAAATGGAGAAAGTGTTGCTCCTGTATCTCTTAATAGAATCGCTCTTATTTTAGTTACAAAAGCTGCTGCTCCAACTGCTTTTGTAAAACTGATTCCATGATAGCTAGGATTAGGTTCAGTTAAAGACGGAAACTTTCCTGAAGCTTCCCAGTCAAATTTGCCACTATCAATAATGACACCTCCTATAGCAGTGCCATGTCCTCCGATAAACTTAGTTGCTGAATGAATTACAATATCTGCTCCATATTCAATAGGTCTTACTAAGTATGGTGTTGCAAATGTACTGTCTACAACAAGTGGAATTTTATGTGCATGTGCAATCTTTGCAATGCCTTCAATATCAACAACTTCTGAGTTAGGATTTCCTAATGTTTCAATATAAACAGCTTTTGTATTCTCCTTAATAGCCCTTTCAATAGCACCTTCTTCAAATGGGTCTACAAAAGTTGTTGTAATGCCATACTGTGGCAAGGTATGGGCTAAGAGATTATAACTTCCACCATAAATATTTTTAGCAGCTACAATATGGTCCCCATTTTGAGCTAAGTTTTGGATTGTATAAGAAATAGCGGCTGCGCCTGAAGCTACTGCTAAAGCTGCTACTCCCCCTTCTAAGGCTGCTATTCTTTTTTCAAAAACATCTTCTGTAGGATTTGTAAGTCTTCCATAAATATTTCCTGCATCTGATAAGCCAAATCTTGCTGCTGCGTGTTCACTGTTTCTAAAAACATAAGATGATGTCTGATAAATTGGAACTGCTCTTGCATCTGTTGCTATATCTGGTATTTCCTGTCCTACATGTAACTGTAATGTTTCAAATCTTAAATTTCTTTCTGCATATACTTTTTTACTCATTATAAATTCCCCCATCTATTCTATTTATTTTTACCATGCTTATTTAACCAATCGCTTTCCTTAGCTCTTAATGATTACAGTATACTGTGTCATTCTATTTTTGTATAATCTAAAAAAACCATGATGTGTTATAGATATAGCCTATAGCTACTATACCTCTTTTTTTAATTGCTCTAGTAAGTTAATAATTTCTTGTGAGGTTTCTTCCATCTGTGCCAATGCTTTTTCACTACCTGCAATATCTTGTCCCTTATAGCATTCAGTTGCTATTTTTGCTAGATTGTGCATATGTTTATGTGGTGCCTCAATCTTTTTAAAGCTCATACTTTGAGTCACTTCACCTTGTTGCTGATAGTACCATTTTCCAAGTCTACAATTATGATAATCTGCTGCTTGATTAACATCTACTTTCTCAAAGTCAAGTAACATATTATAAATCTTCCATTTCCATAATAAGTGGTCTACTCTAAAGAGTTCCACTTGGTCTTTAAATGCTATATTTTTAGCTCCGCTTGCAATCTGAACACGTGTACTTTGTACTTCATTGCTCAGTTTATAAATATCTTCTGCTGTATTACGTGAACTTACTTCAATTTTAGCAATTCCCTCCACACTCTCTTCTAGACGAGCTATTAATTTTTCCATTGAACTTGTTTGCTCTTTTGTATTATGTGTGACCCCTTCAATAGATTCCTTTACTTCATCTATTGTTGCATTGATTAAATCAACATTCTTCTCGGCTTCTTCCACTAATATTCTTCCTTTATTTAAATCCCCTGTAATACTAGTGATACCTTCTAAAGCATCAAATACACTTTTATGTAATTCTGAAATACTAGCCTCTACTTGCAATAATACATTTTGTGTGTGATCGGATAATTGTTTTACTTCATTAGCAACAATATTAAATCCTCTCCCATGCTCACCCGCTCTCGCTGCTTCAATAGTCGCATTTAGTGCCAATAACTTTGTTTGATCTGCAATCTGGCTAATCATATTTAAAAGTGTTGTAATATCATTTGTGTGCTCTTGTACTTTAATCATTTGATCTTTAAAATCATGTACTTGATCGCATGAGTATTTTACAAATTCTATTGTATCTTTAATCTTTTCACGACTTTGAATAGAGATTTCTTTTCCTTTTCCTGTTATTTTATCTGTATTTAAGACTAACTCTTCTATGTCTGCTATAGATGTATTTAATTTCTTACCAAATAAATAAATAGCATTTGTCATTTCATTTTGCTTTTTTACATTGGTAATAACTTCTCTTAATTTATCCATTTTTGTAAGGGATTCTAATGTAGTATTAAATCCTAATAAAAACTCTCTTTGTTCACTTTCATACTTCATTAATAAAGTTTTAAATAGCTCATTGACTCTTGCATTATTAAAATCTACTTGTTCTATTGTCATTGTTCCATTTAAAATATTTTCTATGATAGAAGTCACTTGATCCACTTCTATATATTCTTTATTTTTCGCTGAATCTGCCTTTTTTAATATTCTTAACATCTATTTAACTCCTAAATTACTATTTTAGCTCTATACTTAATTTTTATGTATTTTTACAAATATAAATTTTTACCAGTTTATAGTTTGGTATACTATCATATAACTTTTGCAGATTCAATACACCTAATTGTAAACTTTTTATTACTAAAAACTTGTAGCTATTATATTGTACTCCTGCTGAAGGCACCTAAAAAAAGAGATGTCATGAATTTCTCCATAGCATCTCTCTTTTAGATATTGTTTAACAACTTTTCTATTCTGTTCTATAACCCTATATTTAACTTTATTTTTCTTAATCCAAAATCTGTTCTAATAAATAGACTCTATTAAACGGTATGCTAAAATAATACCCATCTACAAAATCTTTTGTTTCTGCTATCATTTGTCTTGCAATGTTAACTCCTACTGCTTCACCTTCTACTTTACTCATTTCTGGTGCAAAAAGGTTAACGATTTCATCTGTTACATGAATATCTGCCATTTCATTTTTAATAAAATTTGCATTACGCTGGCTAACTAACGGCATAATACCACAAAGAATTTTAGTATCTACTCTAGATTTTATATAACGTAACTTTTCTGCATCTTCGCTTGTAAAAATGGGCTGTGACAAGAAAAATTTAGCTCCAGCTGCTATCTTTTTATTAATTCTGTGAACCTCTGTTTCAATATTACGTCTATTATAGTTTAAAGCACCTCCATAAATCATTGGCTCATCCTTAAATTGATCCTCATTCATCTCTTGAATGGTTTTCATAACCCCTACAGAATCAAAATTAAATACACTTTTCACATTCTCTCTTACCATAGCTGGAACAGGATCCCCTGTAATCACTAAAACATTTTTCACCCCATTAATATGTGCCCCAAGTAATTCTGAGCGAATTGCAATAGCATTACGGTCACGACAACAAATATGTGGTAAAACATTGATTTTAACTTCATTAGCTACCTTTACACTCATTAAAATAGAATCTGCACGCATTCTCCCTGATGGGGAATCTGGAAAGGTTAAAATATCTACACCATTTCGTTTAAGCACATTGGCTGCATCCATAATCTTTTCATAGTTTGCATCTGGTGGTGGTGATAGCTCGACTGCTAAAATCTTTTCTCCTAATGCTTTCTCTTCTAAAAAACTTCTTTTTATCTCTTTTATAGCTTGTTTATGTACTTCTATTTCTTCATTTATTTGATGAAGCACTGGTTTTAAATTAACTTTTTCACTT
>JAFOHG010000011.1 GCA_017421915.1 Cellulosilyticum sp. | reverse complement strand
TGTTACGGATTGTATAAAGCCAGAACGACTAGTAGAATTCATGAAAGAAAAAAATTTAGGTGGACTGAAATTACAGTTACAACTTCATAAAATGATCTGGGATAAAGAAAGTAGAGGAGTATAAATGATAGATGAAGAAAAAATTGCATACCACATTAGAGAGATTCTAGTAGCGCTTGGGGATAATCCAGATAGAGAAGGACTTAAAGAAACACCCAAACGTGTGGCTAAGATGTATAGCGAAGTTTTTGCAGGAATGCAGTATACAAATAAGCAAATAGCAGAACTTTATGAGAAGACCTTTGAAGAGGAATCATTTTGCCAAGAACAACATGGAAATTTAGTAGTGGTAACGGATATACCGATTCATAGTTACTGTGAACATCATATGGCGCTTATGTATAATATGAAAGTTTCGGTTGTCTATAGGCCTATAGGAAAAGTAATAGGTCTAAGTAAAATAGCACGTATTGCAGATATGGTAGGAAGACGTTTACAGTTACAAGAACGCATAGGTAGTGATATTGCAAGTATTATAAGTATGATTACTCATAGTGAAGATGTAGGTGTACTTATCGAAGGAGAGCACAGTTGTATGACGACTAGAGGTATTAAAAAAGAAGGGGTTTTAACAAGAACAACTACTTTTAGAGGTGCTTTTGAACAAGATATCAAATTACGTCAGGAAGCACTTATTTTAATGAAACGCAATATTTAAGAGTATTAGAAGAGAGAGGAGATAGATGATGGAAAAGCAAAAAGCAATCGTGGTATTTAGTGGAGGTCAAGATTCAACTACTTGTTTATTTTGGGCACTTCAAAAATTTGATGAAGTGATAGCTGTTACCTTTGATTATGGTCAAAGACATAAAAAAGAAATTGAATGTGCAAAGGCTATTGCAAAGGAATTAGACGTAGAACATCATGTGTTAGATATGGGCTTACTGAATCAGTTAGCACCTAATGCTTTAACAAGAGAGGATATAAAAGTAGAAGCTGGCCATAATGGCGAGTTACCTAGTACATTTGTAGAAGGTAGAAATATGCTTTTTTTAACCTTTGCAGGGGTCATGGCTAAGGTTAAGGGAGCTAAACATATTGTAACAGGTGTTTGTGAAACAGATTTTAGTGGCTATCCAGATTGTAGAGATATTTTTATTAAATCACTTAATGTAACGATGAATTTAGCAATGGATTATGGATTTGTGATTCATACACCACTTATGTGGATTGATAAAGCGGCAACATGGCAGATGGCAGATGAGCTAGGAAAATTAGATTATATTAGAAATAAAACACTTACTTGTTATGAAGGTGTTATAGGAGATGGATGTGGAGTGTGTCCGGCTTGCCATTTAAGAAGAAGAGGGCTTGAGAGATATTTACAAAGTAAAGAAGAGTGTAAAGCTACCAACTAGAAAGGTACTATTTTAATGAAACATACTTAAAAATAAAAATTAAAAGGTAGAGGAAATTAAGATGAATGAGACAAGTAGAAAAAAAGAGGAAATGAAGGATATTACTTTATTAGGTAATCAAGGTACAACTTATGAATATGATTATAATCCTGAAGTATTGGAAAGCTTTGATAACAAACATCCAAATAACGATTATTGGGTAAAGTTTAATTGTCCTGAATTTACAAGCCTTTGTCCAATTACAGGGCAACCAGATTTTGCAACAATCTATATTAGTTATATTCCAGATAAAAAAATGGTAGAAAGCAAATCTTTGAAGTTATATCTTTTTAGTTTTAGAAATCATGGAGATTTTCATGAGGATTGTGTCAATATTATTATGAAAGACCTCATTAAATTAATGGAACCTAAATATATAGAAGTATGGGGAAAATTTACACCAAGAGGTGGGATTAGTATAGACCCATATTGTAATTATGGCAAACCCAATACGCCATTTGAAGAAATGGCAAAATATCGATTGATGAACCATGATATGTATCCAGAAAAAGTAGATAATAGATAAAGAAATAAGGGGCTATCGCACTAAGAGCATATAGCTTATAAATATACAATTTGTTAGGCTTAAACAATTGTATATTTATAAGTTGAAATGCTTAATGCGATAGCCCCTTCAATATATTTTGATAGGATTTGTTTTTTAATATTAATTAATGATAATAGCTGTTGAATCTAGAATATTATCATAAATCCATTGTGCATTTTCTACGGCAAGACGAATACAGCCATGACTTAATGCAAGACCTAAACTACCGTTAGTAATCTCAGTTCCTTGGGGATTAAAGAGTACGGAATGGTAGTAATAGCTTCCCATAATACGAGTAGCATATTTTACACGATAATAATCTGTTCCAAAGTAAGGTTTTCTACCTGTTACATAGAAGGTACCTCTGATTGTAGGTGTTTCAGGAGCACCTACAGTACAAGGCCACTTATATAATTGTTCCCATATTCCATTTGCATTACGAACAAATACATAAGTTAATTTATTTTGTAAATCTGTAGTAATAAGATTAGTTGTAGGACTTTTAATGTTATTTTCATTTACAAAGCGAGTCATGTCTGTATAAAAGTAAGTAAAATCATAAGCATCTGGTGGGTTACCATCGTCTGTTAAAAAATAAGAAAAAATGTAGCCAGTTCGATTATTGAAAATGACTTGACTCCAATCTCCATTTACAGATAACACTTGAACTTCGCTCCCTCGAGGGACGATGGCTAAAGGATTAGATTCTGCAGCAGGGTAAGACCTTAATAAAGCATCTCGGAATGGGTATTTAGTGGTGGAGAGACGAGGCATATAAATATAACCTTGTAAGGTATTATAGAGAACAAGATACCAATCTTCCTCAGCATCTAATACTTGAACTCTAGTGTCAGCTGGAATAACAGCTAATATATTACTAGTATCTGATTTACTTTCTCTTAAATTAGCAGCAGTAATTGTGTACTTATATGAAATAGAGGGTGAAGAAGGATTAGAAGGATTGTATAAGGTTTGTCTAGTAAGGCATTTAGAACGTTTCATAATTCACCTCAAATAGATTACTTATAAATACAGTATGAGTAGGATAAGTTATGGGTGAAAAACAAAAGAGAAGTTTTTTAGGAGATGTTAATTAGTTTCCAGGAAGTGAAAAATTATATAAAAGTTATAATTTAGATCCTATAAAAATACTATAAAGAGAAAGGAGTGGATGAGAATGGGTAAGACAAAATTTATAGTCGTTATGATGTTAGGATTGATTATGATATGTTGCCTGGTGGCTTGTGGTAATAAGAAAAGTGATAGTCCTTATGTGGGAGAATGGGAAGCTACTTATTATGAAGCATCAGGCATAAAGTTATCAGCAGAAGATATAGGAGCCTCTTTACTAACAGTTAAAGATAATGGAAGAATTAGTGCTATTTTTATGGGTGAAGAAGGAATGGGAAAATGGAAAGAAACAGATGATGGAATCGTATTAATAAGTGAAGGGGAAGAGATTCCATGTAGTTTACAAGGTTCAACTTTGGTATTGGAGTATGATGAAGTAAAAATGTATTTTGAGAAAAAGGGAGATTAGGGTATACTAATAAAAACTAATCATTACTAGAAGGAAGGAAATAACTAGATGACTTACATTTTAAATCACATCAATGAGCCACAAGATTTAAAGAAATTAAATGGTGAGCAGCTTAATAGATTGGCTAGTGAAATAAGAGAAGCTTTAATAAAAAGAGTAAGTATAACAGGAGGACATTTTGGTCCTAATTTAGGAATTATTGAAGCCACTATTGCATTACACTATGTTTTCAATTCACCAATAGATAAAATGGTTTATGATGTATCACACCAATGTTATTGTCACAAGATGTTAACAGGGCGAAAAGAAGGTTTTTTAGATGAGAGCCAATTTAATCAGTTTTCTGGTTTTACGAATCCAGATGAAAGTGCACATGATTACTTTAAAATAGGGCATACTTCTACTTCTATTAGCCTTGCTTGTGGTTTAGCTAAAGCAAGGGATTTAAAAGGAGATAAGGAAAATATTATTGCAGTGATTGGAGATGGCTCTCTAAGTGGAGGGGAAGCATTAGAAGGTCTGGACTATGCCTTAGAATTACAAAGTAATTTAATTATTGTAGTTAATGATAATGATATTTCTATTGCTGAAAATCATGGTGGACTTTATCAAAATTTAAAAGCACTTCGCGATTCAAATGGCACATATGAATGTAACCTTTTTAAAGCAATGGGATTAGATTATGTTTTTGTAAAAGATGGTAATGATATTGAGGCACTAGTGAAAGCATTTCAATCTGTAAAGGATAGCACCAAACCAGTTGTAGTACACATTTGTACACAGAAAGGAAAAGGTTATTCTATAGCAGAGCAAAACAAAGAAGGCTGGCATTACTGTGCACCTTTTGATATAGAAACAGGTAAGCCAATTGCTGCTCATGCAGGAGAAAATTATAGCAGTATCACAGCAGATTATTTATTAGAGAAAATGAAAGCTGATCCAACTGTGATTGCCATTACATCAGCTGGTCCGGGTATTATGGGATTCTCAAAAGAAAAAAGAAAATTAGCTGGTGGACAATTAATTGATGTAGGAATTGCAGAAGAACATGCTATTGGTATGGCATCAGGTATTGCAACAAATGGTGGAAAGCCGGTATATGGAACTTATAGTACCTTCCTTCAAAGAACTTATGACCAAATCTCTCAGGACGTATGTATTAACAAAAGTCCAGTAACGATTTTAGTTTATGGTGCATCTATTTATGCCATGCGCGATATAACACACGTAGGAATCTATGATATTGCTATGATTTCTAATATCCCAGATTTAGTATATCTAGCACCTACTACAAAAGAAGAATACCTTGCTATGGTAGATTGGAGTATTGAGCAAAATGAGTATCCAGTAGCTATTCGTGTACCAGCGCCTAATGTGATTTCCACAGGTGAAAAGGTAGAAATAGATTTTGGTAAACTCAATGCGTACCAAGTTAAACAAAAAGGAAGTAAAGTAGCTATCCTTGCCCTTGGTTCTTTCTATACGCTAGGTGAAGAAGTTGCAGAAAAAATCACCAGCCTTACAGGAGAGAAGCCAACATTAATTAATCCAATCTATGTAACAGGTGTAGATGAAAAGTTAATGGAGTCTCTCAAAAAAGACCATGACCTTATCATTACCTTAGAAGATGGTATCTTAGATGGTGGTTTTGGTGAAAAGATCACAAGATTTTATGGGCCATCTGATATGAAGGTATTAAACTATGGTTATAAGAAAACATTCTTAGATCGCTATAATCCAGAAGAGGTGCTTGAAGAAAATCGTTTAACCGTAGAACAAATTATAGAGGATATTGAAAGGCTTATTAAATAAGAAGATTTATTAGTCTCTTTTGCAAGATTTTTTAATATCTCGAGTAGAATAAATACCTTCCATAAATGTATAAACAAGAATGGCTGTCGCCTAACTAATCTAAAAGATTAAGTTGGTGATAGCCTCTTTATTTGCTTGATAAATTTAAAGAATAGTTTTAATATTAGAACATATTTCAGATTGCTAAAAATAATAATTAACTAAAATTTATAAATGTGAAATCTATAACTAGGAAGATTATAAAATTTTAGTAAAAATCTGTGATAAGAGATAAAGGGGATGATAAAATGAATAAACCAGTTGCTTTAAAAAAAGGGGATAAGGTAGCGCTTGTGAGTTTATCTAGCGGAATATTAGGAGAGGATTTTTGTAAACATCAAGTTAAACTAGGCATTCAGAGACTACAGGAATTTGGATTAGAGCCTATATTTATGCCTAATGCACTAAAAGGAATGTCCTATATTAAAGAAAATCCTAAGGCGAGAGCAGAAGATTTAAAACAGGCATTTTATGATGACCACATTAAAGGGATTATCTGCGTGATTGGTGGAGATGATACCTATACTTTATTACCATTTCTAATGGAAGACTATCAGTTTATTGAAAAAGTCAAAACATGTCCTAAACTTTTTACAGGTTTTTCAGATACGACTATTAATCATCTAATGTTTTATAAGCTAGGCATACAAACTTTTTATGGGCCAAATTTTCTATGTGATTTAGCAGAGTTAGGAAAAGAGATGATACCTTATACAAAAAATGCTTTTGAAAGTTATTTTACAGCAGGACAAAAAGAAATGCTGTCTAGTCCTATATGGTATGAAGAACGTACAGATTTTTCTGCTCATTCAGTAGGGATTGAGAGAACTGCTCATGAAGAAACAAGAGGTTATGAAGTACTGCAAGGAGAAGGAATTTTTAGAGGGAGACTATTAGGAGGATGCCTTGAAAGCCTTTATGATATGTTGACAACAAATCGCTACGAAGACCAAAAAGAAGTATGTGAGAAGTATGGCATTTTTCCAAGTCTAGAAAAATGGAAAGGAAAAGTTTTATTCCTGGAAACCTGTGAAGAAAAACCAGCTCCAGAAAAAGTTGAAATGGAATTAAATGCGTTAAAAGAACGAGGTATTTTTGAAGTGGTTAATGGCATATTAGTTGGAAAACCACAAGATGAAGCGTATTATGAAGAATATAAGGCGGTTTATAAAAAGGTTATATCGAATAAGAAATTGCCTATTTTATATAATGTGAATTTTGGACATAGTACGCCAAGAGGTGTATTGCCTTACGGCTCATTAGTAGAAGTGGATTTAACCAATAAGAAATTGTTTTTAAAGAAGACTGGTTTAAGGCAGAGTAATACTATTATATTGGAAAAAATAGTATACCATATATTCATTAGTTTAATTGAAGTAGCCATAAAAGTAAGTTTTCCTGGGAAAGTTGAGTTACTTATAATAAAATAGGAAAATCGAGTTAAAGGGGGAGAAAAATGAAGCTAGAAATTAAAGGACTTTATAAGTCCTTTGAAGAAAAGGAAGTTTTGCATGGTATTAGTTTTGAAGTAGAAAGTGGTAAAGCACTAGGTCTATTAGGTCGTAATGGTGCAGGAAAAACGACTACTATTCGTATTTTAATGGATGTTTTTAGAGCCAATAAAGGTGAGATTTGCTTAGATGGTAAGCCTTTTAAATCAGAGAAGGTCAAGATTGGCTATTTACCAGAAGAGAGAGG
>JAFOHG010000085.1 GCA_017421915.1 Cellulosilyticum sp. | reverse complement strand
CTGATTGATGCAGAATTTGTAAGTAACATTACAAGTCTATCAATACCCATTCCCATACCACCTGTTGGAGGTAAACCATATTCAAGAGCTGTTAAGAAGTCTTCATCGATTAAGCATGCTTCATCATCACCAGCTGCACGAAGTTCTTCTTGACGTTTGAAACGACTTCTTTGGTCAATTGGATCGTTAAGCTCAGAGAATGCGTTAGCATGTTCACGACCTACGATGAATAACTCGAAACGTTCTGTGTATTCTGGGTCTTCTGGTTTACGTTTTGCAAGTGGAGAAATTTCTACTGGGTGTTCTGTTAAGAATGTTGGTTGGATAAGGTGTTCTTCTACGAATTCTTCGAAGAATAAGTTTAAGATATCACCTTTCATGTGGTGTTCTTCAATTGCAACGTGTTTTTCTTTAGCAAGTCTTCTTGCTTCTTCTAAATCGATTGCTCTGAAGTCGATACCTGTGTATTCTTTAACTGCATCAACCATTGAAATTCTCTTGAATGGTTTAGAAAGGTCAATTTCAACACCATCATATTCGATTACAGCTGTACCATTTACTTCAAGACAAGCATTTCTAATGATTGCTTCTGTAATGTCCATCATATCATTGTAATCTGCATATGCTTGGTATAATTCAATCATTGTGAACTCTGGATTATGTCTGATTGACATACCTTCGTTACGGAATGTTCTACCTATTTCATATACTTTTTCAAAACCACCAACGATAAGACGTTTTAATTTAAGCTCTGGAGCGATTCTTAAGTACATATCCATATCTAATGTGTTGTGGTGTGTAATGAATGGACGTGCAGCAGCACCACCAGCAATTGTGTGAAGGATTGGTGTTTCTACTTCCATGAATCCTTGATTGTCTAAGAAGTTTCTGATAGAACGAATGATTGCACTACGTTTTGCAAATGTTTCTTTAACTTCTGGGTTTACAATTAAATCCACGTAACGTTGACGGTATCTCATTTCAGTATCTTTAAGACCATGATACTTTTCTGGTAAGATTTGTAAACTCTTAGAAACTAATGTTACTTTCTTAGCACGTACAGAGATTTCTCCTTTTTGTGTTCTAAAGATGTAACCTTCGATTGCAATAATATCACCGATATCATATTTTTTGAAGTCTGCGTAATCTTCTTCTCCAAGCTCATCTTTTCTTACATAAGATTGGATACGTCCTTCTTCATCTTGAATAGTGATGAAAGATGCTTTACCCATATCACGTTTTGCCATAATACGACCAGCAACTTTAACAAAAGTTTTTTCTGACATTTCGTGCTCTTCTAATGTAGATTCAATCGCTTCAAAGTTTTTCTTAGCTGTTTCACTATGTGTTGTTACTTCAACTTTTGTTACTTTAAAAGGATCTTTTCCTTTTTCTTGAAGTGCTTCTAATTTGTCATATCTTACTTTGATTAATTCATTAACATTAATATTTTCTTGTACTTGATTTTGATCAGACACTTCTGATTCCTCCTCGCTTTGTCTTACGTATAGTTTAATGCATTAATTTGTAATACCTAAGATTTCGTATCTATCTACACCATCAGCTGTTTCTACTTCTACGATGTCACCTACTTTATGGTTAATAAGAGCCATACCTACTGGAGATTCATTTGAAATCTTACCATTCATAGGGTCAGCTTCTGTTGAACCAACAATAAGATAATCTACTTCTTCTTCAAAAGTATGATCATAAAGTCTTACTCTATAACCTGGTTTTACAACTTCAACTGCGCCTTCTTCAGCTTCAATAACTGTTGCATTTTTTAACATGTTTTCAAGTTCAACAATACGCATTTCGATTTCAGCTTGTTCTTCTTTAGCTGCATCGTATTCAGCGTTTTCTGAAAGGTCACCTTGTGCTCTTGCTTCTTTTAATTTTTCAGCAACTTCATTACGACGTGCTGTTTTTAAGTTATCAAGTTCTGCCTCTAATTTTTTAACCCCATCATATGTGAGTAGTACTGATTTGCCTGCCATATTCTTACTCCCTTTCTTAAATCCTTCAGATATTTTATATATTATACTAGGTCTATCTATCTCTTTGTTATCATTCATTTTGCATCTATTTCATTTTACTTATAATGCTTTATGATGAAAAATCATTTTAGAGTTTTTTAATTTAACAATTATACCTTACCCCCTATGGAATTGTCAACTTAAGTGGGATTACTATATATATCTGCAAAATTAATCATTCGTATACCTAGCTATTTTGACTTAGCTCCATCTCATGTTGCATTTTATAGGCTTGTTGCTTCTCTAAGCATTCATCAAGTAGTCTTTTAATATCATCATAAGTCTCTACACTTGTCATTAACCTGCGAAGTTCTGTAGCCCCATGAATACCTCTTACATAATTCGTTAAGTGAGAACGCATTTCTCTAATGCCTACATACTGTCCTTTATAAGCCTCTAACATTTTAGCATGTTTTAAAATAACTTCAACCCTTTCCTCAAAAGTTGGTTCAGGAAGTAATTCTCCAGTTTCTAAATAATGTACCGTTCTTTTGAAAATCCATGGATTCCCTTGTGCTCCTCTTGCAATAAGCACAGCATCACATCCTGTATAATCCATCATTCTCTTAGCATCTTGTGGTGTTCTAATGTCTCCATTTCCAATAAGTGGGATTGAAATGTTTTTCTTTACTTCTTTAATAATATCCCAATCTGCTACACCACTATAAAATTGTTCTCTCGTTCTTCCATGTAAAGCTAAAGCACTAGCTCCTGCTTCTTCTACTATTTTAGCCACTTGAACCGCATTAATGTTATCATCATCAAAACCTTTACGAATTTTTATCGTAAGCGGCTTTTCTATGGCATTGGCAACTGCATAAACAATTTCTCCAATTAATTCTGGATTTTTAAGTAAGGCTGAACCCTCACCATTTTTAGTAATCTTAGGAGCTGGGCATCCCATATTAATATCAATAAAATCTACTGCTGTTTCTTCCACCTTCTTAGCCATTTCACTAAGAATTTTAGGATCGCTTCCAAAAAGCTGTGCGCCTATTGGATGCTCTTTAGGGTCTACGTAGAGCAATTCACTTGTCTTTACATTCTCATAAAGTAAGCCTTTTGCACTTACCATTTCTGTTGTCATCATACCCACACCAAATTCTTTACAAATCATTCTAAAAGGATAATCTGTAATCCCTGCCATTGGTGCTAGAAACACATTATTAGGGGTCTCTACTGATCCAAATTTCATTTTAACTTCATCCTATCTATTTTTCTCATATATAATTGCTAAACCTTTTAGGGTTAATAGTCCATCGTAATGTTCAATCACATCTGTACCATCTTGAATAATTTTAGCAAGTCCACCTGTAGCAACTACTTTAAGTTCTGGTGCACCTAGTTCTTCTCTTACTTTTTGCACAATATATTCAACTTGGCCAATGTAACCATATACTAACCCAGATTGCATCGCACTAATTGTATTTTTACAATCTAAAATACCTTTTGTTTTTTTAATTTCCATGTGTGGCAATTGTGCTGCTCTTTGCCATAAGGCATCTGCACAAATACGAATTCCTGGCGTAATAAGACCACCAATAAATTCACCTTTTCCATTAACAATATCATATGTTGTAGAAGTACCAAAGTCTATTGCAATACATGGTCCGCCATAAAGTTCATATGCCGCTACACAGTTTACAATACGGTCTGCTCCTACTTCTCTTGGATTATCTGTTCTTACAGCTAATCCTGTTTTTAAACCAGGTCCTACAATCATAGGTTTCTGCTTAAGATATCTTTTAATACCATTTGTAAATGTATACATAATATCTGGTACAACTGATGATATAATGACAGCTGTAATATCTTTAACCTCTAATCCTCTTTGTCTTAAAAGGTCTACCATCATAATACCATATTCATCTGATGTACGTGGAGCTTGAGTTGTTAATCTGAAACTACTAATAAGTTCCATTCCTTTCATAACACCCATTACAATATTAGTATTTCCTATGTCTATCGCTAATAACATGCTTTTGTCTCTCCTATCCTTATTAAAAAGCAGGTACCCATACGCTCAGGCACCTGCCACATTTAAGCCTTACAAGTGACTTTACTCATCCTATTTAATCTAAGTAATTTTTTAATTTATCTAAGATTACATTTCCAAGCTCTGATTTATACATTTTTTTATATTCAGTGACTGTCCCATCTTTCTCTATGATTGTTGCAATATTAGTGTCACCTTTAAAACCAGCTCCTGCTTCTGCAATATTATTTGCCACAATAAAATCCAAGTTCTTATTACGGATTTTATCTTCGGCATATTCTATCACATTCTGTGTCTCTGCCGCAAACCCTACTAAAACTTGGTGTGATTTTCTCTCACCTAAGCTCTTTAAAATATCTGGGTTTGGTACAAGTTCAAGCATTAAATGCTCACCTTTTTTCTTAATCTTGTGATGACTTGTTTCCTTCGGTCTATAATCTGCTACTGCTGCTGTTTTAATCACTGCATCAGCCCACTCAAAATGCTCATGTACAGCTTCGTACATTTCTATAGCACTACGTACATTAATACGTTCTACATTAGGTGGACACTCTAAATTCGTTTGCCCTGAAACTAAAACAACTTTTGCCCCACGTTTAGCTGCATCCTCAGCAATAGCATATCCCATTTTTCCTGAAGAATGATTGGTAATATAACGAAATGGGTCAATAGATTCAATGGTTGGCCCTGCTGTTACTAAGATATGTTTACCTTCTAGGTCACGCTCAACTTCTTTATGAGAAGTTCCTTTGTCTTCTATTGGAGCCTCTACTTGCTCTAAGACATCCACAACATACTCTACAATTTTTTCTGGTGCTGGTAACTTCCCTGAACCTAAATCTCCACAAGCAAGCCATCCTGAGTCTGGTTCAATAAATAAATAACCTTTATCTTTTAAATAAGCTATATTTTCTTGAACAATAGGATTTTCATACATTGCTGTATTCATAGCTGGTGCAATAATCACTGGTCCTCTCGCTGCCATTACAGTTGTAGAGAGCATATCATCTGCAATCCCATTTGCAATTTTTCCAATAATATTTGCTGTAGCTGGTGCAATAAGCATCACATCGGCTTTTTTAGCTAATGCTATATGTTCTACATCCCAAGTATACGGCCTTTCAAATGTATCCGTTACAACGTAATTATTTGTAATCGTTTGGAAAGCTAGGGGTTGTACAAATTCACAAGCATTTTTAGTCATAATTGTATTCATGCTATAACCTAGTTTTCTAAGTTTACTAGCTACTTCTAAAATCTTATATACTGCAATGCCACCTGTGACACCAATTACAATATGTTTACTCATGATTTTCATCCTTTTTATCTATAAACTTTTACTTATGCAATTTATTTAACTCAAATCCCTTATGGTCTCTTAAATCTAAAAATCATACTCAGTGGTTTTGATAATGCTGGCACTAAAATAGCTGCTGTAATGGCTTCTGGTATACCATTGCCTATCACAACTGCCATAATCACACCTAATAACTCACCAAAGGCATGATTTGT
This sequence comes from Cellulosilyticum sp., assembly GCA_017421915.1. Classification (GTDB taxonomy): domain Bacteria; phylum Bacillota; class Clostridia; order Lachnospirales; family Cellulosilyticaceae; genus Cellulosilyticum. The sequence goes on along the minus strand of JAFOHG010000085.1, from coordinate 17,561 downwards.
TGCCACTGCATATTGTTGTCCAAATAATACATAAATCCCACCCATTACAAAAATAGTGTTGGTTAATGCACCTACAACGCCTGCAGTTGCATAAGCAAAGACTTTAGTTTTGTCAAAACGACTGACTAACTTATAACTATAATATGCTGTAAGCCCAATAAGTACACGTGGTAAAATTGCCACTACCAGACTTAACCAATTTCCTGACTGTTCTCCTATGGTTACAAATGGAGAAAATACAAAAGAAGTAAGACCTGGCTGTACTGTATTTGTAATAACAGATAAAATTCCCATAGCTATTCCTAATATCATGCCTTCTATTGGACCTAATAATACGGCTCCAACAATGACTGGAATATGTAGCGCTGTTGCTTTAATTCCTGGTAAGGGAATAAGACCAATATTAAGCAAAGTCATAACTACTTGAATGGCTATAAGTACGCCTAGTAATGTTAATGTTTTTGTTCTTTTTGCTGTATTCATTTTTTCCTCCTTGCTATCGCTCGCTTTAAAGATTTAATGAGTATTCGTTAAAACCTCTATTGAGATGCAATGCTATCTATCAGCACATTTGTTCATAAAAAATCAATCTACTTTATCTTTTATACACTTCAATGTATGCTTCAAAAAATAGTATGTTTTTCATGTATACAATATGCACTGTTTTAACAGACTAGATTATAGCATAATAATTTATATTAGTATAGTCAATTTATTTTAGGCTTATTTCCCATTATTCTTCTAATAAAATATCAATAAACTCTCTATAAGATTCTCCATGTTTACTTAATAGCGTTTCAATAATTTCTTCTTTAGCCTTGCCTTCTTTTTGCATTAAGATGACTTCTCTTACAATCGCACCATTAGGTGTATGATAAATCATATACCATACTTTAATAGCTTTTAAAAGTTCACCTTCTTCTTGTTGGAATTTCTTCATACGAAGTTCCACACCAATCTCATCTACATAACTTAAATCTTCATATTTATATTCTAAATAAATTTCACCTTTTTCATTAAAGCCTAATGAGATAATCGCATGTGTTTTCTCTGCAATCACTGCAATCTTTGCTCTAAGTGTTTCTTTTATATCTTCTGGTAAATCGCTAAATGTTTCATTAATATAATATTTTTGTACATATGGTGATACTGAAATTAAAACCTCTTTTTTCATTCTTGAAATCCTCCTAAAACCTTGCATCTTTATACTTATATCTCTCTCTTATATACCCATATAAAAGAAAGGTTATTCACTTTACTAAATAATCCCTTTTTACTATAGCTTGTATCACTTTCTTAGACAAGTCATTGATTATACATAATCATATAATCCTCTTACAGAAACTTCTCCTGATACAACCTCTTCCATAGTCTGATCTTCATACCTTACCTTTAGGGCACCTTCATTGGTTATACCAATAGCCTGTGCAACAACTTCTGTTACACTTCCCTCTACCTTCTTTAGAAGTTTAATCTTCCTATGTAGCGTGATACATTGTTTCTCATATCTCGCTCTCATACTTTCTAAGCTAGGAATTTGTTTGTACTGATTATAGTCTACCTCAAATTTCTTTAAAAAACTTTGTATAATAGCTTTTCTAGAATATTCCTGGCCACCTTCTAATAATAATGAAGTAGCATGTGGTAGGTCATCTGGGAATATCTGCATATTTACATTAACCCCTATCCCTACAACAATATAATTAATGCCTTCCATTTCTGCATGCATCTCCGTAAGAATACCGCACACCTTTCTTCCATTAACTACAATATCATTAGGCCATTTAATCTTTGCCTCTAAGCCTGTTACTTCCTGAATTGCCTCACACATTCCAAGCCCTGCAATTAAAGTAAGCTGACTTGCATATTGTGGTAAAATCTTTGGTCTTAATATTAAACTCATCCATATACCTGTCCCAGCAGGAGACTCCCAACTTCTTCCTAACCTTCCCTTACCGCCAGTTTGACAATCCGCTATTACTAATGTTCCCTCTTTAGCGCCTTCTCTTGCCAATTCTTTAGCCTTATTATTTGTAGAATCCATTTCTGCTTTATAATAAATACTTTTCCCAAAATAATCTGTATTTAAATGCTCCCCTACTTCATTTGGTGTAATAATATTGGGTACTTTGATTAATTTATAACCTTTTTTTGTGCTAGACTCTATTTCATATCCTTCAGCTTGCAGCTTCTTAATAGCTTTCCATATTGCCGCTCTTGTCACACCTAATTTTTGACTAATTTCTTCCCCTGAACCATATCCTTGTGCCTCTTTTAAAAAAGCTAATACTGCATCCTTCATATCTATCCCCTCATCTCTAGCCTATTTTGTATATCTTACATAATAACTGATATTACACTATTATCACTTATATTTGCAATGTTTTGGGCAATATAAAAAGCCGAAGATTTCATTTCGGCTTTTTATATTGTACTCTTATTAATAAACCTTTAAGCTTTATTAACAATCATTTATTTAATTTTCAGTTTGAGTATCTGACTCCATTTGAGTTTCTTCTTTTTCTAAACTTATCGAATGATAGTCATCTGTCTCTTTTTCAAGGTTTACTGTATTTGCTTTAGCTTCTTCTTTCTTTTCTGTTTCTAATACTGAATCAAAAAGATTAAATTCTGCTACATTTTCTTCATCAATTTCTTCTCCACGAATGATTGCTCTAAATTCTGGACCAGAAAGCTTTTCTTTTTTCATAAGAATTTGAGATGCTTTGTGAAGTAAATCAATATTATCTTGTAACATTTGAATAGCTTGTTTGTAAGCATCATCAATAATTTCTGCTACTACTCTATCAATTTCAGTAGCTAATGCTTCACCATAGTTACGTGAGTGGTTATAATCTCTACCTAAGAATGGTTCTGATTGCTCATCACCATATTTAATAGGTCCTAGACGACTCATACCATAATCTGTGACCATACCTCTTGCAATTTGTGTTGCTTGTTTAATATCTCCAGATGCACCTGTTGTAATATCATCTAAGATTAATTCTTCTGCAGCACGACCGCCAAGTGTCATGATAATATTTTGAATTAACTCTCCCTTAGTACGATAGTTATCATCTTTAGAAAGTGTCATAGTAAATCCACCAGCTTGCCCTACTGGAATAATAGAAACAATGTGTACTGGCTCTACTTTATCTAATAACTCTGCAAGAAGTGCATGCCCCACTTCATGATATGCTGTAAGTTTTCTTTCTTTATCTGTAATAACATGACTTTTCTTTTCTGTACCCATTGTGATTTTAATGAGTGCTTTTTGCACTTCATTCATATCAATGGCACGTTTATTATGACGAGCAGTAAGTAGTGCTGCTTCATTCATTAAGTTAGCAAGATCTGCTCCTGTAAAGCCTGGAGTTGATTTTGCAATCACGTCAATATCAATATCTTCGTTAAGTGGTTTACCTTTTGAATGAACTTTAAGGATTGCTTTACGACCTGTAATATCTGGTCTATTAACAACAATTTTTCTATCAAAACGACCTGGTCTAAGAAGGGCTGGATCAAGTACATCAGAACGGTTAGTTGCTGCAAGTACAATAACACCTTCATTAATTCCGAAACCATCCATTTCAACAAGAAGTTGGTTAAGTGTTTGTTCTCTTTCATCATGACCACCGCCAAGACCAGCGCCACGCTTACGTCCTACGGCATCAATTTCATCGATAAACACGATACATGGTGCATTTTTCTTAGCTTGCTCAAATAAGTCTCTTACACGAGAAGCCCCTACACCAACAAACATCTCTACGAAGTCAGAACCTGAAATACTAAAGAATGGTACACCAGCTTCTCCTGCGATTGCTTTTGCAAGTAATGTTTTACCTGTTCCTGGAGGCCCTACAAGAAGTACCCCTTTAGGAATTTTAGCACCTACTTGAACATAGCGATTTTGATTTTTAAGAAAATCTACAATCTCTGCAACTTCTGTTTTTTCTTCATCTAAACCTGCTACATCTTTTAAAGTAATAGCACCCTTATCATCAATTGTCATCTTTGCCCTACTTTTACCAAAAGACATGATGCGGCCACCGCCACCACCACCGCCTTGCATTTGTTGAACAAAGAAAATCATGATGAAAATAAACATCCCTATAATTAATATAATTTGTAAAATAGGGAAGAACAGACTTGTTTGTGGCTCAGTACTTTTGAAAGTAAATGAGTTTCTAAGCTCAGGTGATAAATTATATAAGTACTCACTAAATGCATCTTGTGAAGCACTAATCGTTGTTTTATTACCCTCTTTATCTGTTACGATGAATTTTCCATCATCAGCGCTTGATACAATTTGTTCGATTGATGCAATCTGTTGATTTTCAATCTTAGTCATTACATCAAATAAACTAAGCTTTGTTGTATTTTGACTAATGTCTTTTCCTGTCCCGTAAAAAACAAATACTGCGAGAACTACGACTAGTAATAAGTAGACGTAAGTTCCTTTAAATTTTTTCTTCAAGACAACTCCTCCTCTCTAATTACAGCTACTATCCTCTATTTACAGCAATGTAAGGTAAATTTCTATAATATTGTTTGTAATCAAGTCCATATCCAATTACGAATTCATTGCCTACTTTGAACCCAGTATAATCTACGGTAACATCTGTTACTCTTTCTTCTTCTTTATTAAGAAGTGTACATAGTTTAAGGCTTTCTGGATTTCTTTCTCCAAGCATTTTCTTTAAATAGCCAAGTGTTCTACCTGAATCAATAATATCTTCTACGATAAGTACATTTTTACCTTGAATAGGTTCATCTAAATCTTTTAGAATTTTTACCAAACCACTACTTTTATATTCGTCACCATAACTTGATACAACCATAAATTCCATTTTGAGTGGTACAGTGATATGTTTTACTAGGTCAGTCATGAACATAACCCCACCTTTTAATATACATAACACTACAAGTTCTTTGCCTTCGTAATCTTTGCTAATTTGTGCTCCTAATTCAGCAATACGAGCTTGTAATTTTTCTTCTGATATTAGCGTATCTAAATTTAACATAGTACCTCCTACTTACCTTCTTTAAGTATTTTAATTTCTAGAATCTCGTTTGTATGCTCTGTAATATAGTAATCTATATTCAATCTTTTTCCTACAACCCATATAATTTCATGCCCATCTGCTATAAGTGGTAATGTATCTCTTATGGATTTAGAAATCTTATCATCAGTAAACAGTTTTTTTAATTTTTTACTGCCACCTTTAAGCTTTATATAATCCGAGGCCCTACGAGTTCGAATTTGCAATCCATTTTTTATTTTACCATAATCAATATATTTCGTATATATATTTTCATTGTTTTCAGTAATTCTTTCGGCTCTAACTTTACGTACTTCAATCGTTATTCCAGCCTCTGGTATCCACTGTTTCCCCTCATATAAGTCAAAACAATACCCCTCCATACTGCTAGAGTGATTTTTAGTCAAAAGTATACCTTCATAATCTTTTTTTACAATTAATCCATATGGTAAATGCAGTTCTTTTCCAACTTGTAAATGGATTAGCTCAATGCAACTTTCTACATGGGTTGAAGTAATATCTTTTCTACCAACCATTTCTTCAATAGCAAGTAACATGACTCTTTTTTGCATATAAACATGCATGGTTTCAAACTGAGAAAGCTTAATGAATACTTCATGATTTTGTATAATGCAGCATTCTTTAAAAAGCTGCTGTGCATAAAGTGTTAAAAATTCATCCTCTTCTCTATAAAGCTCACTTTGTCTTCCTAAAGTAGAAATAATAGCTGGATTTAATGCTTCTTTAATATACGGAATGCACTTTAAACGTATTTTATTTCTAGTATAAATGGTTTTAAAGTTGGTTTCATCGTGTCTATAAGGAACTTCCATCCTGCTACAATAAGCTTCTATCTCTTCTCTACTTAAACAAAGAAGTGGTCTGATGATTTTATCTCTTTTAGGTAAAATACCCGAAAGACCTTTAATATCAGTTCCTCTAGCAAATCTCATGAGCATAGTTTCTGCTTGATCATTCATATTATGTGCTGTTACTATTTTACCATTTGAATTTAATAATGATATAAAGAAATTATATCTTTCTTCTCTACCAGCTTCTTCTTCTGAGAGTTTTCGCTTTTTAGCTAATTCCCTAATATCACAATCATGTCTAAAAAAGGGGATCTCTCTCTCCTGACAGAATCTTTGAACTAAATTTGCATCTAACTCTGCATCTTCCCTTAATCCATGATGAATATGAGCTACCTTCAATTTAATATGATATGTCTCTTGATGTAAGAAAAAATATGAAAGCATCATCATCGAATCAGCACCACCTGATACACCTAATACTAGCTCATCACCTGGCTCAATTAGTTTATGCTTTTCAATAAATGCCTTAATTTTTTCATGGACTTGTTTCTCCATTTAATTGCTCCTTAATATAATATAGCCAAATTTTACATTTTAATATAAAGAAAATGAATGCTTATTTTTAAACTATCTATAATAATAAATCAATCTCTCTTCTTTTTTCAATATCTGACTATTAAAATACTTTATCCTATGGTACTAAAAGCAAGTGCTGCTAGACTTAGAATACAAGCTATAATGGATATCGCCACAAAAGTATTTACATGTCTTGCTCTTTTTCTAAGAATTTCTCTCTCCTTATTTATTCTTTCATACTCTTTCTTTACAGAATCATTATACGCCGTTTGTGTTTTCTCATAGGCAGCCATAGCCTGATGCGTAAAATCTACCTTTGGTAAAGCTCTAATGTTATTATGAGGGGATTTTTTCATATAATTTTCTATAATTTCTTCTGCGTAGCTCTTTAAGTCTTGAGGAATTTTATTTGTTTGGGAATCTTTTAATACAAATGTTGCTTTTTCAAACCAATCACTACCATTACCATCAATTATAATTTCTTTCTTCATTCCATATCTCCTTTATATGTAGATATGTCATAAATCTTCCCAATATTTATTTTTTTATTCAATTTACGCTTCTACTCATACTTATTTTCTCAATAAAAGGTCTTAAGACCCCTTTTATCTCTGGTTTCTTAAGACCTTCCCTATACTTTTTCTATTGCTTCCTCAAACAATTATTTTACTCATTATTTAAGCCTTATTCTTATTTCCTTGGTTTCATTAATATTGTTTCCATACTCTTGCTACTACCACTGTCATATCGTCTCCTTCTTGTCCAGCCAATAAATTCTTTGCTTTATTAAGTAAGAATTTGGCTAAATACTCAGGGCTATTAGATTTTGCTTCTACTATAAAATGTTTAAAAGTTGTCTCACCGTCTGATAAGTTATTTCGATTTTCTAATATGCCATCACTGACCATAATCACTATATCGCCATCCTTAAGCTGCTTTTTACAACTTACCAAATCGACATGACTTAAAATCCCAATAGGCAAGCTACTTGCCTTAACAGTTATGATTTCCTCTCCTCTTACAATGAAACTTGTACAAGCACCCATCTTTAAAAATTCAATAACTCCTGTATGCTGATTAAATAATGCCATATCCATTGTGGTATAGCATTCAATATCTGATTTTAAAACTAAAGCTGAATTAATAGTCCTTAAGGCTACTTCACTATCAAAACCCGCCTCTAAAAACTTCTCCAATAGTTCTATAGTCGTTTCACTTTCTCTACGTGCTGCTTGTCCACTGCCCATACCATCTGCTATAGCTAAAAGATAGTTTCCATCATCAAGTTCCATAAAACTATAGACATCTCCACAAACATTATCTTTTGCTTTATTATAAGCACTAGCTGTTATAGCAAATTGTTTCTTTACACCCATTTTAAAATAACAGTATCTATCCTCTACAAAATACTCATACTTTTCTATTTCTAAATAAAGTCCTAACGCTTTTTGAGTAGCTGCTACAACCTTTTCTTTATATTCTGGTTCTCCCTTATAATTACAGTAAATATGTACTTCATATTTTCTACCGTTATTTTCAACCACCATAATATCTCTTGTACGAATGCCATAACTATGTAATGCATCTTTAATCCTTTTTTCATCTTCCTTATTAAAGCAAAAATCTCCTTCTATATTAGCTGCTAATCCTTCTACACTTGTAGAAATTCCTCTAAATTCTTCTGAAATAAGTCCTCTTGCTTCTTCAAATTGCTTTTGCCATCTACAGGCTTGTTGAAATACATCTAATTTCAGCCCTAATGCATAAGCAAAACTTTCTGCATTAATACATGCTTTCTTAAATTCTGGTGGTATATCCCCTACTGAAATTTGTCCCTTTTTATCCAATACTTCCAGCATCTTATAACCACTTCTATAAGTCTCTTTTATGTAATCTATCCAACAAAATTGACACATGGCACAATCTTTACATAAACTTTCTCCTGTGTCCTCAATAATTTGGTTCATTTGCTTTACATCTAAAGTCATATTTTTTAAGGCAATATGTTCAAATTCTTTTCCTAGTCCTTCAAATGCTGCTGAAAATCTCTTAAGCTGCTCTGTAATAATGGCTTGTACATGTAAAAGATGTTGCTCCTCATCTACCTCTATTCCATATCCAAACCAATTTGCCATACCAAAGTAACTTTTAGGAATGAGTAAACTTATCGGTATAGCACATAAATAAGCACCTAAAATAGGCATATCAATAACCCGATTATTAAAAAGCGCAAATCCTAATAACAAGCCTAATGTCATTGCAAAAATGACGCCTAATCGTTCTAAATGATAAAAGAGGCCTCCAACTAACGCCGCAAATACATAAATCCCCATAAAAGAAGCTGGCATATAACCTATTACTACTAATACTGTACTAATGATGACACTTACTACTAATCCACTTCCAATCCCCCCTAGATAAGTTACACCAATCAGTACAATAAATACAAAAATATCTTTTAAGTAAACACGTTCTACAACAGGTATCGTTACATAAAAATCAATCACACCACATACAAATAAAGCCATTAAAAACGCGACACTCACTACTTCATATTCTGTTAATATCCCTCTTTTACCTTCGTATAGAATCGTTAATGCCAAGTTTAATATACTCATCAATCCCAGTGCAACGGCTGTCTCTAATAAACTTGTAATAGCTCTATAAATAGTAAAATCTTGTAAAGCTAAACTCATACAGTTTATAGATAATATGCTTATACCTAATACAAGTAATTGGTTTCTTAAATTAATTTCATATTTAAAGAAAATCATAGCCTCTCTTAATACAGCTATAATCACTAACATAAGCATATACTTTACAACCTCGAAATCTATCATTCCTACAGATAAAATGCCCAATAAACAAAGTACCATGCTCCATCTTCTAGTCGATTTATTAAAAAACATTGCAGCAACATATGCAATTCCTAAAGTATAAAAAGTATCAAAGATGCAAACTCTTCCTATCACAAAACTCATTAAGCACAATAAAATTCCTTGCCAATGAATGCCTTTTATCACATCTATCATTGGCACTCTACTTTTTTCTTCAGTATTAATCACCTTACACCTCTCCCTCCTGCAAGTAGCTTAATTATACCGATAGGAAAAAAATATTTTTGTAAATATATGGTAAAGTGTTTAAAAAATTTTGCGACATATTATCTTGCTACTGATATAAATCTGTGTTTATTTCCCAGGAAAATAGATTTACCTGTTTTTATCTCTGTCGAATGACTATTTAACATCTTGCTTTCTACAAAATAAAACGGGGTATCACTAAAAAGGTGGTATCGCATGTTGCGACACCACCTTTTGTTCAAATACGTGTTTTTCTTAATTATAATGTATAATACTTGCTGTATTCTTGTCGTTCATCTTCGCTTAATTCACTTTTAAAAATCTTTTTAACATGTAAAAACTGCTCAACATCTGTTAAAAATTGATAAAGCATTGCTCTATTTTCAAACTCATCTCTACTTGTAGGTAAACTACTTCCTTTAAAGTGTTCTCTAAGGTTTTCTACCTCTTCTAACAGTTCTTCTACTAATAATTTACCTTTTATAGACTCTGCTATTTTGTGTGTTAAATCGCCCACTTCATAGGCTTCTTTTGCTAACATATAAAAGTGTTCAAAGTGCTTTTGCATATACAACATAACCTGATATTGCGAAAAACGCATATCAAAATATTTTTCATACAAAGACTTTTTTCCTATATATGAGTTATTTCTATACTGTGTTGCTTTTACCATTCCATTCTTTAAGCTTGCCTCTAAAATCTCTAGTTCGGTTTGAATCTCTAGCTTTTGATCATCCGCCTTTAAGACTTGCTCCATTTTTAGAAAAATAGAATACATCTGTGCTTCTATCTTTTTCTTTTCCACTAAGAGACATTCTTCTAAACTTGGCATATATAAATTGACAATGAGTGCTACACCAACACCAATCGCCATGATAAGTAGTTCATTGATAATCATTTTACTATGAATACTTCCTTCACCTAATAAATGTGTTACTAGTACAGAAGCTGGTACAATTCCCTCTGTCACTTTACATCTAACCACTGTTGGTATAAAAATAATGAGATAAATCCCAAAGCTTATAGAATTAAACCCGCTTATCAAGAAAACACATGACCCAATGAATAAGGCAATACATGTGGCTGCTAATCTCCTTAATGCAATCTGTAAAGATTCTCTTCTTGTATTTTGAATACTTAATATTGTAACAATTCCTGCTGATGCTGCATATTGAAGCCCTAGCACATGAGCTATGATCATTGCTATAGTTGCTCCAATTCCCGTTTTTAAGGTCTTTACCCCTATTATTTTTCTCAAACTTCTTTCTCTCCTTGTAATCTTATTCTTATATAATCTCTCTAGTTCGTTATAGAGAAACCAATTATAAACTTGAGTGATTCATCCATTTAATTTGTTTTCTCTTATTTATTCCTATACTAAAGGGGATGGTTTATTTTTACCATCCCCTTCTCCATATGTCTATAAAATCTTTATATAAGATTGCTTACCTTGCATGATGTATTTCTTTTATCTCGTAATATGACAAAAGGACTTCATCAAATGATGAAGTCCTTTATAAGAGATGGTCGCTATAGGGCTCGAACCTATGACCCCCTGCTTGTAAGGCAGGTGCTCTCCCAGCTGAGCTAAGCGACCATAGTAGCGGAAAAGGGATTTGAACCCATGACACCACGGGTATGAACCGTGTGCTCTAGCCAACTGAGCTATTCCGCCATATTTGTTTCAAGACTTTCGTCCCTCAACCACTTCTATAGTATACATTGTTACCTGTCATAATGCAAGCATTTTTTTCTTATTTTTTATTTTTAAGTCATAAAAAATTATATCTACCACTAATTTTGCCCATTATTACGTTTTTTCTTACATGTTTTTTTAAACAAAAATAGCTTATATTTTCCTTGTATTGATTAATTTATTTCAAGTTATAATAACAGTATAAAATCAAAAAGTTTCTTAGATAGAATTTGATTTTATACTCTTAGCGATTCCTCACCTTAATGAGTGGCCTTAAGCCATAGCGGATTTAGACTTTTTTATTTTTATAAATAGGCCCATAAAATCCACCTATTTAGGTGGATTCTATCGGGCTAAGTATAAATCCTTTCTGCTTAAAACACTTCATTAAGACGCTATATTTTTCGAATACCTTATAACCTAGTATAAAACTCTATAAGTGTATTCGTTAAATACATAGTCTTATCGCAAACAAAAATGTCTCAAAGTCTATAGGCTTTGAGACATTTTTGTTTTATTATTCAAACTTACCACAGCAAGCTTTATACTTTTTCCCACTTCCACAAGGACAATTATCATTTCTTCCTACTTTATCCTTTTTCTCAACTGGTTTAGCACCTAAGCTTGTATCTTGGTGATTTACAGCTGTTGGCTGGGCAACTCTTTCACGTTTAATTTCTTTATTTTCAACCATTCTTACATGATAGATTGCTTTAACTGTATCCATTTTAATGTTGTCTGTCATTTCTTCAAAAATATCATAGCTTAAGAAACGATACTCAACAAGTGGATCTCTTTGACCATATGCTTGAAGATTAATACCTTGTTTCATTTGATCCATATTATCTAAGTGGTCTGTCCATTTTTGATCAATCACTTTAAGAAGAAGTACACGTTCGATTTCTCTCATTTGCTCGCCTAATTCTATCTCTTTAGCTTCATAAAGTGTTTCTGCTGCTCTATTAAGGCTAGCTTTTAATTCTTCTACTGTAAGTTCTTCTTGTTGTTCTTTAGTATAGTTAAATGGCTCAATTGGAATAATCGCACGAAGTTGTTCAAACATTGCTGCTAGATCCCATTCTTCTGCATACTCAATACCATTTGTTGCATTATCAACAGTTTTACTGATAACATCTTTAGCCATTGCAATAATATTTTCACGTAAATTTTCATTTTTTAATACTTTATAACGTTCTTCATAAATGATTTCTCTTTGTTCATTCATGATTTTATCATATTCAAGTAAGTGTTTACGTACACCGTAGTTATTACTTTCAACTTTTCTTTGAGCTCTTTCAATAGCTGAAGAAAGAATTCTGTGTTGAATTGGTTCATCATCTGGAAGACCAATTGCATCAAACATCTTAAGAGTTGATTCTGGTGTAAATAATCTCATTAAATCATCTTCAAGAGCAAGGTAGAATCTAGATTCCCCTTTATCCCCTTGACGACCAGCACGTCCACGAAGCTGATTATCAATACGTCTTGATTCATGACGTTCTGTACCAATAATTTTAAGACCACCTACATCTTGTACACCTTCTTCAAGTTGGATATCAGTACCACGACCTGCCATGTTCGTTGCAATAGTTACAGCACCTTTTCTACCTGCTAATGCAACAATCTCAGCTTCTTTTGCATGATATTTTGCATTAAGTACTTGATGAGGAATACCTTCTCTCTTAAGCATTTTGCTTAGTAATTCTGAAGTATCAATTGTTACTGTCCCTACAAGAACTGGTTGCCCTTTAGCATGAGACTCTTTAATATCTTCAATAACAGCTTTAAATTTAGCTTCTTCTGTTTTATATACAATGTCTGGGTGATCGATACGTTGTACTGGTCTATTTGTAGGAATTTCGATAACGTCCATACCATAGATATCTCTAAACTCTGATTCTTCTGTAAGAGCAGTACCTGTCATACCAGCTTTTTTCTTATATTTATTGAAGTAGTTTTGGAAAGTAACTGTTGCAAGTGTTTGACTTTCTTTTTTAACTTCAACGCCTTCTTTTGCTTCGATTGCTTGGTGAAGACCATCTGAATAACGGCGACCATCCATTAAACGTCCTGTAAATTCATCAACAATAACGATTTCACCTTTATCATCAACAATATAATCTTTCTCTCTGTGCATTAAGCTATGTGCTTTAAGTGCAATATTGATGTGATGTTGAATTTCCATATTTTCTGGGTCAGCTAAGTTATCTAGTGCAAAGTATTGCTCAGCTTTTTTCACACCTTCTTGTGTTAATGTAGCTGTTTTTTGTTTTTCATCTACAATGAAATCGCCCTCTTCTTCAATCTCTTCACGCATAAGGTTGCTCATTGCAGTTTCTTCACCTAAAAGTTTACCTTTTTTCAAACGACGTACGAAAATATCTGCTGCTTTATAAAGGTGTGTAGATTTAGAACCTTGACCTGAAATGATAAGTGGTGTTCTTGCTTCATCAATAAGAACAGAGTCAACCTCATCAATTACAGCATAGTTAAGGTCTCTTTGAACCATTTCTTCTGCATAAACAACCATGTTATCACGAAGGTAATCGAATCCGAACTCATTATTTGTTCCATATGTGATATCACAGTTATAAGCTTCTCTTCTTTCTGGCGGTTTCATATTACTTAAAATACAACCAACAGTAAGTCCAAGGAAATTGTGTACTTTACCAATTTCTGCAGAGTCACGTTGTGCAAGGTAATCATTAACTGTTACAACGTGAACACCCTTACCTGCAAGTGCATTTAAATAAGCTGGAAGCATACCAACTAATGTTTTACCTTCACCTGTTCTCATTTCTGCAATACGACCATTGTGTAAAATAACCCCACCAATGATTTGTACACGGAAATGTTTCTTTCCAAGAACACGCCAGCTTGCTTCTCTACACGCAGCATAAGCTTCTGGTAAAATATCATCTAAAGTTTCACCTTTTGCAAGACGTTCTCTAAACTCTACTGTTTTATGCTTTAACTCTTCATCTGAAAGCTTTTGCATTGCTTCATCATAAGATTCTACTTTTGTTACAATTGGATCAATTCTTTTTAACTCTCTTTGCGAATGTGTTCCAAAGATTTTATCAATAATTTTCACGTTTTCACCCTCTTTTATTCTTATGTAAAATAGGCTCCCCTATATCTACTACTCTTTTATAGTCAACACTAGCATTAAGTATATCAAATAATTAATTTTTATACAACTAAAGACTTCAGCCAATTCTAGCCAAAACTTTTCCTATCTAAAATCTTAACAAAATTACTATAACATAAGATTATGTTTTATTTATAAACAAAATATAAGACCTATCAAACTAGATATATTTTTCTAGTTTAATCGGTCTTATATTCATTATTTTACATTTTTTATTTTATTAATACTTTTTATTCTTCTTCAAATACTGGTTCAATTAAACCATATGTGCCATTCTTTCTTTTATAAACCACGTTAACTTCCTCAGCATCGCTATCAAAGAATACAAAGAAGTTATGGCCTACTAATTCCATTTGAAGTACAGCTTCTTCAGCACTCATAGGTTTGATTGCAAATTTCTTTGTTTTATCAATTTTAATATTGTCATTAACTTCTACATCATCTTCTTCTAAAAATGCTGGTGTAAATTGATTTACATTACCTGTTCTGTATTTACCTCTTAATTTATTTTTATACTTATTAACTTGCTTTTCAATAACGGCAACTGCATCATCCATAATATTATACATATTTTTTCCTTCTACTTCTGCCCTTAATACTGAGCCGTTAAAAGGAATAGTAATTTCAATAATATGACTAAGTTTTTCAACACTAAGTGTAATTTGTGCATTTACACTATCATTAAAATATTTATCTAACTTTTCAATTTTTTCTCTTACTGCGTTCTCAAGTGCTGCTGTGAGTTCGATATTTTTTCCATTAATGTTGTATTTCATATAGCATCTCTCCTTTCAACTCTATGAAGTAACTCAATATGTATATCATAGGGTTATAATATAATTATTCCACACGCGGACTAGCTTTCCTTTTTTTATTAGATTTTTTTATATAATTTTTAAATTATATATAAAATTTTTACCTAATCTTTAGATATACATTTTTCCAACATAATGATTATATGATTTCTCCTATAAAAGTATTCACTTTACTACGATTTAATTCAAATTCTATTTCATTCCAATAGCATTTTATATTGATTAAGATTTACATTGGATAATATTGAGGCATAAAAATAAGGATATCGTCTTTTCCGATACCCTTATTTTTATGATTAGCAAAGCTCTGCAATTTTATAAAGTAATTCTTCTGTGTCTTTCCATCCTAAGCATGGGTCTGTAATAGATTTTCCATATACTTGATCTGGTCCAATTTTTTGAGTTCCACCCTCAATATAACTTTCAATCATAACACCTTTTACAAGTTTTTTAAGATCATTATTGTAATTTCTACTATGAAGCACTTCACTTACAATACGAACTTGTTCTAAATATTGTTTACCTGAGTTTGCATGATTGGCATCAATAATAGCTGCTGGATTTTTTAAGTCTAACTTATTGTACATTTCCATCATAAGCATTAAATCTTCATAATGGTAGTTTGGTATAGAAATACCTCTTTTATTAACTGCTCCACGTAAAATAACGTGTGCTAAATCATTTCCATCTGTTGTTACATCCCAACCACGGTAAATGAAATTATGAGATTTTTGTGCTGCAATAACAGAGTTAAACATAACTGAAAAATCACCACTTGTAGGGTTTTTCATTCCTACTGGAATATCCATACCACTAGCTGTTAATCTGTGTTGTTGATTTTCTACTGAACGTGCACCAATGGCTTCATAAGATAAAATATCATCTAAGTATCTACGATTTTCTGGATAAAGCATTTCATCTGCTGCTGTTAAACCAGTTTCTTCAATAGCACGTACATGCATTTTACGAATTGCAATAATACCTGATAATAAATCTGGTTCTTTATTTGGATCTGGTTGGTGAAGCATTCCTTTATAACCTTCACCTGTTGTTCTTGGTTTATTGGTATAGATTCTAGGGATAATCATTAATTTATCTGATACTTTTTCATTTACTTTTGCCAATCTACTAACATAATCACATACAGCATCTTCATTATCTGCAGAACATGGTCCTACGATTACAACAAACTTATCTGACTTTCCTGTGAAAATATCTCTAATTTCTTTATCTCTAGCTGCTTTAATTTCTGCAACTTTTTGAGATATAGGGTATTGCGCTTTAACTTCCATAGGAATTGGAAGCTTTTCTTTAAAATTCATTCCCATATTGTTCAATCTCCTTTGCTGTTATATTACTCACTATTTTACATTATTAATCAATAGTATCCATACTTTATTGATATTTTCGTTAATTATATTATAAAAATTTAAAATTTTACATATTTATTTGTTATTTTTTATTATTTTGTGCATTTTTATTCAAAAAAGGGTTATGAACAGTTTTATCATTTGTCCATAACCCTCAAAATATAATTCTTTTTGTTATTTTTATTCTAAGTATATTTATATATTAAATTATATATTCAT
Organism: Cellulosilyticum sp.; assembly: GCA_017421915.1. Classification (GTDB taxonomy): domain Bacteria; phylum Bacillota; class Clostridia; order Lachnospirales; family Cellulosilyticaceae; genus Cellulosilyticum. The sequence continues at coordinate 797 of JAFOHG010000085.1, read as the reverse complement.
AAATGCACAATCTTTATTTATGATAATTTTGCTATTACTCTTTTATACCTAGTCATTAACAAATAGGTAAGGGGTACTCCCATAACCATTACAACTAATAATTCACCAAATCCTACACTACCCATTGTTGCTAAAATCGTTACAATCTGACTACCTGGTTCCATTGGTACAATTCCTGCAAAGCAAAGCATTGCACCTATAATAATAGCATTAAATAAAACTGGCCAAATAGAGGCTATCATCATGCCCATTTTACTTCCCTTAAAGATTTTAGCTGTTAAACTTATTGCACCTACACTTAATAAAGTAGCAAGTGTTCCAAATACACAGTCTAGTAGCGGCGTTGGTGACATTAGTAAATTGGTAATAAAACATCCCAGTGTTAAACCAATGACTGCAAGAGGATTAAAGTAAGCTAAAAATACCATAATTTCTGATACTCTTAATTGTAATGCTGTAAAACTAATAGACATAAATACTGCTGTTAAAGCAGCATAGATTGCAGCAATGACTGCAATTTGAACTAACTGTTTGGTTGTTAATTTTGTTTTCATTTTTACTCCTTAATCTGCTATATTAAAGCCTTAAGGTCAACGTCATTTTGCCTAATACAGTACTCATTTTTTTAATTATGTATTAAGCAAGGCAAATAAAAAATCGTAGGGTTTAACCTACGACTACATACTTGCATAATAAAAGTTCCTCCATTTGTCGACATAAAAATATCTCTTATTTCTATGGTCACTTAATGTAGGACTTATATGTTGCACCGTAGTTTTATTTAAAGACAGGAGGCT
>JAFOHG010000084.1 GCA_017421915.1 Cellulosilyticum sp. | reverse complement strand
GCACCAAAACCTAATGTTGCTAAGGTAGAAATCATATTACTTCTTGCTACATCTGAATCTAAATCACCTGTACCATAAAGTACCCCAAAACTAGAAACTACTATTTCCTTTGCTGTAATACCTGAAATCAATATAACAACAATCCTCCAATCTCCTAATCCTATAGGTTTAAAGATAGGTACTGCTAATCTACCTATTTGTGCTGCAAAACTTTGTCCCATATCCTCTACAAAACCTGTTACGCCAAAATTTGAGATTGTCCATATAATAATAGATGCTACAAAAATAGTCGTTCCTGCTTTTGTAAGATATTCTTTAATTTTATCCCATACATAAATAGCAATACTTCTTCCATTAGGTGTTTTATATTCTGGCAGCTCAATAAGTAGTGTATTTTCTACTTTCTTTTTATCCCATAATCTCATGATTAAAGCAAGTAAAATAGCTACAGCAATACCTATTATATACATCGAATAGGTTACAAGAAGTGCATGATTAGGAAAAAACATACTTGAAAAGAGCACATAAATAGGTAGTCTGGCACTACAAGACATAAAAGGTGTAATTAAAATGGTTTTTAAGCGGTCTTGCCTATTCTCCAAGGCTCTCGACGCCATAATAGCAGGTACATTACACCCAAATCCTAATAGCATAGGAATAAAAGCTCGTCCTGAAAGTCCCATTCTTCCCATGATTCCATCCATAACATAGGCAACTCTAGACATATAGCCACTATCTTCTAAAAAGGCTAATGCTAAAAATAAAATGAAGATATTAGGTAAAAAGGTTAAAATACCTCCTACCCCTGCTATAATACCATCTACTATTAAGTCAATGAGTATAGGATGTGCTCCCAATCCTTGTAAAATAGCAATTGTTCCTTTTGAAACACCTTCTACTAACATTTCTATATAGATTTTTAAATAATCTCCTACATTAAAAGTTAAGAAAAAGACAATTGCCATAATGCCTAAGAAAATAGGAAGTCCTAAAAATCGATTAGTCAGCAATCGGTCAATTCTATCTGTGGCTGCTACTTTACTACTCTTATTAATCACAACTTCTTCTATGATTTCTTCAATAAAATCATATTTTTGATTAATAATGTCCTTTTCATAGCTCCTATCTATAATATCAGGTCTATGAATTGGATACCTATCCAAGATTTCCGGATCCCTCTCTAATAATTTAATAGCATGCCACCTAGGATTAATGATTGATGGATATTGCTTAAGCAATTCCTCTATAATCATATCTATTTTGTCTTCTATTAAATCGCTATAAACCATGGCATATTCTTCATGATGATTATGTTGATGTATACTCATTTCATTGTGATGATGATGTACTAATGGTGATGGTTCTTTATCTTCTATATGATGCGCAGCTGCATGCATTAAAATCTCTAGTCCTGTCTTTTTTCTAGCAGATACACCGATAGCTGGTATGCCTAACATCTCTGGTAATCGGTGCATATCTATTTCCATTCCACGCTCTTGTACAATATCCATCATATTAAGTGCTAATATAACAGGTTTTCCTAACTCAATAAGTTGCAATGTTAAGTACAAATTTCTTTCTAATGAAGATGCATCTACTACATCAATGATGACATCTACATCCTTACTTAATATATAATTTCTAGACACTTTTTCTTCCATTGTATAAGACGTCAAACTATAAATTCCCGGTAAATCAACTAATTTAAAAACATAATCATGATATTTCATCATGCCTTCTTTTTTCTCTACTGTAACCCCTGGCCAGTTTGCCACTTTAAGTTTTGCTCCTGTGTAAGCATTAAACAGTGTGGTTTTCCCGCAATTTGGATTTCCAATAAAGCCTATATTTAATTCTCCATTCATTTATACTGTCACCTCCACTAAGATGCCATCTGCTATATGTTTTCCAATAGCAAATCTTGTTCCTCTTACTGAAAAAATGACTGCACCTTTTCGCTTTTTATTTAAAAGTGTAATATGCGTGCCACTAATTAAACCTAATGCAGAAAGTCGCCTTTCAATATTTTCTTCTACTTGTATCCCAATCACTTTATAAATATGACCTGATATTCCTTCACTTAATCTCATAGCCCTTTTCTCCATACTTCTATCTCGTACTCATTATACTTAGGATGCTCTTTTTATACACTTTTTAATCTTATCTCATCATAAATATATCATTTAACCTATTTAAAAAGCCTTCCCCCTATTTAATCACTATATATGATTCCATACAAAAAGGGAGTATCGTCTGTGCTTTTAGCTAACGATACTCCCTTTAATTCTTCACCTATATATTATAATAATCTACCTACTTGATAAACTAAAAATGCCATAAGCCAAGCCACTCCTAATTGAAAAGCAACTGCACATAAAGTGTACTTTCTACTATCACTTTCCTTTTTAATTGTTGCAATTGTTGCTGCACAAGGCACATAAAGTAAACAAAATACCATGAGTGCATAAGCATTAACTGCCCCAAATCCTGTAGCTGCTAAAAGCGTTACTATATCACTCATGCCTTGCTCTGAGTTAATATTACCAATACCATAAAGCACACCGCAACTTGCTACAACAATTTCTTTTGCTGCAATCCCTGAAATCAGTGCCACTACAATTTGCCAATGTCCTAAACCTATTGGTGTAAAGATTGGTACTAAAACTTTACCTATACTTGCTGCAAAGCTCTCACTCATATCTGTTACAAATCCTGTTGGGCCTATATTAGAAATCATCCACATAATCACGGATGCTATAAAAATAGTGGTTCCTGCTTTTGTTAAATAGTCTCTTATCTTTTCCCAAACATAAATAGCAATACTTCTTGCATTAGGTGCTTTATATTCCGGCAGCTCTATTAATAATGAATTCTCTGAACCTACTTGTTCTACTCTACTCATAATAAATGCTACTAAAATAGCTACTACAATACCAATCACATACATAGAATAAGCTACTAACATTGCATGCTCTTTAAAAAACATTTCTGAAAAGAGAACATAAATCGGTAACCTTGCACTACAAGACATAAAAGGCGTAACTAACATAGTTTTTAAGCGATCTCTTCTATTTTCTAAAGTTCTAGAAGCCATTACGGCTGGTACTGTACACCCAAACCCTAAAAGCATAGGAATAAATGCTCTTCCTGAAAGCCCAATTTTTCCCATGATGCCATCCATAACATAAGCAACCCTAGACATGTAACCACTATCTTCAAGAAAAGCAAGGGCTAAAAATAAGATAAAGATGTTTGGTAAGAAAGTTAAAATGCCACCTACCCCTGCAATAATCCCATCTACAATAAGTGAAATCAGCATTGGGTGCGCTCCAACTGCCTCTAATCCAGCAGTTGCACCTCCTGAAATCCACTCCAATAATATTTCTAAGTATCCCTTTAAATAGTCTCCAACTGTAAATGTTAAAAAGAATACAATTGCCATAATGCCTAAGAAAATAGGTAACCCTAAGAACCTATGTGTTAGCAAATTATCAATTTTATCTGTTGTTGCTACCTGCTTACTTTTATTTACAACAACTTCTTCTATAATTTCTTCTATAAAATCATACTTTTGATTAATAATATCTTTTTCATAACTTCTATCTATAATATCTGGTCTATTAATAGGATATTTCTCCATAATTTCTGGGTCCATTTCCAATAGTTTAATCGCATGCCATCTAAAATTAGTCAGGTGTGGATAATGTGTTTGGAGTTCTTCTATTATTAAATCAATCTTATCCTCTATTAAATCACTATAAACCATCGCATATTCTTCATGATGATTATGAACATGCTTACTCTCTTTATCGCTTTTATGCTGATGCACTAAGTTGTCTGGTGTACTATGGTCTTTATGATGAGAGGCAGCATGCATCAAAATTTCTAAGCCTGTTTTCTTTCTAGCTGATACCCCAATTGCTGGTATGCCTAGCATTTCTGGTAAACGGTGCATATCAATTTCCATACCACGTTCTTCTACAATATCCATCATATTAAGAGCTAGTACAACTGGCTTTCCAAGCTCTATCAATTGTAATGTTAAGTATAAATTTCGCTCTAGTGCAGATGCATCGACTACATCAATAATCACATCTACATCGTCACTTAATATGTAATTTCGAGATACTTTCTCTTCCATCGTATAGGATGTTAAGCTATAAATTCCCGGTAAATCAACTAATTTAAATAAATGCTCATGATACTTCATGGCACCTTCTTTTTTCTCTACGGTAACACCTGGCCAGTTGGCTACTTTAAGCTTTGCTCCTGTATAAGCATTAAATAATGTTGTTTTTCCACAGTTAGGGTTTCCAATAAACCCAATATTTAATTCTTCTTTCATTTAATTTGTCACCTCCACTAAGATGCCATCTGCAATAACTTTCCCTATTGCAAATCTTGTTCCTCTTACTGAAAAAATGACAGCACCCTTTTTCTTTTTATTTAAAAGGGTAATATTTGTTCCACTAATCAGTCCTAGTGCAGCAAGTCGTCTTTCTATACTAGCTTCTTCTTGCACATCTAGCACTTTGTAAACTGTACCTGGTACGCCTTCGCTTAATGTCATATTATTTTCTCCCATAATTCTTTAAAGTTTATCCAATTTTAAGATTACTATATTTTAAAAGTATGGTCAACGACTCTCTTTTCTTTATATTCCACATCTTATATAATCTTTTGTACCTAACTATATATAAACTCAATCAATCTACAAAAAGCACTTTACCTAGGATTTTATCTAACTTCCTAAATAAAGTGCTTTTGTTATAAACAACTGATCTACTTAGCTCTTGTTTGATCCCAATATCTTTTCATATTATAAGAACGATCTTCAGTTACTTCTTTTACAAAGTATGGAATACATGTATAATCAAAAGCTTTAGCTTCTTCTATACTCTCAAATTCTACCTCTGCATACATATATTCTGTTGGCATGCCTTCATCCACTTTACATACTTCTAGTCGTTTATTGCCTGGTAATGCATAGACTCTATAATCCTTTGTAATCATCTCACCTTTTAATAGCCTTTTTAGATTTGTGTAATTTTCTTCGCTAATGTCAAATTCCACTTCTTCTCTTGCTAAAGTACCATCTGTTTTAAATCCAAGTTTATATGTTGTCTTATGCTCATCTTTTGTACATCTAATTCTAGCTTCTGGCTCTCCTGTACTAATGTATCCTTGCTTTACTTCTGCTCTTCTTAAAACTTCTAAGTCTTCTGGGAATGCTGCTACAATAAATCTTCTTTCAATTTCCATATTGTACCTTCTTATATTAAACTTTGGTCTATCTTTTCTATTATACCAATAAATAAATTCAAAAATAAGGAAGTATCACAAACTCTAAATCATTTTGTAATACTTCCTTGCTTTGGACTTTTCAGCCACAAAATTTATTTTTATTCTTCTGTTGTTTCTTCTTCAGCTTTTTGCTCTACAATTGAGATAAATAATTCATCTAATTGTTTTTGGTCAACTGTACCTGGTGCTTCTGTCATTAAGCAGCTTGCATCTTTTACTTTAGGGAATGCAATTACGTCACGGATACTGTCAGCTTGGCACATAAGCATAATCATACGGTCAAGACCGAATGCTAAACCACCGTGTGGTGGTACACCGTATTTGAATGCATTTAATAAGAATCCAAAACGTTCTTCCGCTTGTTCATCAGTAAATCCAAGAAGGTTGAACATTCTTCTTTGAATATCATTTTGGTAAATACGGATACTTCCTCCACCAAGTTCACAACCATTAAGCGCAAGGTCATATGCTTTAGCTCTTACAGCTCCTGGGTTAGTTTCCATTAATTCAAGGTCTTCTTCCATTGGCATTGTGAATGGGTGGTGCATTGCTACATAACGTCCTGATTCTTCATCATACTCAAGAAGTGGGAATTCTGTAATCCATACGAATCTGAATGCATTTTTATCAATTAAATCAAGTCTTCTAGCTACTTCAAGACGAAGTGCACCAAGAGTTGCAAATACTACTGATGGTTTATCTGCTACTACTAAAATAAGGTCATCTTTGTCAGCACCCATTTTTTCTTTGATTGCTGCTAAAGTTTCTTCGCTTAAGAATTTAGCAAATGAAGATTTTTCTTCACCATCTGTTTTAATTTGATGCCAAGCTACACCTTTAGCACCAAAGTCTTGTCCATATTTAACAAGGGCATCAATTTGTTTACGACCTAAGTCTCCCATACCTTTTGCATTAATAGCTCTTACTGTACCACCGTTTGCAATAGCATTTTCAAATACTGCAAAACCACAACCTTTAACTGTTTCTGTTAAGTCTTGTAATTCTACACCAAAACGAAGGTCTGGTTTATCAGAACCAAAACGGTCCATAGCTTCTTTGTATGTCATTCTTTGGATTGGAAGCTCTACATC
>JAFOHG010000083.1 GCA_017421915.1 Cellulosilyticum sp. | reverse complement strand
TTACATATTTATATGTATTCGTAATAACTTTTACAATTGTATTTGGATCTGTTTCTTTACATGATTTTACAACTTCTTCAATATCAAATTTAACGTAATCATATTTTTCATCTTTAAGAGCACCTACGTTGATTACCATGTCTACATCTGTTGCACCATTTAAAATAGCTTCTTTAGTTTGGAATGCCTTTGTTTCAGGTGTTTCATTTCCAAGAGGGAAACCTACTACTGTAGTAACACCTACATTTGTCCCTTCAAGTAATTTACTTGCCATAGTTACATAACAAGTTGGTACACATACTGTTTTAAAGTTGTATTGCATAGCTTGCTCACAAATTTCTTTAATTTGTGCTTCTGTAGCCGTTGCTTTTAATAGAGTATGATCAATAGTTTGTGCAATGTTCATTTAACTTGTCTTCCTTTTCGTATAGATTTATAAACTTCTTTAAGTATAGCATACTTTTATTAACCTGCCTATATACTTCTACTTCCTCTTATCCTCATTTAGTTCACAAAATGATTACTCATTAAATTTAATTTCAAAATATGCATATAATCCTTATCTCGTCCATATATATGTATTAGAACATCTCAATCTTAAAAGGAGGGTTAATATGTCTAATCCTAAATTTTTGGTTTTCAAACTTAAAGATCTACGTATCCCCGCTCTAATTTTGCTTATTGTAGTTGCCTTGTTTATCTTTTTCATATTTCAAAATAAGACAACTACTACTTTTTCTCCATCGAATGGATACGGTGATGGAAAGTACATAGCTGGTATTACCCTATCTGATGCTGATATGGATTTAGTAGTAGAGGTAAAAGACAATAATATTGTCTCTATTTCTTTATCAGGTTTAGATGAAACTTCATCTACGCTTTATAAAGACCTCGTTTCCAGTATTGATTACATCAATACGTATGTTACAGCTACTCAATCTCTAGAGCTCCCTCAAAATGGTGATACAACTACTGCTACTATGCTTCTAATGGATGCTGTTAAGGTAGCACTTTCCAATGATGCTAATGCTTCTCTTCAAACAACTTACGAAAAAGTTAACCTTACACCTAATGAAAGTGCTGAAACTGATTCTTTAGCAGCTGATCCTTCAACTACAGATATTGAAGCATCTAACTCAACTGATGATGCTTCTGAAGTTTTCGTGGATGAATTTCAAGAAGAAGATTTTCCTACTTCTATTGAAGACACTACCTTAGAAAATGAATCAGCTATTGAGTAAATAACATTTTTTCCTAGACTGTTTTAAAACAGTCTTTTTTTTACTCTATTTTTATTAATATTTTAAATACTATTCCTCTTGAACTTAATGATATTAATGCCAGCGTTTATGATATGCGTGTACTAAAGAAGATTATGGTTACACAAGGAAACACTTAATCAAACCATTAGTACTTTCACAGTAAATTATTAATAAATTGATAAACTTTTCATGATTTAAGGGTATCGCGAAATGCGATACCCTTATCTATTTATCTATTTAATTACCTTCTCTTATTTTAATATTAATTTATCTTTTCTCTCTCTTTAATCAAATTCTCTATAATATGCACACAGCCTTCTATACCCAGTAAACTGCTATCTAAACAAAGATCATAATTAGTGCTATATCCCCATTTCTCTCCTGTATAATAGTTATAGTATGTATTACGTTTCTTATCAATTTTGTTAAGATAATTCTCCACCTTATTAGGTGCAATACCATATTCATTAATAGCTCGCTTCTTACGTGTCTCCTTATCTGCATGAATAAAAATATTAATTACATCCGTACGATCTTTTAAAATATAATCTGCACATCTACCTACAATAACACAAGACTCTTTAGCTGCAATACTTTTTATAATCTCTGATTGCATAATAAACAACTTGTCATTAAGTGGTAAGTCGACTTGAGGTGAAACATAGTTTCCAAACATGTAGCTTCCAGTTGCAATGGAATAAAGTAAGCTACTGGCTGCGGTCTCATCCACTTTTTCAAAAGCTTCTTCACTCATGCCACTTCTCTTTGCAGCAAGCTCGATTATCTCTCTATTATAGAAAGAAATCCCTAACGCCTCTGCTAATTTTTTCCCTATAGCTCTTCCTCCACTGCCATATTGTCTTCCAAC
>JAFOHG010000082.1 GCA_017421915.1 Cellulosilyticum sp. | reverse complement strand
TAAAGAGCAAGAAATGATGGATTTTGACTCACTGGTACAGGAGTTAGGATTGGATGAATAGTTAACAAGAACGTTGTTTATATTGTATAATAATAGATAATAAAATAAGCATAGAAAGAAGTGACTATCTCTCTCAGAAGGCTGAAATCATTTGATTATAATTGCAATTACCCAATGGGTAGAATATAATATTACTTAAAAATTAGAGCAAAAATAATAGGAGACACTATAATGAATGAATATGAAGTAATCACTATGCCCGTATCAGATGGAACAGAAAGAGAGTTTGCCATTATGGATACCTTTGAGGTAAGACGTAAAATGTATATGGCTGTGTCTTTAATTGAAGAGGATGAAATTAAAGAAGGCGTCTATATTTATCGTTATTATAATGCAGAAGATGGGGATGTCATTGTAGAAGAAATTGCAGACCCTGATGAATACAATAAAGCAGTAGCAGCGTATGAAAAAAGATAGTGAATCATAAAACCCGTATCACATGAACCATTTAATTGGCGGTGTGATACGGGTTTTATTTTAGTTAAGCATTATTGAGAAATAAGTGATTAAATTTCTTTATTTTCATAAACAGCTTCATTAGTAAATTGAATGCCAAGTTTTTTGAAAGTATTCATATCTACAGGAGATAAGATAACAGTAGCATGAAGCTGACAGCCAGCTAGTTTTGGTAATTGTTCTAGGGCTAATTTAGCATTTGGATCTGTTACTGCACACATAGAAAGGGCAATGAGTACCTCATCTGTGTGTAAGCGAGGGTTTTTGCCCCCTAAATAATCTGTTTTAAGTGTTTGAATAGGCTCTATAAAGTAAGGAGAAATGAGATTAATAGAATCATCAATACCTCCAAGTGTTTTAATGGCATTTAATAAAACAGCTGAAGAAGCACCAAGAAGGTCAGTTGTTTTACCAGTAATAATTGTACCATCTGGAAGCTCTAAGGCTGCAACAGGCGCTTTAGTTGACTCGGCTAATTGATTAGCAACAGGTACAACTGGACGGTCTGAAGTAGAGATTTTAGCTTGTTTCATTAAGAGTTCAATTTTGTATACTTCGTCATTAGTTGCTTCATCTTTGATAAGGCGGTTCATAGATTGATAGTAACGACGGATGATTTCTTGATGAGAAGCTTCTTGACAGGCTGCATCATCAATAATACAATTTCCAGCCATGTTAACACCCATATCTGTTGGAGAAGCATATGGACAGCTACCATAAATGGCTTCAAACATTGCTGCTAGTACAGGATAAATTTCTACATCACGATTGTAGTTTACAGTAGTTATGCCATAGGTTTCGAGGTGGAAAGGATCAATCATGTTAACGTCATTAAGGTCTGCTGTAGCTGCTTCATAAGCTAAATTAACAGGGTGTTTGAGTGGAAGATTCCAAATAGGGAAAGTCTCAAATTTAGCGTAGCCAGCTTTGATACCACGTTTATGTTCATGATAGAGTTGAGAAAGGCAAGTTGCCATTTTACCGCTACCTGGACCTGGAGCAGTCACGACAACTAATGGGCGAGTTGTTTCTACATAATCATTTTTACCATAACCTTCATCACTAATGATATGAGCGATATTGTTAGGGTAACCTTCAATAGAGTAGTGGTGATATACTCTAATATCCATGTTTTCTAATTTTTGTTGGAATAAATTTAAAGAAGCTTGTTCTGTATAACGTGTGATAACGACACTACTTACGTATAAACCTGTTTCTCTGTAGGCTTGAATGAGACGTAAAACATCTTGGTCGTAAGGAATACCTAAATCATGTCTTATTTTGTTTTTTTCAATATCAGCAGCATTAATAGAAATAATGATTTCTGCTTGGTCTGCTAGTTGAAGGAGCATTTGGAGTTTACTATCTGGTGCAAAACCTGGAAGGACACGTGATGCGTGATAGTCATCAAATAATTTACCGCCAAATTCTAAATAGAGTTTGTCGCCAAATTGACTAATGCGTTCACGAATGTGTTCAGATTGCATAGAGAGGTACTTATTGTTATCAAATCCCAGTTTCATCTTTTTTCTTCCTTTGTATAAATTTATGTTCTTACATACATTTAATATATGTTTCATACAGATTAGTAAAACACATATAGACACTATTTGTCAAAGCAAATTATGGGAATATGGTTTTATAATGGATTATTTTGTTGATAATAATATAGATTTCACAAATAAGAATTATAGTTATTCATCAATTTTACGAATGTGAAATCATTAAGAGAAACCAAATTAAATGGATGAATAACTCAAGCTTATAATTGGTTTTTCTATAGGATAGAGTTAATAAAAATCTTATTTTAATATTTAATAGGTTCATAAGATGGAAAAGTAGTTTCAATTTCATAAATTGGGATTTTATTGTGAGTCTATATAAGAAGCCTAACAGTAAAAACTAAGCAATAAAAACTAAGCAATAAGGACTAAGCAATAAGAATTAAACAATAAAAGCTTAAAAATGGGGCTATTGCATTAAGCATTTCAACTTATATATACAATTGTATAACAATCGTTATACAATTGTTAAAGCAATTCAACTTGTTAAAGCCTAACAAATTGTATAGATAAGCTATATGTGCTTAGTGCGACAGCCCCATTTTAGAGCTTCTAATAAATATTTATAGTTAACTTCCTACAATCGTCCCACCATTTACATGAAGAACTTGCCCAGTTACATAAGAGGAATCATTTGATGCGAGATACACATAAGCTGGGGCAAGTTCTACGGGTTGCCCAGCACGTTTCATAGGGGTATCTGAACCAAACTGAGCCACTTCTTGTGCTGAAAAGGAAGACACAATAAGAGGGGTCCAAATAGGGCCAGGGGCTACAGCATTGACACGAATACCACGATCAACAAGTGCTGTAGATAAAGAGCGTGTAAAAGCAACTATAGCGCCTTTAGTTGCAGAGTAATCAATGAGTTTAGCGTTACCTTCATAGGCAGTAATAGAAGCTGTATTAATAATAGTACTACCCGATTTCATATAGCTAAGTGCAGCTTGAGTAACATAAAATATAGGAAAAACGTTAATAGAAAAAGTGGTTTCTAATTGAACTTGAGAAATGTTTTCAAAATGATCTTGAGGAAATTGAACAGCAGCATTATTGATTAAGATATCTAAAGCACTATAATGCTCATAAGTTGTTTTAACCATTTGTTCACAATGATTTTTATCTCTAAGGTCACCAGGTAGAAGTAAGCACTGTCCACCATAACTTTCTATAATAGATTTGGTTTTACGGGCATCCTCTTCTTCATATAAATAGGAAATAGCAAGCTTTGCCCCTTCTTTAGCAAAAGCAATGGCAACAGCTCGGCCAATGCCACTATCTCCGCCAGTAATTAAAGCAACTTTGTCTAAAAGTTTATGAGACCCTACATAACAGGGGTCATCAAAAATAGGAAGAGGATTCATTTCAAATTCAAGACCAGGTTGTTCTTTTTGATGTTGAGGGGGAAATTGAGTAGGAAATTTGTTGTAGTCTAGACAAGATTTAGAATGCTCACTCATAGAGTACCTCCTAATAATGTTCTTACTTAGTTTATGATTAAAAACTATAATAATACCCACACTTTGGTTATAAAATAAAGATAGCTTACCCTCAAATATTATTTACAGTTGTCGATTATTTATGAGTGGAATGGAAATAAACAAAGTTGTTGACATATCAACAAGTTAACGTTATCATATTAAATGATAAATTATTTGAGAATTTTGGATTGAAAGGAAATAACATGAAAAAAACATTTATAACGACAAATGCCATCATGCTAGCACTTATACTCATTTTTGATGTGTGTTATATGATTAAAGGCGGATTATTCTTTAAATCAATAGCAAGTATGCTATTTGTGGGAACAGGGTTTATCAATCTTAAGTATTGTATGAACAACAAAACAAATTTAAGATTTCCAATTTGGATGATGGTTGCTTTAATATGGGCAATGATTGGAGATATACTCATTGTAACGAACTTTATTCTAGGAGCAGCAGCTTTTGCAGTAGGGCATATTTTTTATTTTGTAGCCTATTGTATGTTAGATAAAATCAATCGTAGAGATTTTCTGTGTGGGATAAGTATTATGGCAATTGCATTATCTATTATCTTATTTATTCCATTTTTAGATTTTGAAAGTCAACTTATGTTAGGTGTATGTTGTACATATGCAGTGATTATTTCATTTATGGTAGGTAAAGCCATTTCTAATGTATGGCAAGAAAAAAATCTTTTAAATAAAGTGATTGTAGTAGGAAGTATTTTATTCTTTATATCAGACTTTATGTTAATGTTAGACGTATTTGGGAATATTTCAACCGCCTCATATTTATGTCTTGCAACGTATTATCCAGCACAGTTTTTACTGGCATTTTCACTACTTATTAGTGGTTCTAAAAAATTCGTGTGGTAAAAGGAGAACGCATTTATGAAAGAAGCAGAAATCAAGGAGCTTGTTGCAAAACAAAGAGCATTTTTCTTTGAAGGTCATACGTTGCCTATAAAATATAGAATGGATGCACTGAAACGTTTAAAGCAGGCGATTATTCAAAATGAAGATAAAATATCAGAAGCTATAAAAAAAGACCTTGGAAAAAGCAATAATGAAAGTTTTATGTGCGAAATAGGCTTAGTGTTAAGTGAAATTAGTTATATGCTACGTCATATCAAGCGTTTTGCAAAGGATAAAACCGTTTATACGGAGCTCACACAGTTTGCTTCTAGGAGCTATGTAAAAACGGTCCCTTATGGTGTTACATTAATTATTAGCCCTTGGAATTATCCATTTTTACTAGCCATAGAGCCTTTAGTAGATGCACTAGCAGCAGGCAATACGGCAATCATCAAACCAAGTGAATATTCTCCAGCAACCAGTAAGGTCATACAAGAACTGATTTCAGATGTATTTCCATCTGAATATGTAGCGGTTGTATTAGGCGATAAAGAAGAAAGTATCAGTCTTTTAAATCAAAAATTTGACTATATCTTTTTTACAGGCAGTAAAAATGTAGGAAAACATGTGATGAGCAAAGCAGCAAATCACCTAACACCTGTAACTTTAGAATTAGGTGGAAAAAGCCCTTGTATTATTGATGACACAGCTAAAATAGCACTAGCTGCAAAGCGCATTGTGTTTGGTAAATTTTTAAACTGTGGGCAAACTTGTGTGGCACCAGATTATATCTTTTGTGATAAAAAGATTAAAGAAAAATTAATCACCTGTATTCAAGCAGAAATTAAAAAGCAATTTGGAGAAAAACCACTAGAGAATAAAGACTATGGCAAAATTATTAATGAAAAACATTTTGAGCGTCTTAAAAAGTTACTAAGTACAGGGAAAATAGTCTTTGGTGGCAGATATGATGAAAAAGCACTACGTATTGAGCCTACAGTATTTAGCAGTGTAAAACCTTCTGATGCCATCATGCAGGAAGAAATCTTTGGGCCTATTTTACCGATTATGACGTATGAAAGTTTAGATGAGGTCATAGAATTTGTGAACAATGGAGAAAAACCGTTAGCACTGTATATTTTTTCAGAGAATAAAAAGAATATACATCAAGT
>JAFOHG010000081.1 GCA_017421915.1 Cellulosilyticum sp. | reverse complement strand
ACAGATTATTACATTCCTCTAGAAGAATTACAGACTTCATCATTTGCTCATTCATCTGTGTTAAAACTTGTTCATTCTTTTGTACTTCTCTAAAAGCTATACTAAACATAAAAATTCCTAATACGGCAACTACAATATAACCTCTTACAAGTTGAAAACCTAGTTTTCTTCTCCTACTGTTTTTCATTTTACTCCCCCATTTCTATTGAAAAGCCTTTTCAGATAAAATCCCTATAAATTGTCCCTCCTGAATAAACGCTGTCTGCACTAATGCTTGTTCTTTCAAATCTTCTCCCCAATCTATTCTTTTTAAATCTTTTGTTTCCCACCCAACAATATCTATAATTTCATCCACTAACCATCCAACCTCTTCCCCATCTATATCCAATACAATCACATACTCTTTTATCACTAAACTATCCCTATGCCGTTTTTTCCACTTTAATGCTATATCGATAATTGGAATAGTCCTTCCCCTTAATATAGTAATTCCTTTGATTTCCTTCGGTAGATGAGGTAATGTGGTAATCTGATGTGTCTTTGCAACTTCTTTTACTTTATTTATCTCCACTGCATAAAACTGTTGTTCTAGATTAAAAATGAGATACTGTTGCATATTTCTACCTCCTTCTCACTCTTTCATACAGTTTATGCTTTGTTGAATAACCAAATACCCTCCTTTTTTTTTGCTTTTAATAATTTTACATCTTCTTAATACATTGTATAAGCATTTGTCTTAATTGATGATTTTTTGTACTTCTCATTTATGAAGAAATACCAAAAATATAACTTATTAATCTATATATTTAGGATAATTCTAAGTGGTATAAGCCCTCTTTATATATTTCTTTTCTACAAGCCCTTTTTCTTCTTCCTACTCTTTCTCCATAAAAAAAGTACTTAATATAAAGTTTCCACTTCTTATTAAGTACTTTTTCATTCACTATATACTTACTCTTTAATAAATTTCCTTAAGATACTTTAACCTTTTTACCTGAAGTATTTCTTTCTCTAAATACCATTTTAAGTAAAATTGGTGTAATGACTGTTGTAACAACAACCATAATGACAATTGGCCCAAACAACTCTGTACTAATTAATCCTAGAGCTGAACCTTTACTTGCTACAATAAGGGCTACCTCACCACGTGAAATCATTCCTGTTCCAATTTGTAATGCTTCTTTATTAGAATATCCACATATTTTAGCACCTAAACCACAGCCAATAACTTTAGAAATAATAGCCATTATTAGTAATGCTATTGCAAATATAACTAATTCTGCTGACATACTTTCAATTTCTACGCTAAGTCCTATACTTGCAAAAAATATAGGTGATAATAAGAGATAAGACATAGTTTCAAAGCGATGTCCAATATACTCTCTTTTTACTGTATTTGAAATGATTAATCCTGCTAAAAAGGCTCCTGTAATATCAGCTACTCCAAAATATTCTTCTGCAATATAAGCCATTAATAAACAGAATGCAAAAGCGACAATAACATAACGTCTACGTTGTTCATCATCCTTCATTGTCCACTTTTTAAATACTTTATAAAAAGCAATACCAACAACAGCTGCAAATACAAAGAATAAAACAATTTTAGCTAATACAACACCAATTTGAACAGATGTATCTGCTAAACTTGTGATAATAGTTAGGGCTATAATCCCTAAAATATCATCTATAAGTGCGGCTCCTAAAATAGCGTTTCCTACTGCAGTTGAAAGCTTACCCATTTCTTTAAGCGTTTCAACAGTAATACTTACAGAAGTTGCTGTTAAAATAACACCTATAAAAACATTTTGTAATACAATTGAAGTTCCTTCTACTGCAAATTCTGGTTTACTCAATAAGGTTGCTACTCCAAAGCCTCCCAAAAGTGGAATAATTACACCCATTAATGCAATCACAATGGCTGCTTTACCTGATTTCTTCATTTCCTGAATATCTGTTTCAAGACCTGCTCCAAACATTAACACAATAACACCTAGTTCAGACATCTGTTTTAGAAAATCTGTTTCAGAAAGTAAATTTAAACACGCAGGCCCAAAAATAAGCCCTGCTAATAATGCTCCCACAACTTGTGGCATTTGATATTTTTTAGTTAAAAGCCCTAATACTTTTGTGCTTAATAAAATCAGTGCAATATCTAATAAATAATGATAAGACATTTAGCTCATCTCCTACGTCTTTTTTTATTTTATTTTTCCTCTAATAAAGTAATCACTTCTTTTAAAGAAGGCATAATATAAGCTGCATTAGACTTCATTTCTTCGTCTGCCGCTACTAAATCTGGTATTAAAACACCTGTCATTTTTGCTGCTTTAGCAGCTTGTAAACCTAAGCGTGAGTCTTCTAATACCATACTTTCTTCAGGTGCTATGCCAACATATTCTGCTGCTTTAAGAAAAATTTCTGGATTAGGTTTAGATTCTTCCACATCACTCCCACAAATTACCCAGTCAAATCGCTCCCTAATCCCCGCTAATGTTAAATACTGAAGTGCTTTTTCCCTCATACTAGAAGTTGCAACAACCTTCTTAATACCTTGTTCATCCAAATAATCTAATAATTCCATTAACCCCTCTTTTTTCTGAATGCCTTCTTTTGCAATAATGGCATCTGAAATCTCTCGCTTCTTAGCACAAATTGCATCAAAAGGTAATTCATTACCTAAAATTCGCTTTAAAACCTTTTCTATGTAGCGACTGTTTCTAGCAACAATTTGTGTATATATATCCCAAGTAAGTTCGTAATTATAAGTCTTTGCCCCTTCTTGCCAAGCCCTATAATATATTCGTTCAGTGTCAAACATTAACCCATCCATGTCAAATATAACTAGTTTCTTCTTCATTATTTTCCCCTCTATATATTTTGTCTTAGTCCACCCCTTATTATAACATAATTTTATTTTTAGTCATCTATATTTTCATATTTTATTAATTTCTTAACAATATTTAGACTTAATATTATATTTTTTCAACATTATACTTAATGAATCGCTCCAATTTAATTGCATACAACGTATTTGTTCCAAATAAAATCTCCTCACCTGACTATAGGAATAGTATGGCATATAATTACTCCTTATAGGTAAGTAAACCTCTGATTCATTATAAAGAATCTTGAGTAAAACATCATGCTTTCTTGGGTGTTCATAAAAAATCCATTGTAAATTTGCTGCCATTGGTGCAACCCAACTATCTTGCCATAATAATGCAATTTGCCCTATTGCATTTGTTTGATTAAAAAAACCTAGTAGCCTTAGTAACCCTGAAAAAGGAATAATCGTCTCTGCATGTGCAAATCGTAAATGCGCTGAACAATTTCTATATTTAACGGCTTCTTCTGATGTATTTAAAAAATCCATAAGTAATGGAAAGGCAATGTTCGTTGGCAAAACTTGACCTACATTACTTGGCCCCTTTGAAAGATACTGCCTAGCATTTTCATTTTCCCACAAATACTGTAATTCTTCTTCTGTAAAGATTTCTTGTAATGTTGTCTTCCCCACAATATCAAATTGATTAGTATACACTTTATAAAGTTCACTAATAAATTCATGTGCTACTGTCTCTTCCTTAAAATGTGTTTTAATAAAGTTTTCTTTAAATAACCTTTTTAATACCGATGGACATATATTTTCTCTTTTTGCATATTCACTAATTTCATTTTTCCAACATCCATTTTTTTTATACTCTAAATATGCCTCATTTATATCAAAAAAACGTAAAATAGGATCTTCCTTACCATTACTTTTGGCATGTAAATAACAAAAAGGTATCCACTGATTTAATTCTTCTAGAAAAGCTTGCATACTTTGCTTAGTACGCTCTACATAAGTAGAGACTGCAAATACTTCTTTCCCAAAAACTTCTGGGTAATTTTGATACATTCGTCTTGCAATCTCTCTTTCCATTACATACCCAGACTTTGTAAGCTGCCCTTTATTTTCTGTTTCACTAGGTAATAATACTTGTAATTGCTCTTTTAAAACACTTCCCCTATTTGTCAATTGTTGTGTACATTCTGCTTGTTCTAATATATTAATCATTTGCTCTAAACCATCCACATTTGTTAAGTACCGCGCTCCATGTCTTCCCAAATGATTAATATAGAAAGGTCTATATCCTTTAGGTGGTTTGTGATGACAGGATTTCTGATAAATATAAGGTGTTTGTGTTCCTAAATAGCCTTGCATAATACATTCAATCATAAAGTACCTTCTTTATATGATTTTCTCTATTAAGTATATGACTTTGAATACTCCATCAAGCACTTTTATCTAAAAATGGCTTATAAAATACATATATAACAAAAGGCTATAAAACTAAAACTCATTTACGTTTTTAGTCTTATAGCCTTTTTGACTATTTTATTTCATTTAAACTTCTATTTTTAACTCTTATTTTTAAGCATCCATATTTGGCATTTTATCTTCTTTACCTACTAATTTATTAAAACCTTGAATAGCTACAATAATACCTAAAATAATAAGAGCAATAGCAAATGAAAGTTGTAATATATCTCCCATTACTGTTTGAGATGTACCTCCCATTAAAGCAGTTACTTTTGAATAAATAGTCATAGCAAGAGCTGTTAAAGTAACAACTAACATCACTATCATTGGGAGCCAAAGCATAACGCCTTGACGTTTTGTTTTCTTTAAATAAACAGCACATGCAATAAGTGCAAGCGCAGATAATAATTGATTTGCAGAACCAAATAGTGGCCAAATAGATGCATAACCTACTTTAGCTAGTGCATAAGCTAAAATCAAAGTAATTGCAGTTGAAAAATATTTACTTGTTAATACTTTTAATACAGGTGACATCTCTTCATCTTTAATACTAGAATCTAAGAAAAATTCTTGGAAAGCAATTCTTCCAACACGCGCTACTGAATCTAATGAAGTTAAAGCAAAAGCTGAAATAGCTAATGTAATTAATGTTTTAGATATATTAGCTGGAATATGTATTTTTTCTAAAAATATAGCTACTGCAGATGCGAAAATTTGTGGTTGTGTCATATCTGCTGGTACAATGCCATCTGTTGCAATATAACCTACTGCAACTAATGCAATAACTGCTAACATACTTTCAAGAAGCATAGCTCCAAATGATACAGGCAGCATATCTTTTTCATTTTTAATTTGTTTAGAAGCCGTACCTGAAGATACGAGTGCATGGAATCCTGAAACAGCACCACAAGCAATCGTTACAAATAAGTATGGGAATAATGTATTACCCCCTACATTAAAGCCATTAAAAGCTGCTAAATTCATTTGTGGATTAAATAAAACAACCCCAATAACAGATGCTCCAATCATAGCTAAAAGCAAGAAACTATTTAAGTAATCTCTTGGTTGGAGCAGTGCCCATACTGGTACAATAGAAGCAATAGCTATATAAATAAATACAAAAATATGCCAAAACCCTGTTGAAAAGTAAATAGGTACATTTAACCCTAATACAATACAAAGTACTAATAAGCCAATAGCTATAGCTGTGTTAATACCCGTACTCAATTTACATTTCTTCAAAATTACGCCTAGCAAAACTGCTGCTGCAATGAAAAGTATACTTGTCATAGCCACTTCACCATTGGCCTTAATGGTTGCTCCATCTGCTGCAAATCCATTAAATGTCTTAGCTACAACATCTGCAAAAGCAGCTACAACTAAAATAGAAAATAGCCATGTAAAAAGTAAAAACAATTTTTTCCCTGTTTTACCAATATATACTTCAATAATATAACCTATTGTACGTCCTTTGTTTTTAACAGATGCATACATAGCAGCAAAATCCTGTACTGCTCCAAAGAATACCCCACCTATTAAAATCCATAAAAGTACAGGTACCCATCCAAAGATAGCTGCTTGGATTGGTCCATTAATTGGCCCTGCCCCTGCAATAGATGCAAATTGATGTCCAAATACAACACCTGTATCTGCTGGCACATAATCTACTCCATCTTGCATCTCATAAGCTGGTGTCTTAGCCTTTGGGTCAATCCCCCACTTTTTAACAAGATAGCGACCATAAATTAAATAAGCTCCCCCAAGCACCACAATTGCAATTAACATCATGGTTAGTCCATTCATTTAAACTCACTCCTTAATATAGATTTTAAATCTTATAGATATATTTAAAAATCTCCCCACACCAAAAAAAGCTTTATCTCTTTAATACCCTTAAAGAGATAAAGCTTCTTTATTGTTTTACATTAGCTAATAACTTTCTAAAAGAGTACCACAATCATTAGTTTAATTTTTCAAATATATCTGATTTATTTGAAACTTATCCTATCACTCCTCATTGCTATTGTCAATATTTTATTTAATTTTCTGTATTTTTATTCACAACATTAAGTTATTTTATCTGCTACCTAAGTTTTTATTTTTATAACGTATCTTGTATTGCCATACTGGATTCTCTAACTGTTCACTTGTAGATTGAATTTCTATAATATAGCGTCCTTTTCTTAAACAAATCTTAGTTCCATACTCTTCTATGTAAGCTTCATCTGCTCCATACCATTGTGGCTTAATCTTCTGATATCCATGCTGCTCATCTATTTTTTTAGCTCTTAATAAGAATTTAAAAATCTGATTTGCCCAATTACTATTCCAAGTCTCATAGTAATTAAGACTTAAATATTTGTCTCCTTGCCACTCTGCATATTGCAAATGGTGTTTTAAGAAAATCGTTCTTGTTTCTTTTTCTATAATTTCCATATCTCCTGTGTAGTTCATCACATTAGGATTATTTAATGTCACTAAAGATAACTGCTGCATACGTGATTTAATCTTTAGTGCTTCGTTTCCCGTATAAGTTCTCTCTATATTATCAATACAATTCCATATTCCTGTTAAAATGATTCCTATTAGACAAATCACATATGTTACTTTTTGTTTATCTTTATTTAGCTTAACCCATTTATCTTCATCAAGTTCTTCTAAGTAACCTACAGTAAAAATTCCTGTAATTAAAATAGCCATTAAAATAATTGGCAAGCTTTTTGTAAAGATACCATCAATAAGCATACCTAGTACAAAGACTAATAGTGCTAAGGCGATAATAAGGCTACTAGCTCTTTTTCTATTAGTAGCTTCTTTTATTAAAGTTTCATTAGACTCAAAAGGCATATTACGCCTAAGCTTCTTATACATTTTATATTTATAATTTATCCAAATATTAAGCTCTAGTATTCCTAATATGCCAACCATCATAAATGTTAAAATAAGCCCTAGTACATAGTTAGAAGTAATAATGGTAAGGGGTGAAAACATAATAATACTCATGATAAGAAATAGTAAAATACCACATTTTATTCCAGTATTTTTTAGTTTACAGTGTAAATATCTCCACTTAAGCTGTTTATATTCTTCTTTCCAATTCCGCCTTGTTGCAATTGGACTTTTTTCTACTAAGCTTCTAAATACATGCCAATCTTTTAATTCTCCTACAAAATACCACCCTGCCTCTTCTTGCCTCTTAATAAAGTAATGTTGTCTCTCCTCTATCTTTAAAAAATTAGGCTCTTTCCCTATTGGTTCCATCAATAATCTTACTTCATAACAATATAACTTTCCTGGTCTTACCTCAAAATAGAATTTGTTGCCCTCTATCTTTACTAGCACCCAATTTTCTTCTCGCTCTCGATTTAAAAATAATTCCAATTGAGCTAATTCTAGCTGATTAAAAGGAATTTCTATGCACTTTGTCTGTTGTCTCATCCCATCTCCCCCTTTGTGCTCTATTATTGTATCTCACTTTTCTCAATCACTCTTTTTTTTAATAATATCTTAACCTTTCTTACAAATTCCTCAATTTTCCTTTATATAGTACTAAAATAAAAAGCATGGAGACTAACCTACTCATTAGTTAGTCTTCATGCTTTTTATACAGCCATACAAATCTCAATCTAAGATGTATCAAACACCTTTAAAGATGTATTGCCTTATTTAATGAATCATCCAATTTCTGTCCATCCAAATTAAGTAACTTAATGGCATTTCCCCCATAAAACTTCGCCTTTTCATCTTCTGTTAGACCACTTCCTCCAATACTTTTTTTATAACGTGAAGGTGAAAGAAGCGGATAGTCACTTCCAAATAACAACTTATCTAAAACACCTATTTCTCTCATCACTCTATAAATAGATTCATTATACAAGAAGATAGAAGCTGCATTATCATAATATACATTTTTAAAACGCTCTTTTACCTCTTTCATCATCTCATACATAAAAATTCCCCCACCAAAATGTGCCAAGATGATTTTTAACTCTGGATGATGCTCCACAAAGCATTCTATTTCTTTTAAAGTTGTATTTGTTTTCCCTGTATAATAGTGACCTACTGGCTCATTCATATGGACTATAACTGGTAGATTATAATACTGACAACACTCAGCTAATGCCGCTGTATCATTTATTTGACTAATCTCAAAAGGCTGACCTGCTGGAAAAAGTTCACCTATCCCCCTTAATCCCTGTTTATAACATCGTTCAATTTCATAAGGCGTGTTGGGATGATTAGGAACTACCGACATAAAACCAATAAGCTCATTAGGATAGACTTTAACCTTTTCAATTACATAGTCATTTACATATTGACATAATCCCATATCTGAAAAACTAAACCCAAAAATCACACTACGATCTATTCCCACTTTTTTCATTTCTTCTACGATTTCTTCAGCCGTAGCAAACTTATTTTTAGGAGTACGCGATAATAAATCAAAGTATGGCTCTTTTTCTCCAATTTTTAATGCACTTTGACTAATCTCCTTTGGGGTTACATGTACATGCATATCTATCTTCATAAACATACCCTCCTTTATTTTTTCTTTATGCTTAGCTTTCTAGTCTAATCGTTGATTCTTTTATCTACTCTTTAACTCTGATTTCTACAGTAGCATATCCCCTCTTTTGTTTCAATGTGTACTTAATTTACTTCAATGTTTCTTTGCAATGTATAAGTTTTATAAAATTCCATATACTACCTGTAATTATGGAGGTGCTAATTTTGAAATTAATCTTTAAACCAAAATACTTACTTATTATGCTGTGTACCCTATTCTTCTCTTCTTCACTTTATGCTTTTATTAATCTGTCACCTAAAACTATGGAAGTAGAGTATCAAGAGGCAGAAGTTGTTTTACCTAATGGACATATTATTAAAGACTATATTGTATCTGGCGATGGCAAAGTCTTTATTCCTTATGAACTGGTAGAACATATGATTAATGAGCCTATTGTTTGGAATGACGAAAGCAAAATCTTAAATGTAGGTAATATTCCTACTGCATCAGTGATGAGTGATAAGCTTAAAATTTATCATTATGATTATGATTCTATTCATGCCTTTTTACATTGTCCAGACGCTAAAATGAATAAGCCTATGACCATGGCTAATGAAGTTCATGAAAATGGTTATTCTTTTACCAATGTTATTTCAGCTTCCTTTAATCTGAATCAATCTTATCATCAAATTACAGGCTTCTTAGGTTGTGAAGACTTTAAAGCAAGTTCTGGACAAGTTGATTTTTATCTAGATGATGAGCTTATTGCCACACATTTACTTGGAGCAGATGACTTACCTCAAAAAATCCAATTAGATGTTACAAACGGCACACAGCTTAAATTAGTTTTTTCTCATTTTAAACCAGATACTCAAATCAATTTTGTAGATGTTTATATTGATTAGCCTAACCTACTCATCTCTTTAATATTTTCTATTTATTCTTTAATCAAAAAGACGGACTAATCTAGAGCTTTAACTCAGATTGTCCGTCTTTTTATTACCTTTTTAACCTTTTACTGCCCCTACGGCAACACCTTTAATAATATGTTTTTGACAACACAAATAGAAAATAATAATTGGTAAAATAGCTAATACCAACATTGCCATCATAGCACCCATATCAATTGAGCCATAACCACCCTTTAAGTATTGAATTGCAATTGGAATCGTTTTATAATCTGTTCCAATTAAAAGATAAGGTAATAAGTAGTCATTCCAAATCCACATTGCATTTAATATAGCTACTGTAATAACAATAGGTTTTAACATTGGGAAAACTGTATATCTAAATGTTTGAATAGCTGTACATCCATCAATAACAGATGCTTCTTCTACATCAATTGGAACCGATTTTACAAATCCACAAAACATAAAGGTCGAAAGTCCTGCTCCAAACCCTAAGTAAATAATAATAATACCAATTGGATTATCTAAATGAAGCATATTAGCTGTCTTTGTCATTGTAAACATAACCATCTGGAATGGTACAATCATAGAGAAAACAAATAGGTAATACAGAATTTGACAAAACTTAGTTTTAATCCTAGTAATGTACCAAGCCGTCATAGAGGTAAAAATAACAATAGCCAGTACAGAGCCTACTGTAATCCATAATGAAAAACCAAAAGCTTTGAAAAAACCTATTTTTTCAATTCCTGAAATATAGTTTTCAAATCCAGCAAAGTTATCTGCATTAAGTAGTGTAAAAGGCTGATCACTAATATATAATTTGCCTTTAAAAGAATTCAGTAACACGATAAAAACAGGATATACAAAAATTAAAGCTAAGATACTACATAACGTAGTTAAAATGATTCTTAATGATTTACTTTGAATGCCAGTTTCCATTAGCTTTCTACCTCCTTGTTTCTAGTCGTTAAAACTTGTGGCAATGAAATAATTGCTACAATAATAAAGAATAGAACAGCCTTAGCTTGCCCTACACCTTCCCATCCTACACGTCCATAGAATGTTGTGTAAATATCTAGCGCCATCATAGCTGTCTTATTAGATGGTGCACCTGCCGTTAATGCTAGGTTTTGGTCAAATAATTTAAAAGCATTAGAAACAGTTAAAAACATACAAATTGTAATAGAAGGCATAACCATTGGAATGGTAATACTTCTTAAAATACGTCCTGATGTAGCACCATCTATTTTAGCTGCCTCAATTAAGCTATCTGGTACACTCTGAATACCTGCAATATAAATAATCATCATGTAACCTATGAGCTGCCAATTCATTAGAATAACCAAACCCCAAAAACCATATTTAGGATCATATGTAATAGTTACACCCCAGTGTGCTAATAATCCATTTAAAATTAAAATCCAAATATACCCTAATACAATACCACCAATTAAGTTTGGCATAAAAAAGATGGTTCTAAAAAGGTTAGTTCCTTTAAGTCCTCTTGTTAATAATAAAGCTAATAAGAAGGCAAATACGTTAATACTAATAACTGAAACAAGTGCAAAACGCACAGTAAACCAAAGGGCATTTAAAAAATCTCCATCCTCAAAAATACGTAAATAATTTTTAAGTCCAACCCATTTTGCATCTGTTACAGTTGTAAATTCTGTAAACGATAAAAAGATTCCTAAAATAAATGGTACGATAAAGGCAATTGTAAAAGCAATTAATGTAGGAAGTACAAATACTGGAAAATACTTTTTTAAACTTTTTTCCATTTCTCCCCCTCCTTCTTGTATTATTCATAGATTTTTTTAAAGAGTGAGCTAGCCTTAATGTCTAGGCTCACTCTTTAGGTTCATCTTATGATTGTGATTTAGCAGCTACTTCTGTTTTCCAAGCTTCTTGTACATTACTTACAACGCCATTCCAATCTTTTTGACCTTGAGCATATTCAAGAAGTGCATCACCAAATTTGTTTTTGAACTCTTCACTTGGGAACGCTGCAAATGTCCATGGTACAGAAGTAACATCTTTTTGCATCCAGCTAGATACTTCTTTAGCAAGTGGATCAGATGGTTGTTCATTTTCTCCAAAAGTATTAAATGGTGCAATAAAGCCTAATTCATTTGTTACATAAGACTTACCTGTATCGCTTGAGAACAACCATTCAAGGAATGCAACAGACATTTCTTGTTTTTCTTCAGATACTTTGTTATTAATAGCAAAGTAATTTTCTGTACCAATACATAAACCTTGGCTTTCTTCCCCTTCCATACCTGTGTAAATTGGAAGATACTTAACATCTTCTTCTGCTACAGTATTACCTTCTATTTCTTTAATTTGTGACCAAGCCCAGTTACCATTTTGAACCATAGCTACTTTACCAAGTGCAAATTCTGCCATAGAATCATTTACAGATTTACTACTAAGCATACCTGGCTCTGTACAAGAGTTATTTATGTATAAGTCAAATACATTTTTGAAGTTTTCATTATATTTAAATTCAATTTCTTTTGCATCTAATCCTGCTAAAATTGTATTATCAAAAGCAGTATTATCTTTAAACTCATTATAGAAAGGTACATTTGCTAAATGAGTTTGCCATCTCCATTGTTCACCAGAACTTAATGAAGTAGATGCAAATACACCCTCAATGCCTAATTCTTCTTTATGTTTTGTCATATCTTCTACGACTTGTGATAAAGTTTCAAAGTTATTAATTTCTTCTGTTGAAGAAATAGATACTGCTTTATCAGGTAAAGCAAAATATTTTTCCATAATAGCATCATTGTAAATAATGCCATATCCCTCTACAACATATGGAATAGCATATACACCATCTCCATTGGTTACTGCTAAACTTTGATCAGATAAATAACTATAAAGTTTTGTATCCTTTAAATCTTTACAGTAATCTTTCCAGTTTTGATAGCCAACAGGACCATTAACTTGGAAAATAGTAGGTGCTTCTGACTTGGCCACTTCAGATTTTAAAGTTTGTTCATAAGTTCCACTAGCAGCTGTTTGAATTTTTACTTTAACACCTGTTTCTTTTTCATAATCAGCAGCAATTTTTTCATAAACTTCAGCACATTCTGGTTTAAAGTTTAAGAAGTAAATCTCATTTTTAGAACTTGATCCTCCACATCCTGAAAAGAGTGTTGCTAACATAGTAGTTGCTAAACATGATACAGCGATTTTTTTAGTATTCATTGTATTTCCTCCTTAAAATTAATAAATTCTTTTTGTTTAGAAACGATTCTAATAAAAGCTACTTTACTTGAATCACTTCTAATGAATAGGATAAAAACTAAAATATCTCTATTCATATTGTTTAATTCTTCTTCTTAAGCCTTCCTGTCTTCTAACACTTTTGTCTAATTTCTGTCCCTTCTCATTTTACTCTCAAGTCATATTTACCAAATTTTTTGCTGCTTTATAGGTGTATACTAACATCCCTTTAATAATATTTCAAGAGTAATTTTTTTATTATTTTTATTAATAATTTTATTGTTAATTTTTTAATTTTTATTTAAATTGTATTTAATATTATTAGCATATTGTACAAAGTTTTTAATTGAATCTATTAAAAACAATAGATTTTTCCTATTTATATTCTTTTAATTAGGGCACTATAACTATTTTTAACCAATAAAAAGCATTTCTATATTTATGTCCAATTTATTATTTGAACCAAAATTAATTTTTTATTTTTACTTCCTATCATGTATTTTCATCCTTTTATTTTGATTTATTCAAACTAATTATTTGATTATATTTTTTCTTTTCCTCTTTTATTTTATTTTGCTAACTCATTTATCTTATCCCATCCATTTTTTAAAAGATATTTTTTTATATTTAGCGAAAAATAATTTGACTTTTCTATTTATTCTAACTATAATGTGCGTAGATTATAAAAAAATGAAAAGGAGGTGTGTATTATGTTTAACAGAAAATTTAAGCCGGAAAATACTTTAAATATAGATTTTAAAGTAACGTTCCATACTATTTTCAAAATAATTAAATACGCACCTCATCTTATATATTTTGGTGAGGTATGAACCTGACCTTTATTTTTTATTAATTTTACTTTTATTTACGTATATTAAGGTCGTAGGTTGCTATGACCTTTATTTATTTTAGGTCATAGCTTTGCTATGGCCTTTTTATTTTGTCTCTTTTACACTTTTAATCTTTTAAAAGTTAAGCTTTTTTGAGACATGAATAAAAAAAGGAGGATAAACTTATGCTTAGGATTATGAAATATGTTATGAAGTATAAAAGGCTTTTGTTCTTTGGTACGATTTGTATGTTAATGGTTATTGGCATCGACCAAGTTTCGCCATTACTCCAGATGCTCTTAGTTGATCATGTTATTGGCGAAGGAAATCATACACTCTTTCCTACCTTAATTTTTACAATGTGCCTTTTAACACTTAGTAAGTCAATTTTTGGTTTCTTTAAAGAGTATATTTATGATTTAATGAGTGTTAAAGTTCATCAAAATCTTAAATATGATGTTTTTCAACATATGGAAACCTTTGAGTTTACTTATTATGATGACATGAACACAGGAGAACTCATGTCTCGCATTAATGAGGATTTAGAAAGTATTTGGCAAACCATTGGCTATGGCTTACGTATGTTTGTAGAAAATATTTTCTACTTTACCTTTAGTACAATCATCATATTTATTTTAGATTGGCGCCTTGCACTTTTAAGTTTAGCTATGATGATTCCTATAGGCTTTATTACCATTAAAGTAGAGAAACTATTTGGACGATTATATGGAGATTTAAGTGATCAAAAAGCTGTGATCAATACTACTGCTCAAGAAGATATAGCTGGTATTCGATTGGTTAAAGCTTTTGCACGAGAAAAGTATGAAATGAATCGTTTTTATAAACTCAATCAAAAGTTCTGTGATACCAATATGGAACTGGCTGATGTAACTGCTAAACATTTTCCTCTGATTGATTTTTGTACGAATATAGCTTCCATTGCTATGATTATTGGTGGTGGAATCTTTATTCTAAATGATAGTCTTTCTATGGGAACTTTAGTTGCTTTTAGTAACTATATTTGGAATTTAGTGTGGCCAATGCGTCAACTAGGCTGGCTTAGTAATATGCTTTCTCGTAATAGTGCTTCTGCCAAAAAGATTTTCGCCATTTTAGATCGTGATTCTAAAATCCAAAGTCCTAAAGAGGCTTATGCACCTAAAAAAATTAGAGGTAGCATTGACTTTAAAAATGTTTCTTTTAAATACAAAGACGAAGTGGTCCTTCAAGATATTAATCTCCATATCCCTGCTGGTAGTAAGGTAGCTATTATGGGAACAACTGGAGCTGGAAAATCTTCTCTGATTTCCTTAATTGGTCGTTATTACGATATTACTCAAGGTGAAGTTCTTGTAGATGGCATAGATGTACGTAACTATGATCTTACTGTTCTTCGTCAAAATATGTCTGTTGTTTTTCAAGATACTTTCTTGTTTTCTGATACAATTGCACAAAACATCTGCTTTAGTAATCCAAATGCTTCAACAGCTCAGATTGAAGAAGTATGTCAAACAGCTTGTATT
>JAFOHG010000080.1 GCA_017421915.1 Cellulosilyticum sp. | reverse complement strand
GAGAATAATACGAATGTTGCCTGATTCGATGACTGGGGTAAGAAGATTGGAAATATCGACCGAACCAGGGCCTTCTTCGAAGAAAAGATGGGCATTGTCGAGACAGAGAATGATGTTTTAAATTTGATTGACTCGAGTATTTGTTACTCGTTTTACTAGTACGTAATCACTTCAATAAGTTGAAGTTGTACTCATTTGTCTCTAATAAATCTATGATTTATTTTGAGACTTAATGAATCGACTGGTTTTATGGTTACTATTTTGTTTTCAAAGTTCATAATCAATTTATGTCATATCTAAGCATTTCTGCTGCTGACTTGATTAATAATACAGTATTATTTTACCTACGTCAACCCCTTTTTTTTCTTTCCCTATACTTTTTCTATTTTTTTCTCGCTCTTTTATAATAAAGAGAGAAGCATATGCTACTTTAGCTTTTTCGAGTAGTTTTAAATTTACTGTTCTAAATGCACATAAATTAAAGTTTAGTAGAGCAAATATAAATTCCATCTCTTTAGTTTACTTCAGTACATTATTCAAAGAAAATATAGACACATATCTTCTGCTGTTCTTCCCTAGCTTTCTTAGATATTACATTTTATAATAAAAATATATATTTTTTGAAAGGGTGATTTCATGCCATTTATTGATTCTAAAATTACAACAAAACTTTCTGCTACTCAAAAAGATACTTTAAAAACAGAACTTGGTAAACTTATTTCTACTATCCCTGGGAAAAGTGAATCTTTCCTTATGGTAGGTTTTTCAGATGAATATCCTCTTTACCTAGGCGGTCAAGCACTAGATAAAGGTGCCTTTGTAGAAGTTAAAATCTTTGGCTCTACTTCCGATGAAGCGCTTGAATCATTAACACAAAAGATATGTGCCTTATATGAAAAGGAACTTGGTATTCCTCCAAAAGCAATTTATGTAAAATATGAATTTGCCACCCACTGGGGATGGAATAATCATAACTTTTAAACGAACTGTCAAAAAGAGATTGTCACTATGTACAATCTCTTTTTTATTTATGTTTCTTGTAGATATCCTTTCATATAGGCTCTTATTAAATTTTTAGTATTCCCTTTTAATCCTGAAACAACTTTTATTCCATTTTTCTCTAATTCCATCTTAGTATCTTCCGCAATTCTACTACAGAGTAATACCTGTATCCCCTCATTTTTAAAGATATATATAAGTGCTTCTTTCTTATCATCTGCTGATATATTAATCCGTAACTTCTCCCTCGTTTGCCTACCTAACACTTCAAAAACTGTAAATCTAATAACTCGACTAAACTTCTCTGAGATATTTTTACCGTCTGTTATTACAGCAATACGCATATACATCCCCCCTATCCATTTATTTTATTATATGCCACTGTTAACCATATTAACTTTTCATTTATTCTAAATATCTAAGTATTTTGTTACCCCTGTTTTCTATTTAGATTATTATAACTTTAGTCTGTGACTCAATATTATTAAATAGTCATAGTGAACAAATTGCCGTAAACAACTTTAAACTCTCTTTAAATAACAAACTTAGAATTCAACCTGAACCCAATAAAAAAGGTGCATATTAATATGCACCTTTTTTGTTGGACTAATTCACCACTAATGATTCAATCTACTTACAAAATGTTTCTATTTGATTAGCCACTTCATTGATTTCTTCTAATTCTATTTCTTCAACTTGTCCATTGTCACAGGCTTTTGCAAGTTTAGGATCGATAGGTAACTTAGCTAATACTTTAAGATTATTTTGTGCTGCTACCTCATCAATTTTGCTCTCACCAAAAATTTGATGTTTCTTATCACAGTCTGGACACATAAAATAGCTATAGTTTTCTACCAATCCAATGATTGGTACATTAAGCATATTCGCCATATTTACTGCCTTTGCTACAATCATAGAAACAAGGTCTTGTGGAGATGTTACAATGATAATCCCATCAAGTGGAATAGACTGGAAAACTGTAAGTGGTACATCACCTGTTCCAGGTGGCATATCTACAAAAAGATAATCTTCATTTTCCCAAATAACTTCTTCCCAGAATTGTTTAACAGCCCCTGCAATAACTGGACCTCTCCAAACTACCGGGTCTGTTGGCTTGTCTAAAAGAAGATTAATAGACATAACATCAATTTCTGTTTTAGATGGTACTGGATATAATCCATTTTCTGTTGCGTAAGCTTTTTGGTTAATTCCAAATGCTTTAGGAATAGATGGCCCCGTAATATCTGCATCTAAAATACCTACTCCATAACCCTTACGCTTCATAGCCACAGCTAGCATAGATGTCACACTAGATTTTCCAACTCCGCCTTTACCACTTACAATACCAACGACTTTCTTAATGTGACTTAAAGCATGTGGTGCTACTAACATACTTTTTGGATTTGATTTTCTTGAAGAACATTCTTGACTACAGCTCCCACAATTACTTGAACAGTTCTCACTCATTAACTCCATCTCCTTATACTTCATTTAATATACTTTACCTTTAAGTTAACTTTTATTCCAAACTTTAAAATTCATTTTCTTTGAAAAACTTACAACCCTTGCAACGTTTAGATGTATTACAAGCTTTCGTTGCCATCTCATAATTTCCACCTGCAACAACAATGCTTTTTCCCTGAACTAAGGCTATCGCCACTTTTCTCCTTGCTTCATATAAAATACGTTGGAAAGTACCTCTAGATACACCCATTCGGTGTGCTGCTTCTTGTTGTTCTAAGCTTTCAAAGTCAATAAGTCTTATACTTTCTAATTCCTCTATACATAAACTTACTTGCTCGCTACATTTTGTATCAACCTTAAAGAGTTTCGATATAGGTTCAACGCAAACACGTCTACATTTGGTCATTCTAGGCATACCATTTTCTCCTTATTTTGGTCACTAGTTCCATTTTTATTATAGCTTCTTTTTATATATGGCTCTAATAAATACTACCATATCTCGCAAATGAGCATATGCACACTAATTATATTGTGCATATGCTCATTTTGTCAATTCATTTAAAATCCTTGCTTTATGTCTATTTCAATCTTTCTACATGTTTTTCACATTTTTACATGTTACAGTATAGTATATACTTAATATTTACTTACAACTTACTAAAACGAGGTGACTTAATGAAACACAATAAGTTTATAGCATCATGCCTAATTGGTATTTTATTTAGTACCACACCGGTCTTTGCTAGCACAACTATCACTACTCAATCTAATCCAAAACTTTTAGCAAAAGCTTCTAGTAAAACAGATACCCAAACATCTACCAAACCTATACTTACTGTTGAAAGTGCTATTAGTTCTGCTTTAGCTAGCAATGCTTCTCTTGCACTTAATGCTGAGGAAGCTAAACTTATTTCTGAACAACTTAGTTCTTCTAACAATTTAACAGCTGGTGGCTATCAACAAAAATATATTTCTCAGCTCCAAAATGAAAAAGACCGTGAATATCTAATAGATAGCATTAGCTATAATGTAAGAAGTACATATAATACCGTTGTCTTACAAAAGTTACAAATCGAAAATTATCAGCTTGATATAGACCTTAAAACAATACAACTTTCACAACTTGCTACAAAGAAAAATCTTGGTTTAGTCACTGAGTTAGAATATAATGCTGCTCAACTTGAACTTTCTAACCTAAAGTCAACGCTTGCGGCTGCGCAGTCAACATTAAAAAGTAATATGACTAATCTTGGTATTTTAACTGGTAGAGCCATAGAACAATATAATTTAGAAAGTACTATTGAATACGAACCTTTTACAGTTAAAACTAATGCTATTGAACCTTATTTCCGTGGTAAAGTTGAAAGTTATTTAGAACATAAACATGCACTTGTAAAATCTCAAGAAAATCATATGTTTGAGAATTATGTTTATGCACCTACTTATGCTGAATACTTAGCAAACAAATTCAGTATTTCAAGTACCGAAACAACTCTTGAGAACACAGAAGATTCATTAACACAGGCACTTCTTACTAGTTATTCTAATCTTCTTGCACTCCATGAACAGATTACTACTTTAGAAGAAAACTATGCATTTACTAAAAATCAATTAAAAACTTACTCTTTAAAATATGAATTAGGTTTAATTTCTAAATTAGATTATCTCAATCAAGAAAATGCACTAAAAGACATTGAATATAATTTACTTAGTTTAAAAAATCAATGTAGTACGCTTGCTGAAATGTTACAAAAGCCTTGGTTAATGGCTTAATAAAAAATGGGTTGTATGCACCTGCAACAACCCATTTTTTATTAATATATTCTACTTATCTATTTTAATAGTAACTATACCTTTCATCCCTGCTTCCACTTTTCCTTGTTGCTTGACTACTATTCGTTCAGTCTCTTTTAGATTAGGAAATATAATAGGAGAAATAATAGAGGTTACTTCTTCCTTCATCTTATTCAAATCTAGCGTACCTATTTTTTGCCCTACACTAACTCGGTCTCCCTCTTTTACTTTAAAATTAACACCTGTGCTCCCTTGCTCATTAGCATTTAATCCTATATGCAAAACAACATCTCGCCCTGCTGTTGTGTTAAATATAAGTGTGGCCCTATCTGACTTTGCTTCTTTAATCATTCCGTTAACAGGTGCTAAAATCTCTTCACTACTTGGTTTAACTGCAAACCCATCTCCTACCATTTTCTCTGAAAAAACAGGGTCTGGAACTTTTGATAGTTCCATCAATTCTCCCGAAAATGGCATAGCTATAACTTCTTCTGCTTCTATATCTTCTTCCTTTTTATGAATAGGTGTAATGCCATTTTCATCTGGCATATCTTCATCTGTGATAACAACTCTTTTTACTTTTTTTACTTTTTTAATATGTTTAGTCTCATTATTTCTTTTATTAATCACTAGCTTATATAATGCCCAAAGTAAAATAACCCCTATTGCAATTACTCCTAATGTAGTAACCCAACTCCATTCAGAAAAAGGTCCTATATATGCTGCCCCCCAAACCACATTGCATACTCTCATCCTATATCCTCCTACATGTACATGTCTTTTCGGATATTATGTGTAATTTCAAACAATATATTTATCTATTCAAAAAGAATTATTCTATATGTCTACTTTTTCGTTTACTTATTAAATTTCTTCCGCAATCAAAAATCACCCACATTATATAGCCTACAGCCGTACCTAATGTATTAAAGATAACATCATCAATATCCGTAACTCCTGTACAAAATATATATTGTAGGATTTCTATCAAAGTGGATACTACCATTCCAATAAAAACTGTTCTACCAAAATGCTTACGATACTCTTTATATAGAGCTGGAAGTAAAACACCTAATGGGACAAACCAAATACAATTACCTACTGCGTTATAAATAAGATACCACCATCTCTTTTTTACAGCCCAATTCCATATAAAAACTAACGGCGTTCCATTCACTCGTGTTTTTCTCTCCATCATATTTTCTAGGCTCCATCCAAGTCCGCCAAATCTAAAAGCAGTAATTTGAAATAAACAAATTATATAAAAGAGAAAGATATTATCTGCTAATTTATATTTCCAATGTGCTAGTTGCCTATCTTTGTGTATGTAATATCTACGTATAAGTATAACGGGTATACTGAGTACAACAGCTACACCTACTGTTACATATACATATCTTATGATTTCGCTGATACTCATATTCTTTCCTTTCTATCCAATTATCTTAAGTTCTTTAATTTATTTCATAAAAAAAGTGGCTTAGCCACTTTTCTCCATTCATTCATGATATTAAGTATACCCTAAAAAATTTAAATAATAAACCATCTATACTATTTATAAGTTTATCCACATTCTTCATCTTAAAGCTTACTTCTATCGAACATATTTTCTACCTTATCCACACTTTATCCCAAATTTGTGCATAACTTTTAACGTTTATCTCCAGTTACTAAATATCCATTAGGAATTTTTTTTATTAAATTAGGCTCATCACCAAAATCTGTGCTTGCCAGCCTAATCATTAGGCTGGCAAAAATTCACAGTTGCATTCTAAATAAATACGATACTCATAACTTGTTCTATTTCTTAAAAAGTAACTTCTACGTTGAAGCGCTTTGATTTTATTATTTTTACCTTCAACAGCTGCATTTGTAAAACGACATTTATGATAGTTTGAAATCTCAACTTTCCAGTTTCTAAAGGTCTTTAAGGCTTCATCTACTTCTGGAATACCTAAAGATTCACCATGTTGAATCCATTTTTCTAGTAAGTTAAGTGCATTTTTCTTATTGCTAAACTCATACCATTCAATTAAATCTTCTTTAAGCCAATAAGCATCTTCTAATTCAGATGATAAATGTAGGATTCGTTTTAATAAGAGTCGTTCAGAGTTATTAAGTGAATCATTACGTTTCTCTAGAAGTTTTTTGTTGTGTTTAAGAAATGTAGCTTGATAAGTATTTAAAGTTCTACAAACTCTCTTACGAATGGCATGTAAAGCATCTGTTATATATCGATTTACATGAAAACGATCAGCTATACGAATAGCATTTGGAAAGACCTTTTTAGCAAAGTTATGATAACTTTTAGCTAAATCCATAACAACTGCAAAAGGAGATAGTGCACTCACGCATTGTTGTAATTCGAGATTATTGATTAATTCCTCATATTTACGACCGCGAACAACTGTTAGAAGCGTGCCATTTCGTAAATCATGAATGCCAGTATTGTAAGTGTGACCTTTTCTTATGGCAAAATCATCTATTCCTATAATGAGCTTAGTACTATTTTGAGCACTTTTTAGAAGTTCACTTTGCATAAGAGGAACAATATGAGATAAAGACTTTTTAATAAAACGTTCACCTGAAGTATAAGGTACATCAAACACTTGGATGGAATGCTTTACTGTTCCTCCATTTATAGATTGAGCTAATCTATCTTTAAACGCATTGGTGTATTTAGATTTAGGTTCAACAAAACTATACTCCCAAGTGAAATTTAATCCACATGACTTACAGGTTAATCTAATAGTAGGTAAAATGAGTATGGTATGATTTTCACATAAATCAAGATGCCTTACATGTCTAGGGGCAGATTTACCACGTCTTATGGTATGAATACTTCCACAACTAGGACAGAGTTGATGTGAATCTATAGGCTCTAGAGATACATACACCTTATTTTCGCTAGGTTCAGTAATAGAAATAACAGTTACCCCTTGAAGATTTAATAGTGTATTGATATCATGTAAGTGCATCTGGAGTCCTCCGTATATAGTTTAGTTCGCACTTACTACATTACAGGATAACAGGTGCATTTTTTATGTGTAATATTTGGTATATAGTTTGTCAAGCACAGTTCATGGTGATGAACCAATCATTTTAATGAAAATATTTATAAATTACTATTTACACTTCTTAATATCAAATTCTGGATTAAAAGCATAAAAATTCTTAGAATCAAGTTCTTCTTGAATCATACGAAGTCCTTCTCCAAAACGTTGATAATGTACAAGCTCTCTTTCACGTAAGAATCTAAGTGGGTCACAAACCTCTGGATCTTTAATAAGCCTTAATAAATTATCATAAGTTGTTCTTGCCTTTTGTTCTGCTGCCATATCT